>NZ_AXBF01000006.1 GCF_000473205.1 Pseudophaeobacter arcticus DSM 23566
GCGACTTGCGTGCGCAGCCGTTCGATCTCGGCCGGGCCGTGATCAGGCGCTGAATCCGCCATGGACCAGTTCGATCTTGTTGCCCCAGGGATCGCGCAGATAGGCGGCTAAGACGCCGGGCATCGGATAGGCGGCACGCTCTCCCGGTGCGCCCTCGTCACTGGCCCCGGCGTCGAGCCCGGCGGCATGGGCCTTTGCGACCGCCTCGCGATCCGGCGCTGCGAAGGCGACGTGAGCGCCGTTGCCCGCGGAGGCCAATCCTCCATTGAAGGGAGTCAGGAGCAGAAAGGCTACGCGGTCACGTCCGAAGGCGGCGAACCCGTCTCCTTCCGCGAGGCAGCGCTTGCCGAGGACGTCCAGAACGCGGCCATAGAAGGCGCGCGCCGCAGGCACGTCGGCAACCCCGAGGCTGAGATCGTCGATGGTGGTCATGGGAACTCTCCTTGTGAACGCTGGTTGATCAACGGTGTGTCGAGACGAAATTTCAGGAATGTCGCGCCGGAGTGGTCCTGCCGGCCGACAGACTGCGCCCCTATCCGGTGCAGCGCACCGAGGTTGCGGCGCGAAGGCGGCAGGAGGAAGGTGACGAAGGGGATGCGCGGATCGGCGCGCGCGAAGTCGAGCGCCGCATGCGTGATCCGCTGGCCAAGCCCGAAATCCCGCGGCCGCAACACGAGGCCAAAGTCCCATTCCGCGTCTTCCTTCTGGAAGCCACCCCAGCCGACATACCGTTTTCCGGCCAGGAAGGCCCAGTGGCCGAGACCGTCGCGCGCCCAAGCCGCCTCTTTGGCCGCCACGAAGGCCCGCGCCTCCGCCTCGCCCCAGTTGCCGGTCAGCAATGGCATGTGCGCGCGCAGACGCGGATCCGACATGTGCGCGACGAGGTCCTCAAGTGGCACGTCGGTCAGCCGCGCGAAGCGGAGGGCGGGGACGGCGCCGATCATGCCGTTTGCCGGAGCGTGAGGCAGGACAGCTCCATCATCCGCGACAGCGCGCTGTCCCTGCGGCGCAGGAAGTCGGCCAGCCTTTCGGGATACTCCGCCGTGACCGCGTTCCGCACCGAAGGCCTCTCGGCCAATGCGCGACGCCATTCGGCCATCCCCGACAGCCCATCGAAGACGCCGAAGTCGGCAATCCGGTCGAAGGTGTCGAAGTAGCGGAAGACCGGCGCGAAGACCGCATCGACCAGGCTGAATTGCTCTCCGGCGAACCAGGGACCGGGGCGAAGCTGGCCTTCCATCACCCGGAACCGGGCGTGGAGCGCCGCGGCCTTTCGCTCGAGCGTCCCGGAATCGGGGGCGGTGTAGAACCCGGCGATGTCGTTCAGGCATTCCGAGGCGAAGCCGATCCACGCGCGGTGCCGTGCGCGCTCGACCGGGTCGGCGGGATGCAGCGGCTGGGGCAGCGTGTCCTCGAGGAATTCGAGGATCGCGGCGGATTCAAACAGCGCCGCCTCGCCGACCTTCAGGACCGGCGTCCGCCCGAGCGGTGACAATGCCAGAAACCAGCCGGGCTTGTTCGCCAGATCGACGGTGACGCGCTCGTGCGCCACACCCTTTTCGGAAAGCGCGATGGCGATGCGTTGGACGTAAGGGCACAGCGCGTGGCTGACGAGTGTGATGGACTGTGTCATTCTATTCGCCTCTGGAAATGGCGCGCAGGCCGCCCTGGGGGTGTCTGGGGAACAGAGGGCGGCCCGTGCGTGCGTCAGGCGCCGGACCGGGTCCGGACGGTGACGGTTCCTTTCATGTGGGGGTGATAGGCGCAGAAGTAGGAATAGTCGCCGGGCGCGTCGAACGTGATGCGTGCGCGGCCGCCCTTTTCCAGCGTGCCGGTATCCCAGCTTCCGTCCTCGGCCGTGGCGGTGTGCGGCGCAAGATCGGCGTTCGTCCAGGTGATGCTGTCGCCCACAAGGACTTCGACGCTAGCCGGATCGAAGGCGAAGCTGGCGATGCGCACCTCGACCTCGTGCGTGCCGTCATGGGCCCGCGCAAGCCCCGGCAGCCCGGCCAGGGACAGGGCCGCGCCCAGCCCCCGGCCGAACCCGCGCCGGGTCAGGGGCGTCAGCCCGCGCACGTCAGCCCCGCGACCATGTTCTCCGCGTGCTGCTCGTGCGCCTTGAAGGTCACCAGCGCGTCCTCGAGCAGCGCCTTCAGCGGCTCCACCGTGACGACGGGGATGAAGCTTTCGGCGACGGTCTTGTTGACGACCTGATGATAGCCGAGCTCGTTGGCCGCATAGGCGCAATCGAACGCATTGCCGGTCAGGGCCATCAGTTCGGCCCGCTTGGCGGCCGCACCCTCGACCAGCGCCTGCGACAGCCCGTTGTCCTGCGGCGTCACCTGCAGTTCGGCGATCAGCGCGCCCGCCGCCTCGTTGACGGCGCTGTGGTCGCGGATCATCGTCTGGGCGAATTCGCGCACCGCCTCGTTCTCGGAAACCGCCAGCGCCAGATGCGCGTAGCGGATGTCGAGCCCGCCCGCCGTATAGGCCGTGTGGGCGATCTCGAGGTCGTTCATCGGCTCGTCCGCCTGAGCGGCGAAGCCAGTCGTGGCGAGGGCGAATCCAATGGCAAGGGTCAAGGTCTTCATGGGAGTGTCTCCGGGTTGGTGGTTTGAATGTCACCGATCTGCCCGAGATCATCCGGCGTTTGAATGCCGGAAAGTCCGGAATTCATGCGAGATCGTCCTATGAGCTGGACGTGCCTGAAATTGCTGATAAACTCTTAGCCATGTTGGACCTGCTCAGTGACATCCTCACCCGCCTTTCGCTTCGTGGTACGCTCTATTTCCGTACGAGCTTCATGGAACCCTGGGGCGTCCGCGTGCCCGCCTTCCGCGACGTGGCGCGTTTCCACTTTGCCCATCGGGGCGAGGCGCTGGTGCGTTTAGCGGGGGCGCAGGTCCCCGTGCACCTGGCGCAGGGCGACCTGATCGTGATTCCCCACGGGGCGGCCCATGTCCTCAGTTGCCGCCACACCGGACCCGACGAGGCGTTGCCGCTGGACGACGTGCTGTCCCGCTCCGGGTTTCCGGGTCACGGCACGCTGGTCTGGGGCGGCGGCGAGAGCCCGCGCGATACGCAGCTGATCTGCGGGCACTTCGCGCTGGCCGAAGGGTCACGGCATCTGCTGTTCGACCGCTTGCCCCCCTTTATCCACTTACGCGGCTATGGAGAGGAGGCTGGCCCCTGGCTTGAAGCCACGCTCAAGGTCATCGGGGCCGAAGCCGGCGGCGCACGGCTCGGCGGCGATCTGATCGCTCTGAAGATGTCCGAGGCGATCTTCGCCCAAGCGATCCGTGCCCATATCGAGGCGGAGCACGAGACGGACTGTGGCGTGGCTGGTTTTGCCGACCCCCATCTGGCGCGGGCGCTGACCGCGTTTCACCGTGCGCCGACCGCCGACTGGACGGTTGCCAGCCTCGCCCGTGAGGCGGGGCTGTCACGGACAGGCTTTGCCGAGCGGTTCTCGGACCGACTCGGCGTGACGCCGATGGCCTATGTCACCTCCTGGCGGATGCAGATCGCGCGCGAGGCGCTCGCAGCGCGGGGGCTCTCGGTGGCTGAGGCGGCGGAAGTCTCGGGCTACGCGTCGGAATCCGCCTTCAGCCGGGTCTTCAAGAAGGAGATCGGCGTGTCGCCCGCCGCCTTCCGGCAGTCCGGCATCGCGCGACACGAGGCAGCATAGTGCAGCGTCCGAGTTCTCGGACGATCTGCAATACTATATGGACTATCTGAAATTCATCGTCCGCACCGGTACCCTTAGGTTGGAGGCCACGGCGGCGTCGCTCGTCGTTTGATCCCCAACCGAAAGGACCCTGCGCCATGCGCTTCGTCACCAAGACCATCCATGCCTGGCTCGACTACCCCGTCGCGCTCGCCCTCATCGCCCTGCCGTTCCTGCTCGGGCTCGGTGCCTCAAATCCGCTCGCCCTCACGATCTCGCCGATCGTGGGCGTCGCGGCCTTCCTGCTGACCGTGTTCACCGACCACCACCTCGGCGTGATCCGCGTGCTGCCCTACAAGCTGCACCTCGCCGTCGATCTGGCGGTCGGCGTCCTGTTCCTGATCCTGCCCTTCGCGCTCGGCTTTTCCGGGCTCGATGCCGCCTACTACTGGCTGAACGGCGCCGCCGTCGTCGCGGTCATCGGCCTCTCGAAACCCGAAACCGCGATGGTCGCGGCCTGATCCCCCTGCATATCGAAAGGACAATCCAATGGCTCGTATCACCCAGATTTCCGACTCTGCCGCCACCCCTGAGGCCGCCGCGCTCTTCACAGCCATCAAGGGCAAGATCGGCATGGTGCCGAACCTCTACCGGGTCGCCGCGAACCAGCCGGCAGTGCTTGCCGGGCTTCTCGGACTCGGCGAATCGCTTGGACGCGGCAGCTTCGACGCCCGCACCCGCGAGGCGATCGCGCTGGCCGTTGCCGGCGCCAACGCCTGCGACTACTGCGCCTCGGCGCATTCCGCGATCTCGGCCGGACTGAAAGTCGCACCCGAGGCGGTGAAGGCGCATCTCGCCGGCCGAGCGGAAACCCCGCGCATGGCGGCAATCCTGAGGCTTGCGGTCGCCATCGTGGCCGCAAAGGGGATGATCGAGGACGCAGACCTCGATGCCGCACGGGCTGCTGGACTGACCGAGGCCGACATCGTCGAGACGGTTGCGAACGTGGTGGCGAACATCTTCACCAACTACCTCAACCATGTCGCGGCCACCGACATCGACTTCCCGGTGGTCTCGGCCGGCAAGGCCGCCGCCTGAGCGGTGCCAGTACGCGGCGGCCGCGAGACGCGCGGCCGCCGCCTCTACGGACATCCGTGGGGATCGAATTTTCACAACAAGAACAACATATTTCTCGTATCAGGCGTGAACTTTCCAAGTTGCTGCCAAGGCTCCCGACCGATGCAAGCAGAAAACGAGACAAGGCTGCCGCACCTTTGTCCCCGCGATGCCCGCTTCTCTTTTGTATCGCTCAAGACCTGTCGCGCTGTGCTCAGTGAGCTGCCTAATCGGCACGAACGCGCCTGCTCCCGCATCACAGAATAATAGCTCAGAATCTCAGCGTAGGCGGATCCATCCGGCAGCGAAGTCAACTCCTTGGCCGCACTGCACGGACATGACCGCGAACCTGTCATCATCAATTGCTCGTCCCCGGAGAACATTTTGAGGCGCCGAAGAGTCCAATCTCTGCCAGCGCACCGAAGTATCCGTGACCCAGCGCGAAATCGCTCGATCAAAACTTAAGCATGCGCTGCAAACGACATCGCCGAAATTTTTGAAATCATGGTTGAATCGCCACCATCCGTCATCTGAACTGACACACTAGACTGCCGCGAACAGGTCGATCCAAAAGCGTATTCACCCTCACCCTCCCAACAACTCCTCAATGAAATCCTCCCGCGCATCCAACACCGCCTCCCATTCCTTCGGCACGGCCGCTTCCCGCTCGAGCGTCTCGGGCTCAGGCTGCCCGCGCCCGGCCTCCATTGTCCTCACGCTCATAGCGCGCGCTTCGCGACGCTGCGAGCGATCCCGGACAGGCGCGCGTTCGACTGGTTTCAACGGCTCATCCGCGCCGGCTTCGTCACCACCGTCACCGCCCCAGGGCCCCACGCCCTGCACACTCGGCGGATAGGGGAACGGCTTGCCCTCCTGGCGGGCCAGCATCTCCTTGAAGAAGGGATCGTCGTAATACTTGATCCGGCTCGCCTTGATCGGATGCTGGGGCGAGGCGAGGATGATCACCTCGTCGGGATCCATGAGGCGCGCTTCCGTCTCGGAAAGCAGAGGCCGTTCTTCCAGCCGTGCCGAGGTCGAGGTCGCGCCGAGGAAACCTTTGTTACGCCCATACATCCTGGTGACCGCCTCGCGGGTCGTGCTGCCGACGGCGGCGGAGACCTCCTTCACGGTGCGCTGGTCGCGAGGCGTGATGTAGAGCTTCAGCCCTGCCCCGTTCTCGAGGCTTTCGCGGCCCTCGGGCCCGTAGATCCGGTCAAGCGAGGCCAGTGACTGCGCAATCATCGCAACCCGGCCGCCGTAGCTCGCCAGCGAATGGATCGCGCGCTCGAGATAGGGCATGGCCCCCATCTGCTGGAACTCGTCGATCATCATCATGACGGGCCAGGGCTCATCCGGGCCCGGCTCGTTCAGGCGGATCGACGCGATGAGGTCGGCGAACATCAGGCGCAGGAGCGGCGCCAGCGTCGCGATATGATCCTCGGAGACCGCGATATAGAGCGACTGCGGGGTTTTCCGGAAGGTCGAGAAATCAAAGTCGCTCGCCTCGGTGGCCGAGCGCACCGCCGGGTTGTCCCATTGCTTGAGACCGGCGGTCATCAGCGCCTGGATGTTCGAGGTCAGCAGCCGCGACGAGGCCGAAGCAGCGTTGGTCCAGAGCTCGCGCAGGATGTCTTCCTCGGCCTCGTCTGCATAGGTCTTGTATTGCGCGTTCTTGTATTCGCCCCCGGCGACGATCCTGTTCACCTCGCCGAGGTTCGGCGTGCCGCGCTGGATCGCCAGCAGGCAGGCCGCGACAAAGATCGACTTGCCCGCCTCGGAGAAGGTGTCGAGGGTCTTGTTGTCCTTGTCGAGGAAAAGGTCGGCGAGGATCGACACCTCGGTGAAACGCTGCGCAAAGCTCGGTGCCTTGGCGATCCGCGCGAGCGGGTTGTAGCGGTGTGTGGCGTTGGCCCAATCGAAGGGGCTGAAGCGATAGACCTCGTCCCCGTTCAGCGCCCGGAGCCGCGCGGTCTTCTCGAAGTTCTCGCCCTTCACGTCGAGCACCACGACCGAGCCCGCGAAGCTCAGAAGGTTCGGGATCACGAAACCCACGCCCTTACCGGCGCGGGTGGGCGCGACCATCATCACATGCGGGATCGTGGTCGAGGAGATGAACTCTGCCTTGGACGTCGGGGAACCAAGCTTGCCGCAGACAAAGCCCTTGCCCGGGGCCTGCAGCATGTCGTTCTTCTTCAGCTCTGCCTTGGTCTGCCAATGGGCGGAACCGTAGTCGTCCCGCTCCTTCTTCCAGGTCCAGGCCAGCGCCAGGGCGCCGAGGCCGATGGCTCCGAAGCCGACGGCACCAAACCCCACCTTGAAGGCCTCGGGATGCGCCGCGCGCGTGCCTGCGCTGGCCTTCCAGAGCGCCAGCATGTCGAAACTCTGAAACCCGGTTTTCAGGGCCAGGGTCAGGTAGAAGGCGGCAACGATGGTGCCTATGATGGCGCCGCAGATCACACCGAAAAGAAGCGCAGCCCAGAGGGGAAGTGTCTTGGTCATGGTGGTCATCTCCCCCTTAGAATTCCATCTCGTCATCGAGACCGCGGTCGCGGCCAAGATCACGGCCCAACTCCTGCGCTTCCTGCGGACCGCGCAACCGCGCGACCTCGGTCGCCTTGTCCTGCTGCAACCCGGCGGCGCGGTCGGTGAAGACCTGGTCGCCCGTTTCCTCGAAGGTCATCTCGAGGAATTCCTGCGTGACGGTGATCTGGTCGAGCTTGCTCGGCAGGGCTGCGTCCAGCACCTCGTAGTTTCCACGGCGGAGTTCGGCCAAGCCTTCCTCGCCCAACTCTTTGAAGAGCGCGGATTGCAGGGTCCGCTCGACAACCTCTTCCTGCTCCTCGGTGAGCTTGCCGTCCCGCAGCATATCGGCGAGGTCCTGCAGGTAGGGATTTGGCGTCCGGTCGTCTTCATCGATCAGCGGCAGGATCTCCTGTTCTTCGTCCGCGAGGGTCCGACCGATCTCGACTCCCATCTCCTTGGCGCGTTCCATCAGCGCGTCCATCACGCTGTCGACCTTTTCTAGGGCTGCATCCAGTTGGTCGTCAGTGGCGGTTTCTACGCTCAGACCGTCTTTCGCCAGAACCGCGTTCATGTCCCGCTCGACCCAGTCCTGTGCCATGCCGTAGTTCCGCGTGCCACCCGCCGCGATCCGGGCTACCAGTTCCTCGCTGTCCATGCCTGCCTCCTCGGCGCGCTCGAGCACGTCGCGCAGCCCTTCGTTATTGCCGGACTGCAGTGCGGCAATCAGCACCTCGCTGCCCGCCCCCGGCGGATAGGGTTCCTCGAGCTGCTTGCCGAACCGCGCCCGTAGCTCCGGGTCTGGCACCATCTGCGAGAGATCCGCGATGATCGGCGCGGCCTTGGCTTCAAAAGCGGCGCGCTCGGCCGGATCCAGTTCCTCGGCCTTGAGCCTCAGCGCCTCGATCGTGCGCTCGGAATAGTCGATCGCGTCACCGACGGTCTTGATGTCCTTCATGTCTATCTCTCCTTCGGTGAAGTTCCACGGCGTGCCGGAGCCAAGCCCGTCCGCCATGCCGCGGACCGCACGTGCCATGTGGCGCTGGTCCATCCGGTCCAGCAAGTCGGCGAGGTTCTTGTAGTCCTTGGCGAAGCCCACCACCTGGGCCTGCGCGATGGCAGATTCCTGGGCCGACATGACAATCTCACGCGGCAGGCGGGCTTCTTCCTTGGCGCGGTAGATTTCCTCGATACCCGCAGGCTTCTCAAAGATGCCGCGCTCGAGCCGGGTGGTGGCGTCGAGCATCACGCCGTATCTTTCCGCGATCTCGGCCTGCTTCTCGCGCATCAGCTGCGGCGACATCACGCCCTCGGCCCAACACGAAAACCAGGTGCCCTCCTCGACGCCGCGATTGTTCAGGATGATATGGGCGTGTTTGTGCGCCCGGTCGTCATGCACCGCGAGGACGTAGTCCCATTGATCACCGTATTCGCCGCTCTCGAAGAAATGCTCCGTCCAGTCCATCGCGATGTCGCGCACCTGGTCGACCGTCACGTCGGTCGGGAAGGACAGCAGCATGTGCGAGGTGAAGCCGAGCTTGGTCGAGCCGCGCCAGGTCTCCGCCCAATCCTCAATGATGTCCTCTTTCTGCTCGTCCGTCAGGACCACTGCGTCCGTCAGCGCGTTGGTCATCGTCGAGTAGGTGTAGACCGCCTTGTCGTTGATGTAGGAAATCTGCGCCCCGAGGGATGCCTGCGTCTTGCAGCCTCCGGCCCGGATCCGTTTGAACACCGCCGCCCGGCTCTGACCCGACGCCGCCTTCAGCGCATTGCGCGCCGACATCGAGCCGACGCGCGCGAAACTGCGACCCTGCCGACGCCCCGCCAGCCGCGCGTCGATCCGCGCCGCGGCCTGGCCCCGGATGCGCTCATCCTCCCAGAGCCGGCCCATGACCGAGGCGTAGAGGGCGAGGGGATCAGCCATTCCTGACCAGCCTCAATCCGCATTCGATCGCGCGCGGACCATCCTCCAGAACCGCGCTCTTCGCCCCCTGCCCTTCTTCCTTTTGCGGCCACTCCTGATGACGCAGCGCCTGCGCCGCATCCTTCATTCGGCCCATCTCACGGCTCATGGACTGCGCCAGATCGAGCAGTTCGATCAGCACCGCGCGATCCGCCTCCGAGACCTCCAGCCGACCACGATGGACCGCCTTGGCGAGCGCCAATCCGGCGTCGCTCACATCCTTCGCTTGACGCCATGCGGCGCAGAATTCCGCGACCAGATCACGCGGCACATCGAGGAACCCGCACCGCCCGCGCAGCACCGCATTCAACGCCTGGGACCTGTTGACATAGCCCCGTTCGCGCCACTCGGCATCGAACGCTGCAAGCTCAGACTGACTGGCCCGGAACGCCACTGTCTCGCTCGGATCGCGCACCGCGATCCCCTCGCCCGCCTCCTCTTTCGCGAGCCGGTTCACATGGCGCGGAGAGATGCCGAACGCCGCTGCCAGGTCCTTCGCGCTTTCGCCCGCCGCGAAGCGCCGCGCGACTTCGATGCGCGCCTCTAGCGTCAGATTTTTGCGGGCTCGGCCCATCACAGACCCCTCGGACAAAATGTGTAAACATTGGACATATCCTGCCAACGTCTTTCTTCTCTCCTTCGCTTATACTTCAATACATCACATTGCGCAATATTACGTTTAGCGTGTTGTGTCTTTTTGCTAGCAATAGGGTGCACTGAAGACTGCTCCGCAGCGCGGCATGGAACGGGCGCAGTCCTCATCGATGCGCGGCAATCTGGTCGAAAAAATCTGCTGAACCTTGTGCTGGAGCAGCACGCAAGGACGAGCAGTCCGAGCCGATCACGGCTCGGGCGCCAAGAGCACGAAAACGGGCCGCGCGGGATGGCGCAGGTCACGCCCGGCTAGGGCGTCAAGAACTTGAACGAAACAGCGTCAGCCCCCTGCGGATCCGAAGACCCGCAGGGGTATCTGGGTCAGTGACCCAGTCCCTGATTGCGCTGGTCGTCGAAGCGGCTGCGGGCGATCAGAGCCTCGGTCTCGAGGCTGTCGAGGGTCTCGGGATGGGCGTCATCATCGAAGGCGGCGAGGTAGGCCTCGAAGGCCATGTCGGCTTGCAGTTCTGCGAGGTCGATGGATTGTTCGAGTGTCATGGTGTGATCCTTTCCGTTGATCGTCGTTGGACGGATCGTGGAAAAGACCGGGGGCATGAGGGCGGGCTGCACCCGGCACGGGGCGGAATGAAATGGAGCACGCCGAGGGCAGGTTTGTTGTGAGCGATGCCCCGCAGCGCTCAAGGCGCAAGCCGTCCAGAAACCTGCCCTCGGCGTTGCCGACCGCTCGACCCCGGGCTAGCGATCTCTAAGGCCAACAGGTCGACGGAAAGGCGCGCGGCGGTGGCCCTGGCGTGAGACGTTGCCCTTGGATGCATGACGGAGATCTGCGGTTTGCACCCTCGCGGCACAGTGTGAGTTCGGCGCCCCTGGGAGCTTCGCCAACACGACCCAGGCGCGGGTTGCTCGAATGAGAGAAGGGGTGCGCTGGCCTCGCTCTGTGGGCTGCCTGTTCTCCCTGCGGAAATTCGGTTCAGGCTCGGGTTCGCGCTATGCACGTTGTCACTGAGCAGAAAGATAGAAGCCGAGTCAGCGACCTATCCAGTCCGACTATCCGCTTCCGAAATATGCCGCATCCTTCGGACACCGATAGTGCGTCGGGCGAGGGCTACTTGCCAGGAACGAGAAATAGCCAGACCGCCGGAGCGGCCTGGCCTTCGGCTTAGGCGGCGTCTTTGGGACCCCAGGGGATGACGGCCTGCAGGGACAGATCGTCCTGGTTCGCGGCCTTGCCAAGGTTGGCGTTGAAGCCGTGGTCGCGGATGGTCAGCGTGTAGTAGTCGGCGCCGGTCTCCTTGTTCTGCTTCTTCCAGATGCCGCCGCACTCGACCAGCTTGCCACGCGGAGAGCGGCCGAGGACGCGGTGCGTGGGGGCCATCGGGTTCGCGCTCGCGACGGGTTCGACCGTGATGTCGAGGTCGAAGGTCAGGGTCGAGATGGAGCCTGTGCCCTTGGCGGTTTCGATGTCGGCGCTGGTGAATTTGATGCAGTTTGTGGTCATTGCTCTTCTCCTTGTTTGCGTTGCAATGATGGTCACCTTGCAGCTGGCCAAGGCCCGGCCACACCGAAGGCGAAGCGTAGCGGAGAGGGGCAGGCGCCGGTCTTTTTGGTCCGCGCGGAATGACCCGCAGGGTCAGGGGAAAAAGATCGGCGACAACCTTTGTGGACGCGACGACAGCTGCGACCAGCATGTCATGCAACTCAGACATCGGGAGAAGCGCGGTGGCCGCGAAGGAAACCCAGGTGAACAGCCGATGGAACTGCCGGGGGCGGTGTCTTTTCTGCCCTCTCACCACAAACCGCAGTCGGACGGGTTCGCGCGTTGCTGAGCCTTGCCCAACGTGGCGCAACCTCGCGCATCCATGGCGAGCTGGTTGCGTGCGGTGCCATCAGGCAGAGCGATTTCAAGCAGACCGTCGAGGCATCTGCACCGCGCGCGGTTCATCCCGATTTCGAACAACCCCTCTTCGGCAGCCCAATCGTTTGCGATTTCTTGCATCGCACTGATCACCGGCCCTCTGCCAGCTGCTGCCAAAGCAATCCCGCGGGCGTCGAACATCGTTTACGGCCAATGATGGCTGAACAGCATGTTCGGCAAAGCGAGGACCAACACCGGCTGAGGCGCGGTGGACGAGACCATTGAGGCGACCCGCCCCGCCCCAGCGACCGTAACCGGAACGGCCGAGATGAAGCGTTGCCACGACCATGCGACGGCTGGCGGGCTGGCTCCGGAGGAGACTGCTCGGCCAGCAGCACGTCGCAGGGAGAGGCGGCGTTTCAGCTCGGGGAGGGCGGCTGCGCGCAGCTGACCGAGTAGGGCGCGGTCCTGACCAAAGGGCAGGAGGGGCCAAGGTTCCCCTTGAATGCGCCAGCCTAAAAATCGAAAGTTACTTCAACGGTAGGGCCATTGAGACAGGCGGAACACACTTTGATTGAGCTGAAAATCGAACTGGTTGGCATCAAACCACCCATCTGGCGCCGTATCCTCGTGCCGAATGACATCAGCTTGGACATCCTGCATTCCGTTCTTCAGGGCGCTATGCCGTGGCAAGACTATCATTTGCATGAGTTCGAGATTGGCGAGGACAGGTTCGAGGCCCGCGACGAAAGTGACGACAGCTGGGATCCTGACGATGGCCGGAAGGACGAGAAGAGGTTTACTCTTGGAGAGCTGGTCAAGAATGGCAGTCAGTTCACATACACTTACGATTTCGGCGATGGTTGGCGACACCTCGTCACTGTCGAAAAGGTTGGAAAACCAACCGGAAGGCCAGATCAGGACTTTCCCGCCTGTGTGGCAGGAGAGCGCGCATGTCCGCCAGAGGATAGTGGCGGGCCCTACTCTTATGAAGAGTTTCTCGACGCGCTGACCGACAAACACCACCCGGAACATCGTGATACAAAGCAATGGGCGGGCGCGTTCGAACCGGAAGTGTTCAGCGTGCAGCAAGCCAATGCTGCCGTCGGTGCGATGTTTGTATGGGCAAAAGAACGCCACAATCGAAAGTGAAACCTGGCTCTGGTTTGGCGCAGCGGCTTCGCCATGGGCACAAAGCTTCAACTTTTCGATCCGAATGGCCGAGCGTCTCCTCGGCCAATCTAGGGCACCCACGCCCTGCTTTGCTGGTGAGCTTCAGAGCTGACAGCCACCAGTCTCTTTGAGAATTTCAGAGTTTGTCGATCCTTGGTGGACTATCTCACAGGTTTTCAAAGAAACAAGTGGCGATCTCTTTAAAAATATATCATTGTGTCGCCTATGAGCGGACAAGAACACGAAAAACTAAAGAACCTTCTTGAGGCTGTCCCCGCGGGGTTCCTCGTGGACTCGGTCTGGCTTGAGCACCACGGGATAGGCCGGCGTTCGTCCTACGCCTATGTCCAACGCGGCTGGCTGGAACGCCTTGGCCGCGGCGTCTTCCGCCGCCCCTCACCAAGCAGCGCCACCACGAACACCCTCGACTGGAAGACCTGCCTGCTCTCGCTCCAGCACATCATGCACTACCCTGTCCATATCGGCGGGGTGACGGCATTGAGCCTGCAAGGCTATGCGCACTATCTCTCCCTCGGCGACAAGAGCACAGTCTGGCTCTACGGCTCAAAAATCCCCAACTGGCTCGAAAAACTGCCGCTCAACACCGAACTCCGCACACGCAGCGTATCGCTGTTCTCCGACCCGGAGTTGGGTGTCGATGACGCGCGAGATAATCAAGGAGAGACAGTATCGTCCCTGCCGTGGGACTGGAAACTGGTGATGTCCTCACCGGAACGCGCGATCTTTGAGGCGCTGGACGAGTTGCCGGATCAGGAGAGCTTTCACACCCTCGACATGGCGTTCGAAAGCCTGACGACATTGCGCCCGAGAACCCTCTCGGCACTGCTCAGAAGCTGCAAGAAGATCAAGGTCAAACGCCTGTTCTTCGTCTTTGCCGACCGCCACGACCATGCCTGGCGCAAGCGTCTCGATCCGGAAGAGTTCGACCTCGGCAGCGGGGATCGCGCATTGGTCAAAGGTGGCAAGATACATCCGCGCTACAGGATCATGGTGCCCGAAGAGTTTGCAAGAAAGGAACGTGGTGATGGCGCGTGAAGACTATGCCGCCCAAGTGGCCCTGCTCGTGCGGGTACTTCCATATGTCGCGAAGGAGGAGATATTTGCGCTCAAGGGCGGGACGGCCATCAACCTCTTCTATCGCGACCTTCCGCGCCTCTCAGTCGATATCGATCTGACCTATCTGCCTGTCAAGGACCGCGCCGAAAGCCTCGTCGAGATCAACGACGCGATGGACCGGATTGCCGCCGCCATCGAAGGCGGCATCACCGGCGCCAAAGCGCAGCGCATTGCCGGCGGTGGCGGCGGCGCCACGCGTGCGCTCGCACGCCTCGGCGCAGCCGAAATCAAAATCGAAACCTCCCCCGTTACCCGGGGCGTCGTGCATGATCCGGAACAACGTGAAGTCTCCGAAGCCGTCGAGCAGGAGTTCGGATATGCGACGATGAACATCGTCGCTTTCGAAGATTTGTTCGGCGGTAAGCTACATGCGGCCCTCGATCGCCAGCACCCGCGAGACCTCTACGACGTCAAGCTCCTCTACGAGAATGAAGGGTTTACCGACGAGTTGTTCCGTACTTTTCTGATCTACATTGCGAGTTCACCCCGCCCGCCGCACGAACTTCTGAACCCAAACCTGATCGATCTGGATCAGCCCTATGCCCGGGAATTCGAGGGCATGACGAAGGAAGCGGTCAACCTTACGGAATTGATTGCAACGCGCGACCGCCTGATCGGGGACATCCAATCCCGCATGGATGTGGACGCGAAAAGGTTTCTGAGAACCCTGCATGAAGGCGATCCCGACTTCGACGCGATCGACCGCCCTCAAGCGGCCGAGCTTCCAGCGGTCAGATGGAAGCTCATCAACGTGAACAAGCTGAAAGCAGATAACCCCAAGAAGCATGCCGCCCAAGGGGAAGAGCTAGAGAAACTACTCGGCTGAAGATGGATCAGAAATGTGAACCGGCATGCAATTTTGACCCCGTAGAGGGGTGATCGGCGTCCAAAAATGACCCCCTTATGTTGATTGTCACTGAGAACTGACCCGGTATTTTCACCGAGATTTGACCCACCTTCAGTTATGCGCTGTAGTTTATGATGTGGTCAATGTTGCGGTCTCCTTTCCTGTTTTCTTTGCAGCCTCAGAGCTGGCTTTGAAGCGGTAGCTGTCGTTTCCGGTTTCCAGAATGTGACAGCGGTGTGTGAGCCTATCGAGGAGCGCAGTGGTCATCTTGGCATCTCCGAAGACCTGCGCCCATTCTGAGAAGCTGAGGTTGGTGGTTATGATCACGCTGGTGCGCTCATACAATTTGCTGAGCAGATGGAATAGAAGCGCACCTCCAGACGCGCTGAATGGCAAGTAACCGAGCTCGTCCAAGATAACCAAGTCGACTTTCGTTAGCGTCTCAGCCAGTTTCCCTGCCTTGCCGAGCGCCTTTTCCTGCTCCAATGCATTGACCAATTCTACGGTCGAGAAGAAGCGTACCTTGCGCCTGTGGTGTTCGATGGCTTGGACGCCGATTGCTGTTGCTGTGTGGCTTTTGCCCGTTCCTGGACCGCCGATCAGCACGACATTCTCTGCGCTTTCAACGAACTCGCATCGGTGCAGCTGCCGCACAGTGGCTTCATTGATCTCGCTTGAAGAGAAGTCGAAGCCTGTAAGGTCCTTGTATGCAGGGAAGCGCGCCACTTTCGTATGGTAGGCGATTGAACGCACCTCGCGCTCCGCGATCTCAGCTTTGAGCAGTTGTGACAACATCGGGGTTGCGGCTCCGAACGCCGGCGCACCTTGGGCGACCAGGTCTTCGACCGCGTTTGCCATGCCGTAGAGCTTGAGGCTGCGCAACATGATTACGATGGATGCTCCTGCTGGGTCATGACGCATGGTGTTTCTCCCCGGCCTGCCTCAGGCCGTCATAGCGATCTACGTTGGCCTCTGGCGTTATTTGCAGGGCCAATGCGTCTGGCGGGTCGATCTCTGGGTGATCCGTCAATTTGCGGTCGATCAATCGGTGGAGCAGGTTTAGGATGTGCGTCTTGGTGGGAACGCCGGCTTCGAGTGCCAGCTCCACTGACCGCAAAACATCCTCTTCATTGTGTTGCAAAACCAACGACAGGACATCGACCATTTCCCGGTCGCCGCCGTCCTTGCGTAGCATGTGATCTTGGAGTTGGCGGAAGACTGCGGGCATCTCCGTGAAGGGTGCCCCGTTGCGAAGTGCGCCCGGTTTGCGTTGGATAACAGCCAGATAGTGTCGCCAGTCATAGACGACCTTGCCGGGCTTGCGATGTGACCGCTCAATAATCCGTACATGCTCACAAATCGTTTGCCCTTCAGCCACGATGACCAGCTTTTTTGGATAAACATGCAGGCTCACACGGCGGTTCGCAAAGCTGGCAGGCACGCTGTAGCGGTTCCGTTCAAAAGTGATCAGACATGTAGGTGATACACGTTTGCTGTGTTCTATGAAGCCGTCGAATGCTGGCGGCAGGGCCATCAGCATGGGTCTCTCGGCATCCCACGCGTCGGCGATGGAGCCTGGCAGAGCTTTATGCGGCGTCTCTGTCCAAAGCGCGATGCAGCGACCTTCGAGCCACTGATTCAGTTCTTCCAGATCGGCAAAGACCGGCATGACCTGCCACATGCGATTGCGTGCATCCTGCACGTTCTTCTCAACCTGACCCTTCTCCCACCCTGCGGCTGGATTGCAAAACTCAGGCTCAAACACGTAGTGGCTGGCCATCGCTTTGAAGCGTGCGTTGATGTCGCGCTGCTTACCTTTCCCAACGCGGTCTACGGCCGTCTTCATGTTATCGTAGATGCCACGGCCCGGCACACCACCAAACACGCGGAATGCATGCCAATGGGCGTCGAATAACATCTCATGGGTTTGCAGCGGATAAGCGCGGACCAAGAAGGCTCGGCTATGTGACAGCTTGATATGAGCGACCTGAAGCTTGACCCGCTCACCACCGATATTGCCCCAGTCTTCGCTCCAATCGAATTGAAAGGCTTCCCCTGGCTGGAACACCAAAGGTACAAAAGTGCCCCGCCCTGTCGTCTGTTCAGCACGATGCCGATCATCACGCCAGGCTCGTGCAAAAGCCGCCACGCGTTCATAAGATCCGTCATACCCCAACTTCACCAGATCCGCGTGCATCTGCTTCAAGGTTCGCCGTTCTTTCCGCGACTTGCGTGTTTGGATCAAAAGCCACGCAGACAACCGATCCGCATAGGGGTCCAGTTTGCTTGCACGCTTGGGCCTCTTGAATCTTGGCTCTACCGCGCCTTCGCGCAGGTACTTCTTGATCGTATTTCGAGACAAACCCGTCCGACGGGCAATCTCTCTGATTGGCATCTTGTCACGCAATGCCCAGCGTCTGATGACACTCAAAAATCCCATGTCTATCACTCCCAATCCCCCCAACGAAAACCGTCGGGGCAGTGTGTTCACATGGGTCAATTCTCAGTGACAATTTATCGGCATACCGGGTCAGTTCTCAGTGACAATCAACAGTCGTGCCATTTCGGGATCTCCGGCTGCTCACGAGTTGAGAATAGACCAGTCTCTTATTAATTGAAAGAGAAGGCACCCTCACAGTTGCGTTACGCGCTTGTGCGGGCACCGCTCGGTGTGGCCGGGTTCGGGCGCCGTCCGGTGACAGGCCGGGGCCGCAATCATCGCTCAGCCGCCCAGAATATGGATTTCCATATGGACAAAGCTGTCGTCTCGCAGCGGGATCAGGTCCCGATAGGCTGGCTGATCAAAGAACCCTCTCGCCGCGGCTTCATCGGTAAACTCCAGAACCAACACCGTGGCCGGAGTGGCCTTGCCCGCCACGCTCGCCGCAACGGGCGCGCGCAGCGTCGGGACGACGCCTGCGGCCTTCAGCAGGGGCTGGACCGCGTCCGCGTAGCGTCTGGCACCGTCCGCCTTGGCGGGGTCCGGTTTCGAGAGCACGATCACATGCGTTGTCATGGCTAATTCCTTTTTGGGATTATCGAAATTCTGCGGGCAGTTCGATCGCAAGGATGCGGTAGGGATCGGCCGCACCTGCCGTCGGGTCGAACAGATGGTCGAGCTGACCTTCGACGACATAGGCCGTCTGGCCGATGACCGTCGCCGTCGTCGGGACGTTCAGATTCTCTGCGATCACCTCGAGCTTCGCCTGAGCGCCCGAAACGGTGGCGCCCCACAGGGCACCGCGCGCGCCCGCAGACAATCCTCCGCCTTCGACAATCAGAAACCTGCCACCGCCTAGCGCCGTCAGACCGTCCGCGCCATGGATCTCCGTTGACATCGTCAGATCCGTGATCACCCCGGCCCGCCCCTCTGCGTCCAGCGCGATCCGATGCAACGTGCCGGTGTTGTAGCGTGCGACGAAAACCGCCCCGTCATCATAGGCAATTCCGTTCAGGTTGAAGCCTTCGCCTACAAAGCGGGCGTCGTCGAGCCAGATGTCCAGCCGATCCGCGCCGGGGGCCAGGGCATAGATGCGGGGCACAAAGCTGTCGGTGACCAGGATCGTGCCATCGGGCAAGGCGGCGATGTCGTTGCAGAACATGCCCCCCTCGGGCAGCGGGTATCGGCCCGCGGGCGCGCCGGTTTGCGTGCCGAAGGCGGTCAGTGCCGGGACAGCGGTTCCCGTCAATGCGCTGACGCCCGGATCGGACGAACAGGCATAGGCTTGGTCGCCCGCGACATGGACCCCGACGACACTGACAAGGCCATTTGCCCCGGCAGGCGCGAATTCAGAGATGCTCCGCCTGGCCGAAATCTTGAGGATCCGTCCCTGGGTCAGGCTGCCGACATAGAGGTTGCCCGCGGCGTCATGCGAGATGCCTTCCGGCGCGAATGCGGCATCGGGCAGGAGAATTTCGGTTTCTGCCATCGCCAAGGCAGGCAAGACAGCGATTACAGCGCCAGCGAGCAGGAGGGGTTTGGGGGAGAACATCTCAGAGGTCCTTTCCAGAGTTGCTGGACAAGACTTGGGCTATATACGGGGGGCTTTCGCGCTGCGGATGGTCAAGGGCGCGCCGCAAACGGTCAATTGCGCGCGCGCTGCGGGTTCAGGGTCACAAGTTCGCCCATCGGCCGCCCTTGCGTCGCACGCAACTCGGTCGGACTCATGGAGAAACGCAGGCGGAACCGTTCGGCAAAGCGCGATTGCGATTGGTAACCGCACTCAAAAGCGATCTGTCCGATCGGCATGTCAGAGGAGATGACCCGCTCTACCCCTTGATTGAGCCGCGTATCCTCCAGCAGATCACGAAAGCCGGTGTTCTCGGACTGCAGTCGGCGGCGAAGGGTCCGCTCGCTCACCGCAAGGATCCGGGTCAGATCCTTCATGGACCAATCGTACGACAGATCGGTCCTGAAGTGTTGGGTGATCCGCTCTGACAGAGTTTCCCCGCCAGAGATCAGAAGGTTTCCGGCCAGACCCTGCCGCGCAAGGATCAGGAGGATCTCGACGAGCCGGTGGCGGGTCTGGGTCAGGTCTGAGGGATAGGTCTGGTCATGTGTGATCCAGTCCGCGACGATGGCGAAAAGCTCTTCTGACCCGGCGGCCTTCCACTTCGGTGTCAGATCCCAGTCCTTCTGCCCATCGGAATAGACCTTGCCGAACAGGTCCATGGTTTGCCGGTCAAAGACCAGCGATGCGCCCAGAAACCGGCTTTGCCCACGGTCTGGAATGTTCTCGACATCACATCGCACGCCCTTGGGGAGCATCAGAACCTGCCCGGGATGTGCAACATAGGTCTGCCGATCCGCGACGACCCTCTTGAGCCCAATGATCGGGAACATCAGCATCGGGGCGGAGATATCCATCCTGGTAATGGTCTGCGCCTGTTGGCAGCCATTGATCCAGACCCCCCGCGCTGTCTGACCGGACAGAAAGGCGGTGGTGATCGATCTCTCTAGCCGTGACAGGAGGGGCTGTTTGTTCATCTCCGGGCGTCCTTGTCTGTGCGACAGTCCTCTGTATCAGCTCAACGCGCAATCCGGGATCAAAACTTGCCCTTGGCCGTCTGAGGCGCAGAATTGGCCGAATGCGGGCAGGCGCGGTGCCCCTCCCCCGCGCGCGCCAAGCCGCCGCGCAGCCTTGGAGGAGGCACGCCGCCAGCGTTCGAGCAATCAGACCGACTGGCGTGGAAGCCGTCCCTTGGCGGCGTTACTTCATCGCCTCCAGGATCAGATCGCCGACATTGGTCGGAAAATCCGGGTTCGAGCGAATGAGCGCGGCCGCCCTGCGCCCCTCTTCCAATGTCCTGATCCGCCGCCGCAGGTCGCGGATGTCGCAGGCCGGCGAGGTCAGCGGGAACGCCGGAGCGCCCAAGGTGATCCGGCCGCTCGCCCGTGCCGCCGTCAGGCGTTTCTCACATCTGCAGGCCGCGGTTTGCGCCACTATCCCGCAATGGGTCTTGACGAAGCGCGTGACCTCCTGCCGGGCTCGGCTCAGCCTTTGCCGATAGGCTGTGGCGGAAATCTCGAGCGCCTCCGCCGCCTCGCTGTCGGACATCTCGAAAATGTCGCCCAAGACATAGGCGATGCGCAGGCTGCGACTGAGGCAGGTCAGCATCGCCAGCGTGCAGCCAACCTTGATCTCCTCAATCGCGATAGCCGTGATCGCGCTTTCGGCTTGATCGCCCTCGGCGTCGACCAATCCATGTTCCAGATCGTCAGCAAAATCCTTGAAACTCATCCGCATCGCCTCCACTCGGCTGCGCTTGCGCATCCCGACAAGGTGCCGCGTGGCGACCTTCAGCGCCCAGCCCCCGGCGGCCCGGTCGTCGCGGACCGTTCCGAGATGGGTGATGATCTGGATCAGGATTTCCTGCGTGGCGTCCTCGGCATCTGCAGGATGCGCCAGCATCCGCAGCGCGAGCCTTAAGACCGGGCCCTGGAGGGACTTCACCACGGATGCCAGCGCCGCGCGGTCCCCTTGCCGCGCGGCGCTCACCTGGTCCGGGTCCAGATGGATCATACTTCGAGCCGCTTGCGCAGCGACACCAACTCGGTCGCGAGTGTCTTTTTCTGCTCCTCCAAAGCGCCTTCCAGCGCCTCGAGCGGCACCGGCGGAGCCATCAGAACGAAGGAATAGATCGCGCTATCTCCCGTATCCTCGGTCACCCGGGAATAGGCCGCGCCGATCGAGCCATCCGGGAAGGTCATGATCCAGTCGATCGTGCCATGCTCGGCAGAAGCGCGAGTTTCCAACTGGATTGGAACCGAACCGTTCGGGGTCACCAGTTCGGCGCGCTCCGTGTCTGCGGATTTGAACGCGTTGGTCCATTCGGGCAGGTTCGCCGGGTTCGCGATATAGGCGAACACCTCCGCGCGGGGTCTTGCGATGCTGATGGATTGCACGTCATGGGTTTTCATCTTGCGTCCTCGCTGATTTGCGCCGGGCCAGTCCCAACCGCATGTCAAGAAAGAGGCGGGGGCAAGCGAGTCTGTGACAAAGAAAGTCCGGTAATCTTGCGGCGGGGCCTGCGCGCCGGTCAACGCCTGCGATGGGCGGCCGCCTTGGCCCGGTTGCCGCAGACCTCCATCGAGCACCAGCGACGCTTGTGGTTCTTGCTAATGTCGAGGAAGTAAAGCGTGCAGCTTGGCCCCTCGCAATTCCGCACATAGTGGAAATCCGCCTCGGCGATCAGGCGCGCAGCGGCTGCGGCGATCCTGACGATCAGATCGCGCGGGGCGGTCAGCGGGTGCCTGTCGGTCAGGATAAAGGGGCGCGCACGGTCGCCGCCGGGCTCTGCGGCGGGGGCGGGGGCGATCTGCAAGAACCGCGCGCCGCGCGCGAGGATCTCGTTGATCTCGGCAATCACGGGGTGGCGCGCATCGCTTAACCCGCTATCGCTGGCCTGTGCGACGAAGGGCCGGAGCCGTTCGCGGAAGGCCACGATCTGCTGCCGGGCCTGTTCCAGTGCAGGCGCGGCGGCCGCCGCGCGGAACGGGGCCAGCTCCACCTCCGAGGCAAGCCTCGCCGCGACAAGCCAGTCCAACAGATCGGGGCCGGTCTCCAGCCAGTCGTAGCGCACGGAGCGCGGCATCGCGACACTGTTCAGGAAATCGAGCGCCGGGCTCTCGCCGATGAAGAACGGCGCCGGTCTTGTGCCTTCGGTCATCTGCTCCTCCGTCTGCGAGGCAAGGCTGCGATTCGCCTTGATAACCGGTTTCAGCGCATTTCACCAGTTACGACTCCGTGCGCCCCATCACAATAAAGTAACTGTATAAAATTATTTTTGACGGTTACCAAAGGATCACCGAACCAGCCTTGAACCTCAATCAACGGTGTAACATGACCCGATCTTCCTCGAGCCGCTTCTCCATTGCGGCAGCCCTTGCGCTGCCCCTCTTCGCCTCTGCCGCCGTCGCGGGCGACCCCGCTTCCTGGCCTGTGAGCTACCGCAGCGCGGACGTTGGCGGCCTCTCGATCGCCTACCGCGAGGCCGGACCGCCGGATGCGCCCGTCATGCTGTTGCTGCATGGCTTCCCCGCATCGTCGCATATGTTTCGCGACCTGATCCCGGAAATCGCGGGCAGCTATCACGTCATTGCCCCCGACTACCCCGGCTTCGGCCAGTCTTCGGCGCCGGCGGCAGAGCACTATGATTATGACTTCGCCACCCTGGCCGAGACCATGAACGCCTTTACCGAGGCTCTCGGGCTCGAGGACTACACGCTCTATATGCAGGACTACGGCGGTCCGGTGGGCATGCGGCTTGCTGTCTCTCATCCGGATCGCATCGCGGGCCTTGTGTTCCAGAACGCCACCGTGCATGCCGAAGGCTGGTCCTCGGAGGTGGTGGCGCAGCTCTCCCCGTACTGGAGCGAGCGCACGCCCGAAACCGAGGCGCCGGTCCGCGCGTTCCTCGCGCCCGAGACGACGCGCTGGCAATACGAGCAGGGCAGCACAAGACGCGACAGGTTGAGCCCCGATGCCTGGGTCGTCGATCAGGCCGGGTTGGACCGCCCGGGCAACGATGCCATCCAGCTTGAGTATCTGTGGAACTATCGTGACAACGTCGCCGCCTACCCCGCCTGGCAGGCCTATCTGGCCAGCGCGCAACCGCGCACGCTGATCGTCTGGGGCACGAATGACCCGTTCTTCACCATGGATGCCGTGACCGGCCTGCAAAAGCTGCTGCCCAATGCCGAGACGCGGCTTCTCGACGCCGGCCATTTCGCTCTGGAAACCCACGCCCCGGAGATCGGCGCCGCGATCCGCGACACCTTCACCCAGTGATTACCCCAACCCAAAGGACCAAGCCAATGACCAAGATTCTCTATATTGCGGCTTCGCCGCGCGGTGCGATGTCGCAATCCGGCAAGCTGGCCGAGGCCTATCTTGCGGCGCGGCAGGCGGCGCAGCCGGAGATCCGCATCGACCGGCTCGATCTGTGGCGCGCCGATCTGCCCGAATTCGACGGCGACAAGGCGGCGGCAAAGATGACCTTCTTCGGCGTGGGCGATATGGACGCGCCGCGCCAAAGCGCCTGGGACCAGGTGGTCACCGTCACGAACCGGTTTATCGAGGCGGATGAATATGTGCTCTCGGTGCCGATGTGGAACGGCGGCATCCCCTACAAGCTCAAGCAATATATCGACATCATCACCCAGCCCGGCCTGCTCTTCGGCTTCGATCCCGAGGCCGGTTACAGCGGCTTGCTGCGCGGCAAGTCGGCGCGGGTGTTCTATACCTCCGGGGTCTATGCGCCGGGGGCACACGCCAAATACGGCACCGATCACCATTCGACCTATTTGGACTGGTGGCTCGATTTCATCGGGGTGGCCAAGATCGAAACCGTGCGGTTCCAGCCCTCGCTGCTGACGGCAGACCCGACCGGGGACCAGATGAAGGCGCTCGATCGCGCACGGGATCTGCATCTGCGTCAGGCGTGATCGCAAAAGAATGGCCCCGGCGCATCTTTGCGCCGGGGCGGTGCCGGGGCAGTCGCGCGGTTTTGACGATGTGTCCCCCCCGACGGCATCAATGTACCAAGGTGACGCCCATGCATCCCCGGGGTCTTGTCACGGGGCTTCGTCACGAACGACCGCTATTACTGGTTTGCTGCGTCTGCAGTGCAGCAGCCTCCGGGGCCGCTTTCCGCCGATTGTGTTGAAAAACCCGAAAATCTGGCAGTTGTATTTTGCTGCCAGAATTCGGCGCTCCTGCCAAATTGAAGCCGAGTGCCCTGTGGAGCATCTGGGAGCGTCGGACATTGCCAACGCTGATCTTAGACCGACCCCCTCGACGAATTTTCGGAGAGGCCTTCTATGGACAAATTTTTTACCCATTTTCGCGAAAACCGGAGTTTTTCAACACAATCCGCCCACAACGACAAGGAGGGAATACCCTGTCGCCAATAGATGCATGAGGCTTCGTTTGGAAATCCTGAAACGATTATCACATTGTAATCGTAAAACTTTCTTGGCACGCGAATGAATCGTTGCACGGCAAGTGAAACGATAAGCAGAACGGTGGACTTCACGCTCCGCATCGCCAACGCGTTAGCCCAAATCGACTTGTGGCGCTGCGCCCACAACCCCCGCGTCCTCCAACTGCTCGCGATCGGGCAGATCGCGCAGGCTCTCCAACCCAAACGCGACAAGGAACTGTTCGGTGGTGACGAAGGTATAGGGCGCCCCGCGTCGAGGCGACCGTGGCCCGGTCCCGATCAGGTTGCGCGCATGCAGTCGGCCGATCAAATCGCGGCTGATTTCCTTGCCGAAGATGTCCTTGAGCCCGTCACGGGTGATCGGCTGGTGGTAAGCGATGGCGGCCAGGACCGCGACGTCGAACTCGCTCAGATCGAGCAGTTGGTCCCCGACATCCGCCGCGGCGCGGATCGCCGGCGCGTAGGCGGCCCGCGTCCGGAACATCCACCCGCCGGCGACCTGCGCGATCTCGAAGGCCCGCCCTTCCAGATCGGCGGCAAGGTCCTCGACCAGCAGATCGACCGAGGCCTCCTGCCCCACCACGCGGGCGAGATATTCGCGCGGCACAGGGGAGGCGGAGGCAAACAGCACCCCCTCGATGCGGCGCATCCATTCCCGCCAGCGCAGCTCCGGCGGCAGGTCCGTCAACGCGCGATCAAGCTCCGGTTCCGATCTGTCCTTTGCCATCGCTACACCCCGTAGAGCCGGAAAGTATCGCGGCCGGTCAGCTCACGCACCGCGCCGAGTTCGACCAGCCGGTCGCAGAGCCGCCGCGCAGCGCGGTCCGGCAAGGGCAAGGCCGAAGGCGCCACCGCATCGCGGGTCAGGAACATCTCCACGGCCTCCCCCGCCCCCTTCGCCCGCAGCTTGGGTGCGACCGCCTTGAGATGCGCCGCCCGCCGCGCGAGGTCGGCGGAGAGACGCACGACCTCAACCACTGAGGAGATCAGCGCGAGATGACAGGCGAAGCGAAGATCATCGCCTTGCTTGCGCAGGTCAGCCCGTTTCAGGCCAGTCGCCAGCAGCGGCATCAGATGACCCCAACCAAGTGCTTGGGCGAGGGCTATATCCGCGAGGATCAACGCCAGCACATCGGCCCGAGGCACTTCGGTCAGCACCGCCTCCAGCACCATCGCGGCACGGGCTACCGGCAACCCTTTCCCCGTATCAAGCCACGTGGCGATCTGGCACGACTCGAACGTCGGTAAAGCTCGGCTCAAAGCCTTGACCGACACCGACCGTTCCACCGCGCGACGCCAGGCAAGGTAAGTTTCCCCCGCGGGGCCAGGTAGATCGCTAGGGCGCAGAAGATGAATCGCGTCGCGCAGCTCCCCTGCCCGTTCCGGTCGGCCAGAAAAGGCCATACAAGCCTCGGCCGCGCGCAGCGCGAGCCGATCCCGCAACAAGGCTTGGGGCACCTCCACGCGCCCCAACACAAGATGCAGGTGGTTCAACGCCGCGCCCGACAAAAACGCAACATCTTCAAGGGTTTCGGCACGTCCTGAGGTGACCCATCCCGGCAGCTGCGGTAGGGTGTTCAGGTGGTTCGAAATAGTGGCGGCCTGATATGTCATGCCGCAACACTATCCTCTCACGGCGCTTTTGCCTACTATTTAGTGCGCAAACCGCCCCACCTTGTCGCCATCAGTTATGTCCAATAAATTTGCATTATCGGACACAAAAAGATATGCTGCGAGACAGTTCAATTTCATCGCTGGAATCACTGGAAATGGCCGCAGAGGACGAGAAATCGACATCATCAAACTCTGGTGCGTTTAGTATCGCTCAGGACGACGAGAGAGATCAAGAAAAAAGCGACGATATCTCCCTACCCGCCCACGTCGCGGGCTCCGGCAGCCTGGATCGCCTCGTCGATACGGCCCGCGACTATGCCCACGCCGCAGCTTCTGACAATACGCTGAAGGCCTATGCCAAGGATTGGGCGCATTTCACGCGCTGGTGCCGGATGAAGGGCGCGGAGCCTCTGCCCCCTTCACCCGAAATGATCGGGCTCTACCTTGCGGACCTGGCGTCCGGAACGGGCCCCTCCCCTGCCCGATCGGTTAGCACCATCGACCGCCGCCTGTCGGGCCTCGCCTGGAACTATGCGCAGCGCGGCTTTGCCCTCGATCGCAAGAACCGGCACATCGCGTCGGTGCTGGCCGGAATCAAGCGTAGGCACGCACGTCCGCCGGTTCAGAAGGAGGCAATTCTGGCCGAGGACATCCTCGCGATGGTGGCTACCCTTCCTTTCGATCTGCGCGGGCTCCGGGACCGGGCGATTCTGTTGATCGGCTACGCTGGCGGCCTCCGCCGTTCGGAAATCGTCAACCTCGACGTTCACAAGGACGATACGCCGGACTCGGGCGGTTGGATCGAGATCTTCGACAAGGGCGCCCTGCTCACCCTCAATGCAAAGACTGGCTGGCGCGAGGTCGAGGTTGGCCGTGGCTCCAAGGATCAAACCTGCCCAGTCCATGCGCTCGAGCAATGGCTGCATTTCGCCAAGATCGACTTCGGTCCGGTCTTTGTCGGGACCTCGCGCGATGGCAAACGGGCATCAGAGGCGCGGCTGAACGACAAGCATGTCGCACGCCTGATCAAGCGCACGGTGCTGGACGCCGGCATCCGGTCGGATCTGCCCGAGAAAGACCGCCTGGCGCTGTTCTCCGGTCACAGCTTGCGCGCCGGTCTCGCCAGCTCCGCCGAAGTCGACGAGCGCTATGTCCAGAAGCAGTTGGGGCACGCTTCGGCCGAGATGACTCGCCGCTATCAGCGCCGCCGAGACAGGTTCCGCGTCAACCTGACGAGGGCAGCCGGGTTGTGATGTGGATCAGGAGTCTTCGGATTTCAAAGCCGAAAGTGAGGCAACATAGCGAGGGAGATCGCTGCGGGAATGGAGGATGTCCACGATGATGACCTCGTCCGATCGATCCAGAAAGACCAGGAAATGCTCCCCTGCCCTTATGAACCTCAGGTCGTCGACATCATCAACGAGAACTGCGCAACTCCGACTATGGGCTTGGCCATTCAGAATACTCTCACAGCGGTTGAGCAATTCGGCCTCGTAAAGCTCCGCTTGGCGCAGCCCGAAATTCTCAATCGTCCATCTGGCGATTTCAGTGAGGCTGGCTTCTGCACGACGGGTCAGCCGGATGGATCGGCTCATGAACGCGTGCGCGCAGTCGCAAAGGCCCTACGGATCGCATTTTTGCCGCTGCCTTCCGCAAAATCACCCGCATTTGCCTGCGCCAGACCTTCGAGAAGTCCTTGGCGGATGCCCGTGATCTGCGCCTCTTCCTGCTCGAGCAGCCTCAGGCCAGCGCGCATGGCTTCACTCACATTCTGGTATCGCCCGGACGCCACCAGCGCTTGAACCAGATGGTCTTGGGTTTCGGTCAGGACAACGTTGCGTGTCACCATGGGTCAGGTCTCCTTTATTGGCAATATATGCCAATGCCACTTATTTATCAATACGTCACGCTGCCTGCCCACTGAGCCTACCATAGAAGCTGCGCTCCAGATGCAGCTCCCCTGCCCCGGCTTTCTCGACCATGCCGCGCAGATATCCACCCGGCGAGGAAACTTCACCCGCGCTGTGCTTCTCGAAGACAAGCGCAAACGCTGCCGTGGCCACCTGAGTGCCCATTCGGTCCTGCGCCACGTTCCAGGCATGCTCCGAGATCCCGATCATCGGCCTGAGTTGACCGGCAACCCGGTGCAAATCGCCCCAATCCTTCAGGAATCCACCCATATTACGCGCCCAAGACGCGAATTCCGGACAGGCCTGCATGATTGTCGGCAGGTCGAGCGCTGTGCGCTTCTTGCGCACCTCGGCAACCCAGTCTTCCAGATCCCTATTAACCCGCTCTTCGGGTGGGGCATTGGGCACCACACCCGCCGCTTCCTCTTTTTCAGAGGAATTACTAATTACAGGATTAAGTTGTTTTGTAATTAGTATATGAGGTTCGGAAATGACCTCCCTGGGGTTCACTTTTTGAGTCTTCTCTATGACATGGACATCTTTGTTATCGGTGTTTTCCACAGGTTTCACCGCGCCAGTCGCTTTGAGATAGGCCGCCTCAACCCGTTCCTGGAGTTCCTTGAACCATGTGAGCAAGCGCACCAGCTGTTCGGACGCTTCGTGTCGGCGCGGTAGCTGGTCGAGAAGCTCTTCGAAAAGCCCCGTGAATTGCCTCCAGGGCCCACGCAGCGCGCTGCTGAGAGCTGCCTCGATCCGGGCTCGGATCATCCGGCGTGCCACCGTGATCTGGCGCTTCAGGCGCTGGCAGAGTTCGCGCTCGGCCCGCAACTCGGCATGAAGTCCCTCGAACTCATCGACGCGGGCCGACAGCGGCGACAGATCAAAGCCGTAGGCCTCGACGATACGCCCCTCAGCGTTCCTGCGGCCCCACCGCTTGCCATTCGGGCTGTCCTGGAAGGAGATCACGCCGATCTCTGCGAGGCGCCGCGCATGGCGCTTGAGCGCGGAGAGCGAAAAGCCCGTCTGCTCCATCAGATAGGCGTTCGACGCCCAGACGATCGGGCGCTGCCCCTCCTCCCAATCCTGGGCCTGCGTGAAGGCCCCGAGCGTGTCGAGGAGCATCATGTCGCCAGCCTTCAGGCCGATATGTGCACCAACGCGCTTGAGCGCGACAAATGCCCGTGTTTTGGGTACTGCTACCCGTTCACCGGCTTGGGCAAGTTGCTCAGCAGTAGCTAGCCCGGCCGTTGCTTTTCGCCACCCTGACCGTTGGCCTATGTTGGACATAACTCTCTTGTTCTGAGACATGCCTGTCTCAGCCGCTCCCTGTGGAGCATCACTAAATTTTCCCATCTTTATGCCAGCGACAAAGAAATCCCGTTCGCTCAGAAGCGTTTTCTCTTGTGTGGTGATTCGTTGGCTGCTAGATTCCAGGTGTCTAATCTAAGAATTGCGCTCTGCGCAGCAGCCCTCGAAGCTCCGGTTTCGGGGGTTTTCTTTGTTTGCCGTTCCTCCTTTCTGCTCGTCCTCAGTTGTCATCCACCGAATTTACATCTGAAAATTCGGCATAGGATTTTTTGATTATCTCTGCGAGATTGCTCTCAAGCCAGGTCGCAAACTCAGCGTTTGCGCCAGACTTCTTGACTGACAATGACAACGTTCCGCGGCCAGTTTTGATAGTCACGCCTTCCAACGGCGTTATCTCTCTTACCCCGCTCGACGTCTTCGCGCCGCGCTTAGTCGCTTCCCTAATGAGAAATTCGAGGCGATCATCCGAACCCGATGAGGCGCTGATTCTGGCCAAGATATCGAGCGCCGCGCGTTCAGTTAGCTTCTTCGAGAGAAATAACTCAGCCAGCTCCGTCCATTTTGGACGCCCGGACTTTGGTGCCGCGCCAATCAGGTCGCCGACCTTGACCGGGACGTTCTGTGTTACCTTTGTAAGGTGTGAATGACCCGACGCAGAGAGGTTGAGAACCTGCCGAACAGTTGCCGCGTCGTGGCCCGCCGTCTGGATGGCCACGGCGAACCGCGCCTTCTCGTAAAAAGAGAGGTTTCGGCGCGCGGCATTTTCCAGTCCTTTCGCCAGCAAAGCCGTAGCGTCGTCGATATCTTGGACGTTTGCGCGAACCTTGATGCCGAGTTCACGGCAGGCCCTTAAGCGCCGCCGCCCATAAATCGCCTCGAAACGCCCCTCAGCCGCCTTTGATCGCCGAACGAGAATAGGCACTTGCTGACCACCTTCTCGGATGCTGTTCTTTAGTCCTTCGAAGCTCTCGTCATCGTCTTCGGCGTTTACAGCTGTAAACTCTTCAAGGCGATCTACTGGCCCCCAATCGTCGATTATATTGGGATCAATTTCTCGGATAGATGCCAGAGAACCTTGAAGGGCCCCCAAAGCCGGAGCACTGGTCTTCGACGGCCTCTCTGACAGCGACCCGCCAGAACGAGCGATCGTATTTGCAATTCCGGACATATCGCGAAGTGATTTCCTAGCCATTATTTACGCCCCCACGATTGCTGGATCATCGTTTCGACTTCATGTCCCACAGCATCCATGGAGCCCTTTGCACGATCATATGTGGCCCGTGTCATTTCGGAACGGACCACTTCATAAATCGACTGTTTGAGCATGGTCGCGTCACTGATTGCCGTGCTCTTCAAGGCGGTTGCCGACATGACACGGTCTTGAAACAAAGCCCGCATGAAAGACGTTAGCTGCTGAGAGGGAACGTCCGTTGGTTCGTCTCGCGTGATCAGAAATTTGAAGTGATCATATTGGAGAGTTGCGCCAGCATCCTCGATCACACCCATATACGCCCCGGCTAGTTCAAGAAACTGAGCAGTTGACGAAACGTCCAACATCGAAGGTGTTAGAGGGACAACCAAAGAACTAGCGGCAGCCATCCCAGCAATGGTCAGGAAACCAAGCTGTGGCGGGCTGTCCATAAGAACCAGATCAAAGTCATCTTCTACCTGTGCCAAAGCATTTCGGATACGAGTAAAGAATGGTTGGTCTGGGTTCGAATGAACGGCCGACTCAGTCTCAAACTCGGACAGCATCAAGCGGGACGGCGCAATCGAGAGCCCTGGAAAGTATGTCGGAACGACGACATCAGCCATGTTCACCGGCTCGTCGTAGCGGATCGCATCATAGACAGTCAGTCCATCGAACTCGATTTCAGGGCTGATCCCGCACATTGATGTGAGAGATCCCTGAGGATCCAGATCAACAACCAAGACCCGATATCCTCGAAGAGCAAAGTAGTGGGCGAGGTGGACGCTCGTCGTGCTCTTACTGGAACCGCCTTTGAAATTCATCAGCTGCCAAACTTGCAACTGCTCTTCTCCCGAGCGGCGAGGCAGATAACGGCCTTTCTTCCGAGAGCTCTTCTCTAGAACTTCGCGCGCGTCCCATATCTCTTGGGCTGTGTAGTAGCGTCGGCCACCCCGGATATCGTCAGGTTCAGGGATTGTGCCCTCAGCGTGAACCTTTCGCATGAACTGTCCGGATACCCCCAAGAGCTCAGCGGCCTCAGGTGCCGAAAAAGAGCGTAGCGTCTTCGTGTTGTCTGGGGCAAAAGCAGAGAGCAGATGTTCCCTGATGGCAGCGTTGAGCCGTTCGGAAATCTCCGTTGCAAGAGCCGAAGGGCGCTCATTTGCCAATGGTGTCACAGGAATCATCTGGTTGCCCCAATTTCGGAAATGTGGCCTTTTCCGCGCCACTTGGGGATAAAAGCAGTGATTCACGCGACTAAGTCAAGATTTTTCCTCTATATAGTGTCTATCAATGCTTGAAGAGACTATATCCACGGCCGCGATCTAGGTCGAGTTTACAGCTGTAAACGAATTGGCGGAGGTAAGCCCCCGCCAACTTTGGTCTCAGGCGGCGTCTTTTGGACCCCAGGGGATGATGGCCTGCAGGGACAGATCGTCCTGGTTCGCGGCCTTGCCGAGGTTGGCGTTGAAGCCGTGATCGCGGATGGTCAGCGTGTAGTAGTCAGCGCCGGTCTCCTTGTTCTGCTTCTTCCAGATGCCGCCGCACTCGACCAGCTTGCCGCGCGGGGAGCGGCCGAGGACGCGGTGCGTGGGGGCCATCGGGTTCGCGCTCGCGACGGGTTCGACCGTGATGTCCAGGTCAAAGGTCAGCGTCGAGATGGAGCCGACGCCCTTGGCGGTTTCGATATCGGCGCTGGTGAATTTGATGCAGTTCGTGGTCATTGCTCTTCTCCTTGTTTGCGTTGCAATGATGGTCACCTTGCAGCTGGCCAAGGCCCGGCCACACCGAAGGCGAAGCGTAGCGGAGAGGGGCAGGCGCCGGTCTTTTTGGTCCGCGCGGAATGACCCGCAGGGTCAGGGGAAAAAGATCGGCGACAACCTTTGTGGACGCGACGACAGCTGCGACCAGCATGTCATGCAACTCAGACATCGGGAGAAGCGCGGTGGCCGCGAAGGAAGATGGGTCAACAGCCGAGGGAGATGCAGCTGAACTGCGGTCGATGCTGTACCCAACTTCTTGCCGGAGTGTATCCGACTGTTCGCACACTCTGGACCAAGACCCGGCCTCGACGCATCACCCCAAGGCCAAACGAACCAGGAAGTTGTTGCTGGTGCGCCATGGGCGACGCCGTTGGATAGGTGACTAGACAAACGCGCCAAGATCGGATGAGGCGTCAGACTCCGATGCGGACATTGAGAGTTTGCGCGGCGAATGGCGGCTCAGAGCCCACTTTACCGGATGTTGCGAAGCGACTGAATGTCCGCATTTCAAGATGCCGCAGCTTTGGTTATTGGGTGTGCTTTCAAAAACAACGCCAACGCTCCGGCCCCGACTGCCAACCAAACTGAGCCTGTCCAGACAAGGGTGTAGGTCTGTGTCGCGGTAAAGATATAGCCGCCAGCGAACGCACCCATTGCCCCGCCGAGGGCGTGGCCTGCAGAGATCAAACCCATAGCGAGACCCATCGTTTTGATCCCAACATGGCTCGCGACCAAACTGGCCGTGACGGGAACTGTCGAATAGTCGACCGCGCCAAACAGAACGGCGAACAAGAACAGCATTTCAATAGATGTTCCGGGAATGCTGCCGAGTAGGATGAATGTCAGCGCCCGCAGCATGTATATTGCTGCCAGCAACATCGGACGATTGACACGATCCGTGAGCCAACCGGCAGCTATCATGCCGATGAGGTTGACGAGGGACAGCAAACCATAGGCGGTTGCACTTGGAATGGGTGGAAATCCACAGAATGCCGCAAAGGGCAGCAAATGTGTTTCAACGACGCCAGTCGTCGTAAACCCACAAATCAGAAAGCTCCAAAACAGGAGATGAAAGGCAGGCTGTCGTACAATGGAGGTGAAGTCCTGCCGCATTGTTGATGGGTCGTCTTTTCGCCCTTCGGCTTCGTTTGATGACATATCTGGTCGCATGCTCATCCGAATGCATGGGATCAACGCGAGGCTCGCAAGCGATAAGGCACCAAAGCTCCAGCGCCAGCTTGCAAATGCCAATAGCGCTGCGATCAAAGGGACGATCAGAAATTGACCACCCGTCGCACCTGATGTGCCAATCCCTGTCGCCAGCCCCTGATTGTCGGAAAAGATGCGGGTGACTGCCGTGGCCACAACATGGGTCGCGACAATTCCAAAGCCGATGGCACAGAACCCGGCAAAGCCGATGACGAACATCAGCTTGCCGTTCATTAGTGCCACGATTGCACAGCCGACCCCTAGCAATCCCATGCCCAGGTTGAGTGTGAACTGCGATCCGCGACGATCCACCAAGCGCCCTGCAAATGGGGCAACAATAGCCATAATCAAGAGCGCTGCCGCTCCGACGCTAGAGATATAACTACTGGTCCACCCGAACTCGGTTTGCCAAACAGGCATGATCAATCCAAGGGCGGCTCGGCTGGAGAAGGCGAGCGACAGTGCCAGGAACCCGAAGATGACAACGGTCCAGTTCTGGCGTGGTTGGGCGGATGTGGTTGCTGACATGGTGTATCTCCTTGTCCTCGCGAAATGCCACGTAACTTGCGTTTTGACGAACGAGAAACTGGTCAAATAACTTTAGCTGATCTAAAGTGATGAATGGCACTTCGCATCCAGGACCTCTACACATTCCACGTCGTCGCACGCGCAGGCGCAATGCAGGACGCCGCGCACGAACTTGGCGTGACGCCGGGTGCGATCAGTCAACGCATCAGTGCAGTCGAGGAGCGCCACGGGGTACGTCTCTTCACCCGTAGTAAAAATGGAATCGCACTCACGACGGCAGGTCTTGCGCTTCAATCAGACGTCAGTAGGGCGTTCTCGACGATTGAAGCAGCTCACGAAAAACACTTTGTTGGTCTCGGTCACAAGCTGCGGATCACCACATCGGCGACTTTTGCCCATTCCATGCTTGTTTCCAGTCTAGGGCGGTTTGCAGAGGCGCATTCAGCAATCAAAGTTTCGGTCGAAACCGAAGACCGATTGGTGAACCTCAGGTCAGAACCCGTTGATCTGGCGATCCGCCATGGTCTTGGCGACTATCCGGGACTGCAGTCCGAATGGCTATGTTCTCCAGAGCTGATGCTTGTCGCCAGTCCCAAGCTCTTGGACCGCCTTGGCCCGCTTGAAAACCCATCTGACTGTCTGCGGTATAGTTTATTGCCCGATGCCACAGGTAAGGATTGGTCGATCTGGTTTGAGGCGCAGGGCATTGAGGCCAGCGGCGCGACCTACGGCACACAATACGGCAACGACTTTTTAACGGTTAAGGCAGTGATCGACGGTCAGGGATTGGCATTGTTGAATGATGTCTACGTGAACGAGGGCTTGGCTTCAGGGCAGTTGGTGCGCGCATTGGGTGCCGCATGGCCGACCGCCTTTGCATATTATGCTGTCGCACTTGCCGAGAAGTTTGAAAGACCGGCAGTCTCAACCTTTGTCAAATGGCTCAAAAAGGACCTGGACTCATAGTTCGTTCTAAAGCTGCCTTTGGAGCAGCCGCAGCGAATGGCATGTGTGGATGGCTCCTGCATAGCAAGACATTTTTGATCTGATTTGTGCATTTGTCAGAAGCAGTCATGTGTCCGGCCTGTTTGCGCGGTTTTGACCGCTGGCCCTGATGGGTTCCGCAAACCAAGTTCCTATCAGCTTTACGGGCTATTATGCCCGCGCCATTCGGCGGAGTGTCTTGGCTTTGGCGGCAGACTTATGCACCATCATCTCGCGGGTCTTGCTAACTCATTGTTCTTTTCGTCTCAGGCTATAGTGCGTGGGCTGTAGGGTTCGTTGCGGGTCAGGACAGCCCAGACGATCCGGGCGGTCTTGTTGGCCATGGCAACAGTTGCGACACGCGCAGGTTTGCGTTCAAGCAAGGATGTAAGCCATTTGCTGGCTCGCTCGGGGTGGGATCGTGTTTGTCGAACGAGTGATGTCATACCAACGACAAGCAATGATCGCAGATACTGGTCACCCATCTTGGTGATCCGCCCCAACTTCTCTTTACCGCCGCTGGATTTGTTGGCAGGCGTTAAACCCAGCCATGCTGCGAACTCCCGGCCGTTTTTGAATTGGTGACCATCTCCAATGCTGGCGATGATCGCAGAAGCCGTCACCGCGCCGACGCCGGGTATAGTGCGCAGCAAACGGACACGCGTATCTTCTTTGGCCACTTGCTTGAGGCGCTCTTCATACCATCGGACCCGCTTATGCAGAGCCATGAGCTGTTCTGACAGGTTGCGGATCACCTCGTTGGCGATGTCTGGCAAGTCGAGCACTTCACCAAGAGTGATGTCCTCAGCAAATCCAATCACACGGGCCAGCCCTTTGGGAATGAAGATACCGAACTCCGCGACCAGACCACGCAGATTGTTGATGAGTTGCGTTCTTTGGCGCACCAAAAGGTCACGCGCCCGATGCAGCGACAACAGGGATTGCTGCTCGACTGTTTTGGTCGCAACAAACCGCATGGTGGGTCGAGTCACTGCCTCGCAAATTGCTTCGGCGTCAATGGCATCAGACTTACCGCGTTTGACATATGGCTTCACATACATCGGCGGAATCAGCCGAACCTCGTGACCAAGAGCTGTCAGTTCACGGGCCCAATGATGCGCACTGCTGCACGACTCCATGCCAATCAGGCACGGTTCCAGTTTTGCAAAGAACGGCAGAAATTGCGCTCGTCGCAGCGGCTTGTTGAACACGACTTCTTCGCTCGCGGTGATCCCGTGGACTTGGAAAACGTTCTTGGCCAGATCAACACCGATTGTGGTAACTTGCATGGGGTGGCTCCTCTCATAAGCAGATTTTGACACCTGCACTATGGCGCATTGCGACGCCGGTTGAAGCAGGAGCCATCCACCCCATCAGCTCTGTCCCGCAGTCCGGTCATTGCCACTACTCAGATCCGATGTCCGCATTCGAACCGCTACGTCGGAATGTACCAGGGCCTAAGCCCCGATCCTCTTGATGCGGATTCCGAGCTTGCGGGCCTTGTCGACGATGTTCTCGGTGATGCCCGAACCGGGCGTGGCAATCAGACCCTGTGGCATGGTTTCGAGCATCTTGTCGTTGCGCTTGAAGGGGGCGGCCTTGCCGTGGCTCTTCCAGTCGGGCTTGAAGACCACTTGGGTAACGCCACGGGTATCTGCCCAGCGGGCCGCGATCATCTCGGCACCTTTGGGCGTACCGCCGTGCAGCAGCACCATGTCGGGATATTTCGCAAGGGTGGCATCGAGGACGGACCAGATCAGGTCGTAGGCCTGATAGTCCCCGCCCGAGAACGCGATCCGCGTGCCTTCGGGGCAGTGTACCTCTGTCTCCTTGCGGCGCTTGGCCGAAAGATAGGCCCGGCTGTCCACCACGGCGGAGGTCAGGCCGCGATGCGAGACGCGTGAACCGGTGCGGGGCAGCCAAGGCGAACCGGTGGCGGCCGAGAAGTGGTCCACGGCCAGATCGCGCATCTGTTCGAAGGCGTCACGATGGTCCCAGAGCTTGAGCCCGATCATCTGGAGGCGCTCGAGCTCGACCGAGGCGACCTCGGAGCCGTCCTGTACGCCCAAACTTTCCCGGACCTCGAATTCGTTGTCGTCCAGGAGCTTCTGGATATGGGCAAGCCGGCGATGGAAGATCGAGGTCAGGGACCAGAGCATCTCTTCGAGATTGTCTTCCAACTGGCTACCGTTGAGAAGGCCGATGGTGGTGTCGAAGAGGGTCGCCATGGCGAGCTCGACCTCATCAGGTTGGGGCAGGGGGCGGTGATCGGTCTCGCCGGGTCCCGGTGTTGCGCCGTGAAGTGCGAGGTGGTCGAGGATGGCGGAGGTCACGCCGGTCTCCTCTTGGATGTCTGTCTGATGGGGCATTGTCTGGTTCCTCTGTTTGATCTGACCCAATTTGGATGGGGCGATATCAGGACCAGCGGCGACCGGGCCGCATCCGTCAGGATCGGAGCGCAGCGGAGAATGCGCCCAGGGCCGGAAAATTGGTCCCGCGAGGAATGGCCCGAAGGGGCAGGGGAATTTTCTGGTGCGGGGCGCATTGCTGCCCGGGCGAGGGGCGCTCTGCCCCGACCCGCCGGTCCATCGCTCCCCTTATCCAAACGGGATCAGAGCAAGCCCGCGGAACCTTTGTCCTGTCGGACATCCCCAGGGAGGTTGGCGGTCAGTCGTCCTCGATCTCCAGACCTTGTACTTTCATGGCCCCTAACAGAGACCAGCGCAGCGCATCTCTGCCAAATGCCCGCAGATCGTCGTTGAAATCCCCCATGGCCAGCACGAGATCACCGCAGGCAATTTCAAGAGATTCCAGTTGGTTACGCAATCTCCTTGATGCGTTACATCCAGCTTCGTCATTGTCCCGCGCGATCCAGATGCGCGTGATGCCCGGCGGCGGGATGAAGAGGCCGAGATGGGTGGCGGTGAGACAGGAGGCGAGATCGAATTCTGGCAGGGCGGTTCCGACCGAGAGGGTGTTCTCGAGACCTTCCGCGACGATGAGATCAGTGCGCCCGGTGCCGGACCAGAAGCGGATGGCATGGCCGTGCAGCTGTCCGAGGATCCGCTTCGGGCTCTCGATCTCGGCCAAACCGCCGGTGGAGGGGTCGAGATAGACCCTTGCGCATCCGGTGATCTGGCCGCGATTGTCGGTGATCTTCGCGAGCAGGGCAGGGGCCCTTTGCGGCAGATCAGGGTCGTCCTCGCCCGGCCGCAGGAAGACCCGCGGGTGATAGCGGAGGGCCGGGCCAAGCCGTGTGATGCTGCGCCCTTGCAGATAGGTGGCGGCCAAGGTGCCAAGGACCGGCTTGCCAGCGGCAAAGAGCTTCCGCGCCCGCGCGATGCGTTTGCTGGAGGCTGCATCCGGGCGCTCAGCCTTTCGAGTAGAACGAGACTCGGCAGGGCAGGGGGCTTCGCCGAGGAAGGATCGAGCCTCCCTCAGCGTTTCCTTGAGCGTCACCGATCCAAGCCGTTCCTGCAGCAGGTCGATCAGGTCGCCATATTCACCCGTCGCGAAATCTTGCCAGGACCCGGCCTTGCGACCACCTTCCGCCTGGAGGCGGACGGCGAGGCTCCGACCCTTTGCGCCCGAGGTATCGCCAACCTGCCAATAGTTGCCCTGCTTGCGCCCCTCGGGAAAATACTGGCGGCAGAAACCCTCGGCCCGGTCTGCCAGATCGGCCGAGAGGTCTGCGATACTGCGCCGCGCGCTCATACGGCGGCATCCGCGGCGTTGGCGCCAACCGGATGCGCGGCGAGCACGCGAGCCAGCGCCTCGGTGCCATCCACCGGGATGAACACCCGCGTCTTCCACTGGATCACCTCGGTGAAACAGCCCAAGGCTTTCAAACCGGGCAAGGCCGAACCCGACGCACCGATGAGTTCGAGCCTTGATTGTCCCATGACCAGCGACCGGCGCAGCTGATAGCCACCGAGCAGGCTGAGGGTCGTCTTCGCGTCCATGACCGCTGCGAAGACCTCTTGCGGCGTCATCTCGATCTGACAATCGAGCCCGAGCCGCGCGTAGACGTTCAGGAGTTGCTCCTGGCTGACCAGACGGCCGATGGCGCGTTCTCCATCCTCGGTCTGCAGGCGGTAGATGCGCATGTTGTCGGCGGGCAGCCGATCCCAGATCGGCAGAAGGAGGCCGCAGATCAGCGTGATCTTCGAGGTGGTGAACTCCGGCACGGCGTCGACCTCGGCCTGCCAGAGCTGTTCGAACATCGCGTCATCGACCTCTACCCAATGCGATTTTGAGAACTCAGAGAGCGCGAAGAGCTCGGTCGCCATTGGCCGCAGCAGTTTCACCCGCAGGATCGGCACGCCATCCTCGTCCATGAAGGCCGGCGCCTTCACCATCAGGGCCGCGCGTTTAGAGGTCTTGTTCCAGCACAGCGTCGCGCCTTTTGTGTCGGCGCAGATGGCTTTCACGCGGGGCAGGGTCAGCGGGTCGTTGCGATCCGTGCGCTCCACGGTCAGGGCGGTGGCCGTTGCCCCCGTCGCCTCATGCTCGAAAATCACTTTGCGATCAACAATCTCGAATTTTTCCGCGCGCAGGGTCTCTAGCCCGACATCGAGCGTTCCCGCCTGGCGCGCATCTTCGATGATGGCCGAGAGGAATCCGCCAAAAGCTTCGAAAATTGCGTCCTGCATGTCGATGCGGAGCGCGAGACAGCGGTTCAGGAACTGCTGGATCGGCGGCAGGTTTTCCTTCATCGTGCCATCCGCCTCATCGAGCGTCAGCCCAGTTATCTCCTGGAATTTGGCGTAGGAGCAGGCCTCGATCTTGCCCGCGCGCAGCTTGTAGAAGAACTGCCGCAGCGCCGCCCGCGCATAGGGGCTCTCGAGGTTGTCCTCGGCGCGGAACATGTTCTGACCCCCGGTCTCGCGCTGCCCCTTGGTGATGGCCCCGAGCGTGTCGAGGCGGCGCGCGATGGTGGAGAGAAACCGCTTCTCACCCTTCACGTCTGTGGCAACGGGGCGGAAGAGCGGCGGCTGCGCCTGGTTGGTGCGGTTGGTGCGCCCCAGCCCCTGGATCGCATTGTCTGCCTTCCAGCCGGGCTCCAGCAGATAGTGAACGCGGAGGCGCTGGTTCTTCGCACCAAGATCGGCATGGTAGCTGCGCCCAGTGCCACCGGCATCGGAGAAGATCAGGATGCGCTTGGCGTCGTCCATGAAGGCCTGCGTCTCGCCAAGGTTGGAGGAGGCAGGACGGTTTTCGACCTTGAGCCGCCCCTCACGCGTTTTTACGATGCGCCGCTTGCGTCCGGTGACCTCGGCCACCGCCTCCCCGCCGAAATGCCAGAGGATCTGGTCGAGCGCGCCCTGCACCGGGGCGAGCGCACCAAGATGCTCGACAAGATCATCCCGCCGCCGCTCCGCCTCGCGGCAGATGATGGGATTGCCGTCGCCATCGAGGGCGGGGCGGGAACGCAGATCGCCGTTCTCGTCGGTGTAAGGCTCGAAGAGCTGCGTCGGGAAGGAATGCATCAGATAGTCCATGATGTTTTCCCTGGGCGTAAAATCGACCTGCAGATCGTCCCACTCCGAGGGAGGGATCTCTTCAAGGCGACGTTCCATCACCGCCTCGCTGGTCGAGACCACCTGAATCACGGCCGAATGCCCCGCCGCCAGGTTCGCTTCGATCGCGTGGATGAGCGAGGGGCATTTCATGGCGGTGATGAGATGGTTGAAGAAGCGCTGCTTGTTGCTCTCAAACGCCGAGCGCGCGGCGGATTTCGCCTGGGGGTTCAGCGTACCGGTCTCGGAGGAAATACCCGAGGCCTGAAGGGCGGCCTCCAAGTTGGTGTGGATGATCTGGTAGGCGTCGGCATAGCTGTCATAGATCGCGACCTGGGCGGGCGTCAGCTCATGCACCAGCATTTCGTATTCGACCCCGGCATAGGAGAGGGACCGCGCCAGATAGAGCCCGAGCGCCTTCAGGTCGCGCGAGATCATCTCCATGGCAGCAATGCCACCGGCTTCCATCGCGGCGACGAACTCGGCGCGGGTCACAAAAGGGAAATCGCCTGTGCCCCAAAGGCCGAGGCGGGAGGCGTAGGCGAGATTGCTAACGACTGTTGCCCCAGTGGCCGAGACGTAGAGGACGCGCGCGTCGGGCACGGCGTTCTGCAGCGCGAGGCCCGCAAGGCCCTGCTGGGACGCCTTTTTGTCGCCACGGTCGGATTTTTCGCCGGCGGCGTTCGCCATGGCGTGGCTTTCATCGAAAGCGATCACCCCATCGAACCCCTCACCGAGCCAGGACGTCACCTGGTCGAGGCGCGAAGCCTTCCCGTCGCGTTCGGCCGAGCGCAGGGTGGCATAGGTGACGAAGAGGATGCCCTCTGGGAGACGGATATCGCCCCCCTGGCGGAATTTCGAGAGCGGCACGATATCGCTTTCACGCCCCCCAAGCGCCATCCAGTCGCGTCGCGCATCCTCGATGAGCTTGTCGCTCTTCGAGACCCAGACCGAGCGGCGACGCCCCTGCAGCCAGTTGTCGAGGATGATACCCGCGACCTGCCGCCCCTTGCCGCAGCCGGTGCCATCACCCAGGAACCAGCCCTTGCGCAGGCGAAAGGCACCGTTGTCGCCCTCAGACGACGCCATCGGCTGGCCTTCGATCTCGCCGCGCTTGAACCAGCCCTTCAGGTGCGTCTCGTGGGCATTGCCCGCATAGATGACGCTTTCAAGCTGCGGCGCAGAGAGGAGACCGTCCGCGACGAGGGTCTTCGGCAGCATTGGGCGGTAGGTCGGGACAGGCGGCGGGACAGAGGCCATGGCCGCGGATTGCACGAGTGCGGTCGGATGAGCGGCCGCGCCGTCGATCCGGATCGATTGCAGGTCATAGGCTTCGTAGACCGTATCCTGCAGCGCGCCCTCTGGTTCGCTCCAGACTCTCGGCAGGTAGTCGAGCGGGGCCGTGTCGATGTCGTCAAAGGGATGCTTGGCGCGTTCTTCGGCGAGGGCGCGGGTTTCCTGGCGGGCGGCGTTGCGCAGGGCATGCAGGTTGGTGCGGGTCGGGCGAGGTGGCACCGAAAGAGCGGCGCCAGTGGGGCAGGGCGGGGGGCTGCGGCGCGCGGGACAATGGGTGAGCACCGCGGAGAGAAGATCACCCGTGGTCGCGCAGAGCGGATGATAGGCGGCCTCGATGTCGATAGGTGCGGTCCCTTGTTCGCCCCCCACTCGCTTGTCGATCACCGTAAGCCGCGTGTCGATCGTGGTGCCGTGTCGCGCGAAGACCTTGCCGTCGATCGCAGCGGAAAACACGACATCGGCGCTTTGGCCGATCTGCTGAAACGTCGACTGGAAACTCTTGGTGGACGGGCGAAAGCTCTCGCCGGTGATGACGACAAGGCGCCCGCCCGGCGCGAGGCGCGCCAAGGCGGAAATAACATGCTGGCTGGTGGCCTGCCGGAACCGGCCTTCGACATGGTTCGCAGCCGAAAACGGCGGATTCATCACGATGACCGTGGGTGTGAGCGACCGGTCTAGCCGGTCGTCGATCGACGCGGCATCGTGGGCTGAAACGGTGGCATCGGGGAACAGTTCACCCAACAAAGCGTGGCGGGTCTCCGCAAGCTCATTCAGCGCCAACCGCACGCCTGCGATCCGGGCGAAAATTGCCAGCATGCCGGTGCCCGCCGAAGGCTCGACCACCAGATCGTCAACGCGGAACCCCGCAGCTTGGGCGACAATGGCCGCGAGGGGCAGGGGGGTTGAGAATTGTTGCAGACGCACGCTGTCTTCAGAACGCCGCGTGTGCGACGGAGCCAAACCGGCGAGGCGCTCGATCATCGAGAGAAATGCCTGAGGCGAGGTTGCCTGGCGTTGCATCAGCGCGCCGTAGCGCGAAAGCATCTGGATCTGCGCGATCTCTGCGGCGTCATAGGCGTCTTTCCAGACCCAGGCGCCGTTGGCGTCACTGGCGCCGAAAGCATCCTCCATCGCGGCGCGGAGGGCGGCGGCGTCGATCGCTTTGCCCGCCTCGAACTGGGGGACGAGGGCAGTTGCAGCCCGCATCAGGTGTTGAGCGGAGCGCGAGGTATCTGGCAGGGCTGGGGCTTCGGACTCGATCTCAAGCGGGACGGAATGGGGGTGAGCGTTCATCGGCAATCTCCGAGGTTGAGGGTTGGCCCCAAGCCCCGCGCGCACTCTCTCACCCGGGAGGGGTCACCCCTCCCGCCCTGTCTTTCGCTCTTTCATGGCAAAGCCCCGCTGCGCAATGACCCGGTGTCAGGTCGGCCGCAAATGGCGCGGCACGTCCATGGATTGATGCAGGACCCGGATCACGAATATCCTGTCCGAATCCACCTCGTAGAAAACGAGGTGCCGTCCCGTGATCAGTTTACGCGCACCCTGCAAGAGATCGGAACACTCCGACCCCATTTGCGGGTTAGCGATGAGCCCCTTCAGGGCACGCTCGATGTCGTCAAGATAGCGGTCCGCCTGTGCCTCGCCCCACTGCCCATGTGTCTCGACCCAGATATCGACGAGGTCGGATTTTGCCGCCTGGGAGTGATGGATTTCACGCATCAGAAGCGCCGGAGCGGCTCCGCGCTTCGCGCTTGATCGCGTCCATGTCGAGCGGGCCAGCATCACCGGATTGTTTGCCCTCCATCAATGCAACGCGAAGCCGCGCCCGCTGACCTTCCTGCTCTTCCATCAGGCGCAAAGAGGCGCGGATCAGCTCGCTGGTTGACCCGTAGCGCCCCTCCTTCAGCATCAGGGCAATGAATTCGTCCCAATGGGGGCCAAGTGTGACGCTTGTGCTTGCCATGCTCACCTCCGAAATACGCATGAATAAGATATATGAGTATTTCGCGCATTTCAACTCGGGGGTGGGCTTACGCCATGCTCGGCGGCGGGGGTCTGTGTACGTCTCGCAAGATCAACTGGTCCACAAACGCCCGCGCTTCGGACAGGCAGTCGAGCTCATAGTCGCCGAAGAAGCCCCAGCAGGCGTCGACCTCCTCGCCGTCACGCTCGATGATGTAGCCGTAAACCCGGCCGGCAAGATAGGCGTCGCAGCTGACGATCTCACCGCGCAGGATGTCTTCAGCCTTTGAGCGCAGAGCCTTGGTGACACGTTTCGCAGCATACTCCTTCTGAGCGGCTTCGCGCGTTACATAGACGTAGCCGACCTGGCCGGAATCCCACGGGCAATGAAACCCGATGGTGTTCATCGCGAGCCCGGAATGGTCATAGAGAAAGACGGGCAGCAGGATCGCCTTGCGCGCGGCGCGCTCGCGCAACTGCTCCATCGAGAGATCGCTCTGATCCGAAACACCCGCAAGATCGCGCAGGAACGCCTCGGGGCTGTCGAACTGATGGCTGTCACCGAGCCGATAGCGCCGGTGCCAACAGATCAATGTGCCGAGGTTGGACCATTCCCGTGGGGTTTCGGGATCGAGGTCTTGGAAAATCTTGATTGTATGGCCGTGATAGGCCTCCTCATAGACGGGATCGTGCATGTCAATGTCCTTTCTTGAAACGAAGACGACTTGCCAGGCCGATATGGGCACAGGCGGGTCGATCTGGATGAGATGAGTTTGTTGGTGAGGCCGCCCCCCGCCGATCAGGCGGCGGCGCGGTTCTGGCGATGCTGGACGTGCTCGACAGAAACCTTCAGAAGCCAATCCTCGAAGCCGAGAATGGTCTGGTGATTGGCCACTGCCGCGACCCAAGCCGCGCGCGGATCGCTGCCATTCTGCGTCGGATCGTTGTCGATCCGGCCATTGGCCATCCACGGCTCCGGCTGAATGCGGCCGAGCCAGTCCGCCAGCGACGGGATACGCCCTTGGCAATCCTCGCGCACATGCTGCTCGCCGATCCAGCGGATCGGGACGACCCGGCCCGCGCTGTTGGTCAGGCTGTGGCCGAACTGTCGTTCGGCTTCAAATACCCCTAGACAGTGGTGACGGTGGGCTCTGTGGACGAAGAGGGCCAGGTGCTCTTTGGACGCATCGAACCAATCATGCACGTGTTGGTAATCCTCTGGAATACCACCAAATTTTCGGGCGGAGCTTTCGGCGTGGTGGAGGGGGTGTGCCATATCAGAGCCCCTCATGTTCGGTGGTGTCGGTTTCGATATAGCGGTTCGAGTGGCTGACATCGCTCTTGTCCGCCTCGAGCGCCCAGGTCAGTTCACCATAGCCGCCTTCGTTGTTCTCGAAGCCGGGGCTGAGCGCATAGGCGAAGTCCCAGCCGAAGTCCTCGACCCGGCGCCGTAGCTCTTCCGTGAGGGTGATCGTGTCGGGCGTCACGACAACGTCCTCGACATTGCCGGAATCGCCGTAGCCTTCGTATTGCACCTCGATGCCGGTTACGCCGATGGCGCGCAGCTCGGAGAGAAGCGCCGCGCGGGTCTCGACCCGCTGTTCGGCAGCGCGTCTCTGGGATTCGAGCATCTGCGCGTATAAATCGCTTGTGTCATTTTGACATTCCTTTCGAAGGGAATAGGCGGGCGGCCATCGATTCAAGGCCGCCCATGTGATCTGCGTCTGTTCAACGCTTTGAAGGTTCACACGGAGCCGGTGCGGTCCTCGAGGTTGAAGTACAGCTCGGCCGTTGCCTTGCCGAAACCCGGCGGCTTGCGTGGAGCGAGACAGCGTACCGAAGCACGGCAGCTTTTCCCGTGATCCATGGCGAACCGCGTCACCTGGTCGATGAGATCGTCCATGCCGGCCGCCTGGACGCGCGTCTTCGGGCAGGTTTCCATCATCTGGAACTGAGTGACGATGAAGGCTCCGTCGCGATGCGCGGGGTGCAGCGTGATCTCGTAGTCAATTGTCTTGGCCATCTCTGGTCTCCTGTGGCGGGCGGGGCGCGGAGATCGTGCCCCTTCAAAACCCGTCAGCGCAAAAGGACCGCCCTTGGTGCAAGGGCGATCCGAGGTGGTGCTTGGAAGGCGGGGCATCAGTATTCTGACGGCAGAAGCAGGATCAGGACCCGGCGTGTCTGTTGGGGGTCGGATGGCTCGGGCGAACCAAATTGATAGTCGGTGTCGTAGAGGTCGATCTTGAACCAGACCGTGGTGCCGTCGAGGTCGATGACGCCCATCTCGTGCCAGCCATGAGGATCGCTGTCAGCGTTGAACCCGTCAAATGAAGCCACGCTGCGGGTGAGAGCAAGCTGGGCCTCCGGCTCAAGTGCTGCAACGCCGCGCGTCATGACAAACTGGCCCTTTGGTGCGTCCGCGACGGGGGTTGTCCCGAGGATGGAGCGGCGAAAGGCATCATTCTGAGCGGCGATCAGGGCGGCTTCCTTGACGGGATCGAGATCTAGTGTGGTGGTCATGAGATTTCTCCGGGACGGGCCAGCCAATCCGACACCGGCTGCAGGAAACCCGTCAGCCGGAAAGGGCCGCCCTCGATGTGAGGACGGCCCAAGGCTCATGTCGTGATTAGATCAGTGTTCGCTTCGTCAGGCTGCATCCCCGCTGAGGAAAGCGGGCAAAGATGACGGCTCGTCTTTCTCGGCATCGATCTGAGTATCTGAGGCGGGCACGTCGCCTTCTTCGGCCTCGCGCAAATCGTTACCCATGTTGGCAACAGCCTCCGTCGCACCGCCAAACAACATCCCGTCGGGCAGCCAGCGCGTCGTCTTCGCAACCGTCGCGGCGTCGAAACCTTCCGTCGCGCCGGCTGTTTCGGCAAAAGCCCGCTCCATCGCCGCGGCGATATCGCCCTTGCGCTCGCGATTGCGATCCTCGGCGTAATCGTCGCCGATCAGCTTGCGCGCCGTAGCCACTGCATGGCCCTTGTTGACCCGACCCCAATAGTTTTGGGCGGTCGGGCGCCAGCAGGCCGCCACATCGACATCGAGCCGCGCGCCGATCTCCTCGATGATGGGGGAGGGACGATTGTCGGAGGAGAGCTGCGGCTTGACCGCCAGACCCGTCGCCCAGGCGAAAAGCGCCTGCTTATCCGCAATCGGTAGTGCCGACATCGCCCGGAAGTCCTCGGGTTTCTCCAGCTTCATCCAGTTTGTGGCGAGATCCTGTTCCAGCGCCTCGAGCATTTTCTGGGCGACGGTATCCGCATGCAGCACCTCGCGGTTTTGCGCCTGGAAAGGTCGAACCGAGATGTCGAGCGCCTCATTGTTGTAGGACCGCCCCAGAGCCTGCTCGCAGAGCGCGTAGAGCATCACATCGAACGCCACTTCGAAATCCGCCGCCAGATGCGCCCTGAGGATGTGCTGACGCGTGGCACGCAGATCATCCGCCAGGCTCGCCGAAATGCCGTCCGCCTTGCGCAAAGTGGCCGCTGGGTCGGAGGTCGGCACGGGCGAAGAGGAGGTCGGCGGCGTCACATGCGGGCGGGCAGAGGAGGGAGCATCACCCGCATCAGCACTATCTTCGCCCGGCACCGCCGCAGCGGGGATATCTTCTGGCCGCACGAGGCCTTTCTCGACACGCAGCGCACCGTCATGACCGATGGTCAGAACGACACCGGCGATAGCACGATCTTCCTCGGCATAAGGCTGCCGCTCCCGCTGCAGAGCCTCGATCTCGCGCAAACGCGGCTCGATGGCGTAATATTCTTCGGTCTCGGCGTCGGTCCAATCCTCGCCGTCATTCTGCGCCGCCAGTTCTTCTTCACGCGCGATGAGACGTTCCTCTTCGGCGAGCAGGTCCGGATCCGGTTCGATATCCTGCGGATAGACCCGTCCGAAACTCCGAAACGCGCCGTAGTCCACCGAGGGATGCACCTCGACCCATTTCCACGTTCCCTCGAAGGGTTTGGCCGCTGCCTGCAGCTTCTCGATGGCGAGGCGCTCCAGGAGTTCGGGGTTTTCCATATGGGCGCTGGCGCGATCGTCGAAGAGATCGCGAAGCAGAACGCCGCCCGCCGCCTCATAGGCCTCGATGCCGACAAAGCGCCCGAGGGCCGAGTTCGCCGAATGCGCGGTCTCGGTCAGCTGGCGTTTGATGCTCTGCGGATGGATGTGATAGCCGCCCTTCACCGCGTTCCAGACCGCCAGCTGGCGATCATGATCATCGGTCAGCGTGAAGGCCATCACACATTCGAGGGTCAGATCCCCCGCGCGAAATCGCTCGATGATTTCGGGCGCGACACGGGCGAGTTTCAGCCGACGGCGTACCAGGTCGACGGAGACACCGAATTTCAGCGCAATTTCGTCCTCGCTGCGCCCTTCGCCAATCATCTTGTCGAAAGCTTCGAACTGGTCCGCCGGATGCATGGCTGCGCGCTGAAGGTTTTCTGTGGCGGAGGTGAGGATGGCGTTGCGTTCGTCCTCGACGAGGCAGGGCACCGGGTGGTCTGCGGGGATCACACCGTCCTCGGCCAGCTGTTTCAGCGATTTGAGGCGACGGCCACCGGCGTCAACAGCAAAACGTGTCTCTGACAGCGCATGAACCACTAGGTTCTGTTTGATGCCTGTCTCGCGGATGCTGGCGAGGAGTTCGGCGTCGTCGCTAGCGCTCGCGGCGACTTTGCGGACGTTGAGTTGGCTCGGCTCCAGCTGGTCGAGCGGGATCATCCGGATGTCGGCGGCGCCGTCAGGCGCAGCCGATCCGGCGGTTTCGGTTTTCTTTGAGGTGGCGGGTTTCGAACGCGTCGTGGTTTTGGTCTTGGCCATGGTCAGGATCCTTGTCGCGCCGGACCCGGAAGAGGCTCTCTCTTTCCTTTCAAGCCCGGCACACGGGCTTCCCTTTCTCTGGCTCTTTGCAATTGCGAAACACGTCAGCAATCGACCGTTTGTAAACGAATGCAAGAGAGTGCTCTCTCGTCGTGCTGGTGCAGAACCCCTTGGTTTCCTTATCCTGAACGCGATCAGAGAGGTTCCTCCGGCAGTCGCCCGCGAATACTATGTAAAGAGCATGGGCAATGGCCACAAAATCTCTTGGGTAATGTGCATAAAGGTGGTATTTTACACACATGACGCCGCAAGCATCTACTTTTAGTGATGATTTCGATGACCCTCTCATCATTACCGAGGGGGATGAGGAGGCTCACGAAGAAGACCTCTGGTTTCTGCCCGGGCCGCTCGAAGAGGAACCGGATGATCTGCCTCCCGGGCCGCGGGCGGAACCGCCTGATACCGTAGTCATCGAAGATTGGGCAAAGGCAGAGGGTGCTCATACTGCGCGGCTGGCAAAGGTGGCTGGACGCCTGGGTGCTCTGGATGACCGGTTGCTGCGCGGCCCGGAGGGCTGGCGGCACAGACTGGCTCTAATAGAGGCGGCGGATCTCAGCTGGTTCGCAGGCGATCGTGTGAGCCCCGATCGGCTGGCGCTTTGGATATCCATGCGTTTGTCTGGAGTGCAGGATGACTCGGAAGCACTGGCCCGGGCCGGATGGGCCGTGCGACGCCTGACAAGTGGTCCGGAGCCAATGGTAGATTTGGCGTCCTTCCTGGATCGGCGTGATCCTGAGAAGTTCGAGGACAATGCCGAGCGCTTTGACGAGCGTGCAGGGAGCTGGCTGGACGTGATGACAGCAGCGGTTGACCTCCACCCGATCACGAGCGCTTGCATGGGGTTTCACCTCTGGAGTCTGGCTGGCCTCGGCCAATATGGAGACCGTATTGAGGCCGCTGTAACTGCTGGTAGGATCGCGGCCAGCGACGGCAATGGAGCCATCTTTGCGCCGCTGGCCATGGGCGGGGCAGGGGGGCTGCGGGCCTCGGGCGTGCCACCTGAACGCTTGGCCCGCTGGTTGGACGGGATGAACAGCGCGATACTAACGGCGATGCGGCATTTGGATTTGGTTGAGACTTGGACGGTTCAGGCAGAGGGCGAACTGGCGAAACTATCAGGCAAGACGCCTCCTGCTTTGCTAACTCTCTTCGCGGAATGGCCTCTGGTGTCCGCGCCGATGGCTGAGACTCAGATCGGTGCCAGTCGCGCGGCGATGCAACGAAACCTCGCGTGGATGGAAAAGAAAGGCTTGATCCGCGAGGTTACAGGGCAGGGGCGGTTCCGGATGTGGCGGATTGCAGCTTAGTATCTGCCGGGTGACGGCTCAAAAACGTATAAGCAAGCATATGTTAAGTTGGCTCTTGGCCAAGAGTGCGCATGACTCGGGCGCACCTGGGACGAATACTTCTCGGGCGAAAGCGGCGCGCCTAAGACCCGCAGCAAGAGTTAAGTCCGCTATCCGCGTCGGACCCGGGGTCATGCCAGCCAAGTTCGCAGAACGTCAGAAGGCCGCAAGCATGTGGACTAGGCCTTTTTCGATGTTCTTCCACGGCTTCTTGCCCACGGTATGTAAGAACCAACATCTGGTACCGCAGATATTTTTCGTAAAGAACTGCATGAAGCGACAACAGATTTTGTGACCCACAGGCCTGGATCAAGGACTTATGGAACTCCCAGTCATATCGGAATCAGGATCGGAGCGACCACGCCCTGCGCCAATGGCTGCGGGAACTGGCGAATAAACGTCGCCGGTTCGGATATCGTAGTTAGGGCATCCTTTTGGCCAGAGAGGGTTTTGAAGTGAACCATTAGAAGCTTTTCCGTCTCTATCGCGAGGAAGGGCTGGCCGTGCGCCGCAGGTGATCACGCAAACGCGCACTGGGTACGCGCAGGCCCATCCTAGTGCCGGATCGCGCCAATCAGCGTTGGTCGTTGGACTTCGTGTCCGATGCCTTTGCTAATGGCCAAAGGTTCCGTGTGTTGTGCATCGTGGATGACTGCACGCGCGAAGCCTTGGCGGCCACTGTGGTGGATCGCTCACTGTCAGGTGAGCGGATGATCCGCGAACTGGATGACCTGATCGGGAGGCTGGGTCAGTTGACTTTCTGACCCACGATCAGATCAAAGCGATGACAACGGCCGACCGTATCGTCAACCTCGGCACTCGTCAGGGGTATGTTACCCCCTGGATCACGACGTCAGCGGAAAAGCGCCCTTAGGGGTGCCACAGCCTCTTGCCAGCTGTCACGCGCTTCTAGCCGGTCGATCCAACTCGCAACTCCTGGGTACTGGTCCAGTAAAATCCCCGCTTGATCGCGATACATGAAGGTGGTCGCAAGATAGAAGTCGGCAAGGCTGAGTGCGCCTGCGATCCAGTCCTTGCCGTCGAGTCCGGTTTCCAGAACGGCAAGGAACTGATCTGTGGCTTTTCGTTCCGCTTCGACCACGGTCGGATCGGGATCGCCCATGCCGAATTTCTCTTTGAGAAACAGCTCAAAGGACAATTTCTGCATCGCCGGGCCAAGGTGGATCGCTTGCCACCAGGTCCATTGATCGACGAGGGACCGCGCCTTGCGGCCCTCAGGATAGAGGCCCGCCTCGGGCCGAAGCCCCGCCAGATAGGCACAAATTGCCCGGGATTCCCAAAGCACGAAATTCCCGTCCTCCAAAACGGGCACCTTTGCATTGGGATTGCGAGCGAGAAATTCCGCCGCGCGGTTGTCCCCGGCCCGGATGTCGACCTGGACGATTTCGAGGTCCACGCCCAGTTCGTGTGCCACCGCCCGCACACGCAGCGCATTGGGCGAGAAATTCGCGTTGTAGAGTTTCATGATTTTGTCCGCCTCTATAGTTACTGCGGCGCCCGAAGAAGCACCGCCCGGTTTTCGGTCAGGAAATCGGTAACCGACTGTCCGGACTTGCCGGTGAGCGTCTTGAGATCGTCGCTGGCCACATCAAGGTAGCCTTCGGCGATTGCCTGGTCGAAAGAGACGAAAACACGCGCCATGAACTCGGGCAGGCCATTTGCGATCATCGCCTGCACCATGTCTTCGGCCGGCATCGGAACGTAGGGGATGTCCTTGCCGGCGATGTCCGACAAAAGCGCCGCGATATCGGCCTGGCCGGTGGATTCGGGCCCGGTGATGTCCAGGACCTCGCGGTCGGTCGCATTCATCAGCGCGGCAGCGGCGGCGCGGGCGCAGTCGGCGCGCGTGACGTAACTCGCCCGTCCGTCCCCTGCCGCGGCAAAGAGCTGCCCCATGTCGATCGCCTGCGGTCCGCTCATAAGCAACAGATCCGTGTAAAGGTTGTTGCGAAGGATCGTGTAGCTGGCGCCGCTTTGCTCGATCAGCTTCTCGGTATTCTGATGATCCTTGCTGAAAGTGATGGGGCTTTCGGGTACCGGGCTGGCAAGCGAGGTATAGACGATGTGGGCGATACCCGCCTCGCGTGCGGCGGTGATCGCATTGGAATGAGCCGCGAGCCGTTTGCCCGGCTCCAGATCCTCGGTGGAGATGATCAGGATCCGCTTGCCGCCCGCGATGGCCGGACCCAGTGTTTCGGGCGCGTTGAAATCGCCTTGGCGAACATCCACCCCCTTGTCCCTGAACTCGGCGAGTTTGTCGGCGTTGCGCGTGACCGCGATGATCGGACCGGCGCCCGCCTCGATCAGTTGATCGATTACCTGGCGTCCAAGCTGGCCGGAGGCGCCTGTGACGATAAATGGTCCGTTCTGAAAGCTTGCCATGGGCGTATTCCTGTTCTTTGAGAGAGAGTCAGCCGTGGATGTGAACCTGCGCGGGGTTGGCCAGCTTGCCGCGGGCGAAGTCCCAGCTCGTTGTCAGGATTTTGATCATGACGTCGACCTCTGACCCATCGCGCGGCGCAAAGGCCATGACGGCATTTGCCGGGATGTGTCCGGCCGACGCCATCGGGTGCGGTTCGCCCCAGCCGTTGGCGATGAGTTCCTCGACCGCCGCCAGAGGCAGCATCATGTGCGACGAACCGTCATAGGAGGGATGCACATGGGCAAATTCGCGTCCGATCATGAAGGCTTCACGCGGGCCGCAGGCATGCGCCACCGGCAAGACCAGTGCTTCGGCGCCGGGCACCGAGATGCCCGACCGGCAGCGCTCGACGAAGGGCAGGGCGAAGGCCTTCTCCTTGAACAATGCGTGGATCTCTGCCGAGGAGGTCTGCGACACCTGCTCATGCGGGGCGCAATCGGTGGTGTCGGGGCGCGGGCCCTGCCGCGGGGGAAGTTCGAAGCTCATGGTTGGTCCTATCCAAATCTAAACGCGCTTTCGACCGCGCCCAACACGTCATCTTCGAGGGTCTTCTCCCCCCGATCCGCAAGCGCGGCCCCGGCCACGACGTGCAACGGGATCAGATGTTCCTCGCGCGGATTGGCGTCGCGGGCGCCGGGCGCCTGATCCCACTCGGCCAGCATGGCATGGCGCACTGCGGGGTCCTCATGGGTCACCGCACTCGTGAGCCATCGGTCAAAGTCTCCGCCGTTCACCGGGCGGTCCGGTCCGCCCCTCATCGCCCGCATCATCTTGCCCATGTTGTGATAGGTATTGCCGGATCCGATGATCAGCACCCCTTCGTCGCGCAAGGGCGCCAACGCGCGACCGACGGCAAGATGCGCCTCGGGGTCGAGATCGTCGCGCAGGCTCAATTGGACGGTGGGGATGTCGGCCTCAGGAAAAGCCACCTTTAGTGGAACGAATACCCCGTGATCGAAGCCACGCACAGCGTCGGCCCCGGTCTGGAACCCCGCGCCTTCCAGAAGTGCGCGTACGCGGGTCGCCAGCGCGGGCTCGCCCGGCGCGGGCCAGGTCAGCTGATAGGTATGCTGCGGAAATCCCTGATAGTCGAACAGCAGAGGCGGGGCGGGGTTGGTCTGCAAGGTAAAGACCCGCTCTTCCCAATGGCCCGAGATCACGAGGAGCGCCTTGGGCCTTGCCGGCAGGCTCGCAGGCAAGTCCTCAAGGAATTTGCGGTGCCGATCCCAGGCGTCAGGCGGGTTCCAGTCCATGAAGAAACAGGGGCCACCCCCATGGGGAACAAACACTGTCGGCTGCTTTTCAGTCATGTTGTCGTCCCTTTGTACCCCAAAGTCCGAGGCTATGGGCGGCGCCGTGGCAACTCCGCAGCAGATCAGGTTGGCGCTGCCGGAACTGCCGGTGCATAGGCCGACTTGACCGCACGCACGCGATTGGCGGTCAGCCACGAGATGATCAGGAATACCCAGGTCGCCAGCGCCGGCGGCCAACCCGGATCGCCTGCGCCCACATGCGCCCCGAAGGCGAGCACCAGATGCCAGAACATTGCCGCATAGGCCCAATCTGCCAGCACCGCCGAAGGGCGGCAGAGGATCACAACCGCACCGACGATCTTCAAAATTGCGAGTGGCCAGATGATGTATGTGGGATAGCCCAACACCTCGCGATACATGCCCGCGACCATGTCGTGGGATGAGATGTAGAAGGCCGCCGCACCCAGATAGACCAGCGCCACAAGGCCGGTCGCGATCCAGTAGACATATTTTGCCACGTTGTCACTCACTGCCGCTCTCCCGGTTTTCGGCGGGTTGTTAGGCTGCCGTTTTCCATATAGTATCATTAGGTGCCTTGCTTCATCAGTTAAAGTAGGCACTTAAAAGTAACTTACTTTCGTGGACTGCGAGGGCTATCCAAAATGAAAAGCGTCCAACCAGCTTCCTGCCCGATGGAGGCGCTGCTGCGTGTCATCACGGGACCTTGGACGATTTATATCCTTTGGGTTCTGTCCGAACAGGGTCCACAGCGTTTCGGCGCGACCAAACGGCTGGTGCCTGGAATTTCCACCCGGGTCCTGACTGAGAGGCTGAGAATGCTGGAACATGCCGGCGTGGTCTGGCGCGAGCAGGCCATGACCATCCCGCCCGCTGTCACATACGGGCTGACTGAACGCGGCGCGGAGCTGCGCGGTGTGCTGGACACCCTTGGATCCATTGCGCGCCGCTGGGAGGCAGAGGGTGCTTTCGACGGGACAGCACGCTCGGCGGAATGATAACGTCCGTCCTGTTCGCGGAGTAATCCCGCGCCAGAAAGCACCGCGAACGGAGCACGGCCCGAAGCTCATGACGGATTGAAAGCCGCGTTGGGTATGCCTGACAGGCGGCACTCACTCCGCACGATCCGCCCAGGTTTGCGACTTGCCGGCACGTAAAAATCAATCTACTGTACCGACTAGACGGTACAGTCAAGTTTGAAATCCCGCAATGCTGCACAGGACAGGAAGAACGAGATGCGCGAGAGAAAAATGGCCGAGGTTTTGTTCGGCGCGCGCGAGGTCTTCTTCCGGTGCGGTTATGAAGGCGCCACCGTCGATGCCATTGCCGCCGAAGGGAAAGTGTCGAAGGCAACAATGTATTCGTATTACCCGACCAAGGAGCAGCTGTTTCTGAGCGTCGTGGAATCCGAATGCGGTCGGCTTGCGGAAGAGATCCTCCGACCCTTGTCCGCAGGTCCCGAGCCGCGCGCCCAGTTGGAAAAACTTGCCCTGCGCATGATCGATCTCGTTCTGGACGAAACCTACATCCGCCTTCTGCGGACGTGTATCGGTGCCACCGAGATGCTTCCCGAGGTCGGGGAGGTGTATTTTCGTGCCGGACCGAAACGGGCACGCGAACTCATCAGTAAAGTTCTGGAACGCCTTTCCCGGGAAGGCGCGCTTGAGATCGACAACCCCCCGCGTGTTGCGGATCACTTCATACATCTTTGCGTTTCTGGACTGTTGATGCCACGCCTGCTGGCCGTGCAAAGAACAGTCGAGCGGGACAAGCATGCGGCCGATGCAGTCACTGCATTCCTGCGACTCTACGGGAGCGGACATAGAGTAGAGCTCTGAACTGACCTTGCTTTCCGACAACGGGGCAGTGCTCCAAATCTCTCAATAAAATTGCCGAATGGACAGTGAATAATGACCATACAATCCAAAATGCAGGCAAAGAATGCGTCACCAAGGATCCTCGGCGCTGCGCGGGCAATTGCGCACAGAGAGGGCGCGGGAAAGATTACGATCGACGCCGTCGCGCGTGAGGCCGATCTCAGTAAAGGCGGGGTCTTATACAATTTTCCGACCAAGAGAGCGCTTCTTGCCGGGCTGCTTGATGAGATGCTCGCAGAACATCGCGAACGCCTGGCATCAGTCCCGGAAGATCGCAGATCCCGCACCCTGCGTGGGCACCTGGAAGCAATCGTGCAAGCCAGAGCCGTCGATGACGACCTCTCGATGGCGATTCTCGCGGCTGCCGCGTCAGATCCGCGGCTGCTCGATCCGCTACGGGCTGAACTGACCGGCGACCTTGAGCGTATCCTGTCCGACACACAAGACACTCCGGGTGCTATGGTTGTCGTCCTAGCGATCCAGGGACTTCGGTTCCAGAAACTTCTGGGCCTTCCCGACGGTGGCGCGGATCTCAGGGGACGCGTCATCGAGCAATTGAGGGCCATGATTAATGAACTCGAATAGAGAGACACGAAGTTTGAAGCGGATCGTTTTTGTTATTGCGGTAGCGGCCGTGTCGGCCGTTGCCGTCCCGTTTGTTTCGCCGTTCCTGACCGATGTGCTGGCCCAGACCGCGACGGACACCCTGGAGGCAGAAGTCGATACAAGGCCTGCAGCGAACGTGGAGCGACCAGTCACGGTCGAAGTGACCCGTGCGCTCAATCGCGTCGTAAGTCAGTCTCGCACCGTTGCAGGCCGCGTCGAACCTGCTCGAACGGTGGACCTTGCGTTTCAGATACCCGGGCAGATCATTCGCCTTGAGGTTGAGCCCGGCGACACGATTCGCGAGGGCGAGGTGATCGCGGAGCTCGACCAAATCGATTTCGAACTCGCCGTCGACCGGGCTCAGGCGTCCTACGACCTGGCGAATTCCGAACTTGCGCGCGCCTCGGACCTCGCCGATCGTGACGTGGCGTCCGACGCGCGCCTCGACACGGCCCGCGCGCAGTTCGTCCAGGCAGAAGTCGCGCTCCGCGAGGCAGAGCGGCGCCTGTCCCAAACGAAAATCGTCGCGCCATTCGACGCGATTGTGGCGCGCACCTTCGTTGAAGAATACGTCAACGTCACGTCGGCCGCGCCTGTCGCGCGTCTACAGGATGTCAGCGAGATGCGGCTGGTGATCTCCCTGCCAGAGGAACTTGCGGCCATTGCCCGGTCGGCACCCGATGCCTTCGAGATCGTTGCAACTTTTCCGGCTGTTCCGGGTTACACCGCGCCTCTGGTGCTTCGCTCGTTTGCGACCGATGCCGACCGGACGGCGCAGACCTACGACGTGGAACTTGCGATCACGGGTGATATCGACTCGCGTCTTCTGCCCGGGATGACTGCGGATGTGCGCATCGCCATCGCCGCAGAAGCAGATCCCCCGCAATCAGTGATCGTTCCGGTTTCGGCGGTGGATACGACGAGCCGAACCGAACCGTCCATCTGGATCTACGAAGAAACGTCCGGCCAGGTCACGCGCAGGGCGGTCCGTCTGGGTCTTCCGATCGACAACGAGATTGTCGTTCTGGATGGCCTGAAGGGCAACGAATTGGTTGTTTCCGGTGGCTGGTGGCGGCTCAGGGACAATCAGACCGTGACAGTTTCGGGGCTCTGATCCCGTTCTTTTTGACAGGACAAGAATAGAACCATGGCACTCAGCATCTCACGAGCGAGCATCGAGCGTCCTGTGGCGGTCTGGCTCACCATCATCTTTTGTCTCCTCGGCGGCTATTGGGGGCTGAACACGGTCGGTCGCCTTGAAGACCCGAGCTTCACGCTCAAAACGGCGCTCATCTTCGTACCGTATCCCGGCGCCACGGCTCTGGAGGTTGAAGAGGAGGTCGCCGACGTCGTCGAAAATGCGCTGCAGCAAATGAAGCAGCTCGACCGGGTGGAATCGAAGTCGATGCCGGGCATGGCGCAGATCACCGTCGAGATCGAGATGACCTATGGCCCGGACGAGATCCCGCAGGTTTGGGACGAAATGCGCCGCCGCATCAGCGACGTGGAGGGGGACCTTCCCGCAGGGGCGCTACCGCCCATCATCAATGACGATTTCGGCGACGTCTATGGCATGTTCTATGCGGTAACGACCGAAGGTCTGAGCCCATCGGAGCAGAGGGATTTGGCCACGACGCTCCGGCTCGGACTGGTCACTGTCGATGGCGTCGCCAAGGTCGAGGTTCAGGGCCTCTCCGAAGAGGTAATTACCATCTCGATCCCGTCTGCACGCCTCGAGATGCTGGGCCTTCCGCCGACCCAGATCCTGGGCATTCTCGCAGACGAAAACCAGGTGTTCACCAACGGCGAGATCACCGAGGGCCCTGCCCGGATCGGCCTATCGGTTCCGCCGGGCTATATTAGCCCCGAAGGGATAGAGGAGCTGCGGCTGGGCACGGCCGGAAATGTCGGCCAGATCGCTGTCAGCGACATCGCCAGCGTGACCCGCGAGGCGGCCGAACAGCCTAGCCAGATCATCCGGCAGAACGGCACGGCGGCATTTACCTTTGGCGTTTCCGCGTTGACGGACCAAAACGTGGTCGAAGTCGGTCAGGCGGTTTCAGCACGGCTTCAACGGCTCAAGTTGGGGCTTCCTGAAGGTGTCGAGATCATTCCGATCTACGAGCAGCATGTCGTGGTGGACGAATCCGTTTCAAGCTTTCTCGTCAGCCTCGGACAGTCGGTCGCGATCGTGGTCGGTGCGCTGATGCTGACCATGGGTTGGCGCGCAGGCCTCGTGGTGGGCGCGACCCTCGGGCTCACCGTTTTCTCTACACTGTTCTTCATGTCAGTGTTCGGGATACAGATGGAGCGGATCAGCCTGGGCGCCCTGATCATCGCGATGGGGATGCTGGTCGACAACGCCATCGTCATCACAGAAGGGATGGTGATCGGCATGGCGCGAGGAAAAAGCGCAGAAGACGCTGCTGCCGAGACCGAAAGCGCCACGTCAATCCCCTTGCTGGGGGCGACCGTTATCGGGATCATGGCGTTTTCCGGTATCGGGCTGTCGCCTGACGCCACGGGCGAGTTTCTGTTTTCGCTTTTCGCGGTGATCGCCATCTCGCTGCTAACAAGCTGGGTCCTGGCAGTCACGGTGACGCCGTATCTCGGCAAGCTGCTGCTCAAGACCCCCAAAAACATTTCGGATAATCCCTACAAGGGCGTGTTCTACGCGACATATCGCGGGATTTTGTGGATGGCGCTGCGCGTCCGCATCCCGGTTGTTCTGACGATCATTGGCATCACCGTTTGGTCCGTTATGGCTTTCGGACAGGTCAAGCAGGCCTTCTTCCCCGCCTCGAACACGCCGATTTTCTACGTTGAGTTCCAGATGCCGCAGGGAACCGATATCAACACGACCGACGAAGAGATGCAGCGGCTCGAGCGGATTCTCATGGATGAGGATGCCGTAACCGGGGTAACGGCCCTCGTCGGGCGCGGGGCAAGCCGATTCATGCTGACATACAACCCCGAGCAGGCGGATGCCAGCTATGGCCAACTCATCGTCCGGGTTGCGGACGCCGCGACGATCGCGACGATCGCGAGCAGACTTAACCAGGACTTGCCCGCCGAATTCCCCCACGCTCTGATCCGTGTCGAAGAGATCGTGTTCGGACCGCCCTCCGGTGCCGATGTTGCAGTTCGTTTTTCGGGACCCGATCCGGTCATCCTGCGCCAGCTCGCGGATGATGCGATGAGGATTTACGAGGAGGCAGGAACCATCACCAATCCGCGCACCAATTGGCGGCAGCGTGAGATCCTCGTCGAACCCATCGTCGATGAGGCACGAATGCGGCTGGCTGGCGCAACGCGTGGAGCGATCGCGGATACCATCCGCTATGGAACGTCCGGACTGCGCGTTGGCGACCTACGCGAGGACGACGTGTTGATTCCAATCCATCTCCGGCTTCCCGAGAGCGAACGCGACGGAGTTGACCGCCTTCGTGACCTATCGGTGTGGTCCGATGGGGCAGGGTCCTATGTACCCATGGCCAACCTTGTCGAAAGGTTCGACCCCCGTCTTGTCGAGGCACTCATTCACCGGCGCGACCGGGAGCGGACGATCACCGCTCTCGGCGGTGCCCGCAGCGATCTCACCGCGGATGAGGCCTTCCGAAGCGTCCGCACCGAGATCGAATCCATCCCGCTTCCCGACGGTTATGCAATGGAATGGGGTGGCGAATTCGAAAGTGCGCAGATGGCTCAGGAGTCGCTTGGCAAGCAGCTTCCCCTAGGCTTCCTGGTCATGTTGACGATTTCGATTTTGATGTTCAACAAAGTCCGCCAACCGCTGATCCTGTGGCTCGTGGTGCCAATGTCCGTGACGGGCATGGTCCTGGGGTTGCTGTTCACCGGTCTGCCCTTCACATTTACGGCCCTGCTCGGCTTCCTGTCGCTTTCGGGAATGTTGATGAAGAACGCAATCGTTCTCATCGAAGAGATCGACTTTCTACGTGCACAGGGTGTGCCCGATTACAAGGCGGTGATCGACGGCTCAGTCAGCCGTCTTCGCCCTGTGGTGCTCGCCGCCGGCACGACGATCTTTGGCATGATTCCGCTTCTGCCCGATGCGTTTTTTGCCTCGATGGCGGTGACGATCATGGGCGGCCTCGCCTTTGCTTCGGTCCTGACGCTCGTCGCGGTTCCGGTGCTCTATGCGCTTCTGTTCCGGATACGGCCACCGAAACGGGACGCACAGTCGGACGGCCTAGCGGCGACCGCCTGACGCAACGATCCTCCCCAAAAATAGGATTTCGAGCCAATTTGAGGATAGCGGGATGGCCCAGAAAAAACAAAACCGGAGAGAATCGTCGCGAAGCTCCGGGAGTCCGACGATCCCAGGGCGGCTCGTGCGGAGTTTCGAAGTAGAGTCCATGGTCCAAACGGCGCAATTCAATAGCGCTCGTTGGATAACTGAAGCGTTTCGACTTTAGATTGATACATGGCTTATCGTTTCTCGCACTCAACCGAAGGGAGCAGAAAGAGACCAAATTATTCAATCTTAGATCGAAGCGCTGTAGCGTACTATTTTGCACTCTGCGGCATCAGACCCCCATTTCGCAATCTCAAGTCTTGAGGTTTGCCGTCCACGAGGCTACTATTCTAACAAATGTTAGATTACTGGCGGCGAGAACGAATGCCTGGACCCCTTGATCACCTGAAAATCATCGAACTTGGCCACGTAATTGCCGGACCTTTTTCGGCAGCCTTGCTCTCGGATTTCGGTGCAGATGTCATCAAGATCGAGGCACCCAACCGAACGGATATGATGCGCGACCTCGGGCCCAAGGCAGAGGATGGAGCGGGCGTTTGGTGGAAGACGCTGGGCCGCAACAAGAAGATTCTGAGCCTAGACTGGAAGTCCGGCGAAGGCCGGGACATCCTGCGCAAATTGGTTGAAGGTGCCGATGTTCTTATCGAAAATTTCCGGCCGGGCGTGCTTGAACGTGCTGGTATCGGGCCGGAAACCCTTCATGAGTGGAACCCAGATCTGATTGTTCTGCGCGTTTCGGGTTACGGACAGGAAGGTCCGATGCGGGACGTACCTGCGTTTGGTCGTGCGGCAGAAGCCATGAGTGGTTTAGCACATCTGACCGGTTTCCCTGACGGGCCGCCGATGCACCCCGGATTTCCGGCGGCCGACAGCACGACAGGCCTGATGGGCGCATTGGGAATCATGATTGCGCTGTTTGCCCGCGAAAAGGGGATAGTACGGGGTCAGGTTGTCGATCTTGCGGTGTTCGAAGCGCTGCTTCGATTGATGGACTATCCTGTTCCCGCAATGACAGGTGCGAACCATTCACCGCGGCGCAACGGGCTGCGCCAGCCGATGGACTTTGCGCCGGGGGGCATGTTCCGCACGTCCGATGGGGTTTGGCTGACCGTCTCGGCAGGTAGCGCGGAAACTGCGCAACGCCTGATGCGCGCGGTCGGAGGGGACTCTTTGGCCGATGACCCGCGGTTCGAGACACTCGGCGAGATGTCGCAGCACATGGCGGTGGTCTTTGACGCGATCAATGATTTCGTCACGCAGCACACCGCTGAAGAAGTTGCGGCTGTATTCGCACGACATGATGCGGTTGCCTCTCGGGTGTTGAGCGTCGAGGAGATCACGACCAATGAGCAGATACGCCATCGCGGGGACATCGTATCGGTCGAGGGCGAGCAGACCCAGGTCATCGGTCCGATCCCGCATCTAAGCGCGACGCCCGGTGAACTTCGCTGGCTGGGACGACCGCCCGGCGCAGACAGCCGAAGTATTCTAAGCGATCTTGGTTTTGACGATGAGCAAATCTCTGCCCTTTGTGAGGCAGGACTCGTGAGACTGGAAGGCAAGGGGACGCCATGACATTTAGAATGACCACCGACCAACAGGAAATCCGCGACCAGATTCTGCGGATTTGTGCACAATTCGACGATGACTACTGGCTGGACCGGGATCGCAACGGTGGTTTTCCCCATGATTTGCACAGGGCAATGGCCGATGGCGGCTGGCTTGGCATCGCCATGCCTGAAGCGGTCGGCGGCGCCGGCCTGGGGATCACTGAAGCGACGATCATGATGCAGGCGATTGCTGAGTCAGGGGCTGGCGCGAGCGGGGCCTCGGCCATCCACATGAACATTTTCGGGCTCAACCCGGTGGTGAAGTTCGGGACCGATGAACAGCGCGCGCGCATGCTGAGCCCCCTGATCGCAGGTGATGAAAAGGCTTGTTTCGGCGTCACCGAACCGACGACGGGGCTGGATACCACAAAGCTGAAGACCATGGCGGTGCGACAGGGAGACAGGTATGTCGTGCATGGTCAGAAGGTCTGGATTTCGACCGCGCAGGTTGCCCACAAGATGCTGCTTCTGGCCAGAACAACGCGGCTTGAGGATGTGACTAACCCGACCGAAGGGCTGAGCCTGTTCTATACCGATCTCAACCGTAATTTCGTTGATGTGCGAGAGATCGAAAAGATGGGGCGCAAGGCTGTCGATTCGAACGAGGTCTTCATCGACGGGTTGCCGATACCTGCCGAAGACCTGATCGGAGAAGAGGGCAAAGGGTTTCGGCAAATTCTGCATGGGCTGAATCCAGAACGCATCCTTGTGGCGGGCGAATGCATCGGCATCGCACGCAACGCTCTGACCCGCGCGGCGCAATATGCCAATGAACGAGTGGTTTTCGACCGGCCCATCGGTCAGAATCAGGGCGTTCAGCATCCGCTCGCTCAGGCTTGGGCGCGGGTGGAATCGGCCAATCTCATGGTGATGCACGCCGCCGCCCTTTACGATTCGGGGGAGCCCTGCGGCATCGAGGCGAACGCAGCCAAGCTATTGGCCGCCGACGCCGCGGTTGAGGCGACCGAGGCCGCACAGATCACCTTTGGCGGATTCGGTTACGCAAAGGAATATCACGTGGAGCGTCTGGTCAGAGAAGCGCTCTTGTTCCGCATTGTACCTGTGACGCCGCAGATGTTGTTATCATTCATTGCTGAAAAAGCGCTAGGACTTCCAAAGTCTTACTGACCGCGAGACACGGATTGGGATAGCGCGTATTCCCTACTTGATTATTTTTCTAACGTCCGTTAGATTATCAGACAAAGCCCCGCAATAGGGGAAAAGGGAGGAGGCGTCATGAGTGAGACGCAGTTCGGGTCTTCGCGAGAAGACCTGTCAAAACGCACAACCGTTTACGCACATGATTTGTTCGCGGGCAAAACCGTCGTTGTAACCGGCGCAGGCGGAGGTTTGGGGCTGGCGATTGCGGCTCTGTTCGCCAGGCTGGGCGCCAATCTGGCGATCAATGGACGCAACGAGGAAAAGCTGGCCTCGGCCAAAGAGTACCTCGAGAGTTTTGGGGGCAGAGTTTTCGCCGTGCCCATGACCATCCGTGACCCTGAACAGGTCGAGGATTTTGTCGCTAAGACGAATCAGGAATTCGGCTCCATAGACGTTCTGGTGAACAATGCGGGGGGGCAGTTTCCACAGGCTGCGCTGGATTTTTCCCCGAAAGGCTGGACCGCCGTCATTGACACCAACCTCAACGGAACCTGGTGGATGATGCAATCCACGACGCGCCACTGGGTTGAGAACAAGCAACCGGGTTCCATCGTAAATATCGTGGCGGATATCTGGCGCGGGATGCCTGGCATCGCTCATACCTGTGCAGCTCGGGCGGGGGTGATTTACCTGTCCAAATCGGTGGCGGTGGAGTGGGCGCCGCATGATATCCGCGTGAACTGCGTGGCGCCGGGTTGCTGCGAAAGCAACGGTTTCGGGAACTACCCTCCAGAGGGTGCCGCAACTTTCCAGGATTCCAATCCGATGCGGCACGCCGGGGACGAATGGGATGTCGCTGAAGGTGTTGTCTATATGGCGGCCAACTCAGGAAAGTTTGTTACCGGTGAAGTTCTGAACATCGACGGTGGGCAGCAATTGTGGGGGGACCCATGGCCAACGGGTCGACCGGACCATTTCCTGATTTCCTGATGAAAGCCATGAACCTTAATGGGGACAATAAGATCCAGATGACAACGAAGAATAAAATAGCAGTTGGTACCGATGGCGGGGCGCTTCTGGAGTGCAACGGGGTCGAACGACGGTTTGGCGGCATCGTTGCTGTCACCGGAGTTGATCTCGTCATTCGGCAAGGTGAAATCTTTGGGCTTGTCGGACCGAATGGTAGCGGCAAGACAACGCTAACGAACGCAATTACCGGGTTTTATCCGCCAAACGTAGGCACTGTCCGGCTGGCGGGAAAAGACATCACGGGCACAGCGCCTCATAAGGTTGCCAAGCTCGGGGTTGCGCGGACGTTCCAGAATCTTGCCCTTTTCAACGGGATGAGCGTTCTGGACAACATCCTGCTCGGGCGGCACATCCACATGAAACCGGGCGTCTTACGCACGGCGCTTTATTGGTGGGCGGCGCGGCATGAAGAGATCGAGAACCGTAAGATCGTCGAGGAGGTGATCGAGTTTCTACAGCTTGAAAGCATCCGACATGAGTTGGTCGATGGTCTTCCGATCGGGCTGAAAAAACGGGTCGAACTTGCGCGGGCATTGGTGGCCGAGCCGCAAATGTTGATACTCGATGAGCCGATGGCAGGCATGAATCAGGAAGAGAAGGGGTATATGTCCCGCTTCATTCTGGATGCCCGTGCCGAACGCGGCGTCAGCGTTCTGCTGATCGAGCATCATATGGATGTCATCACCGGCATCTGTGATCGGATGCTGGCGCTTAATTATGGCGAAATGATCGCCAGCGGCATCCCGAAGGACGTTGTAAAAGACCCGCGGGTCATCGAGGCATATATCGGAGGGTCGCATGACTGATTTGACGCAAAAACAGTCTTCGGGCGGCGATACGATTGGTGCACTGCTGGCGCAAAACGCGTCGCGCCACGGAAAGGATATCGCGCTTCGCGAAAAGGAACGCGGGATCTGGAAAGAAACCACTTGGGCGGAATACGCCGAAGAGGTGCTTGCCTGCGCGGCCGGACTTGAAAAAATCGGCGTAAAGCCGGGCAAGGCAGTACTTATTCTGGGCGATAACCGTGCACGGTTGTACGGCGGCATGCTGGCTGTTTCGTTGCTGGGCGCCTATGCAATGCCTGCCTATCCGGGCGCGACAATCGAAGAACTTCGGCACTTTCTTGGCGAAGTCGAAATCGTCGCGGCCATCGCCGAAGATCAGGAGCAGGTAGACAAGATCCTGGAACTGAAGGACGCGGGCGCCGAGGGTATCGACCACATCATTTATGATGAAGCGCGAGGCCTCGGATTCTATGAGGTTGAAGGGCTGATGTCCTGGGATCACCTGATCGAAGTCGGTCAGCACGATCTTAATGAAACCCCGGGCTTGCGCGAAGATCTCTTTGGTCGGGCAAAGCCCGGCGATCCGGCCATTTTCATGCATTCGTCAGGGACCACGGGAAAACCGAAAGGTATCGTTCTGAGTCAAAAGAACGTTCTTGCTGCGGCCAGGAACGGGCATGCAGCGGGTGCATTCGACGACAATGAGGAAATCCTCGCCTATCTGCCGATGGCCTGGGTGGGCGACTTCGCCATTACCGTCGCGGCGGCGCTGCTCTGCCGGTTCACCGTGAACGTGCCTGAACGTCAGGAAACCGTCGTTCGCGACATGCGCGAAATCGCTCCGACATTCTATCTGGCGGCGCCGAGAAGCTGGGACCAGATGCTGACGACGATCCAAGTGGGTATCGAGAACTCGACCCCGGTCAAAAAATGGCTGTACCATTTCTTCATGGACCGGGCGATTGCCGCCGAGACACGCAAGCTGAATGGCATTAGCGGCGGTGCACTAGAGCCTTTGGGCCGACTTTTGGGCGAGGCGATCGTTTTTGGTCCGATCAAGGACCAGTTCGGGATGAGTCGTCTGAAGAACGCGTTCACTGGCGGCGAAGCAATCGGCGAAGACACGTTTGTTTTCTACCGAGCCCTGGGAATCAAATTGCGCCAACTCTACGGCCAGACCGAAAATAGCGCGATCAATGCGATTCAGTCTCCGGGCGAGGTGCGCCTCCATACCGTTGGCAAACCCGCGCCTGGCGTCGAGGTGAAAATTGCCGAAGACGGAGAGATCCTGGTGCGTTCGGACAGCGTGTTTGAGGGGTACTTCAACAAACCCGAAGCGACCGCCGAAGCGCTTGAGGACGGGTGGCTGCATACCGGCGATGCCGGTTATCTGGAGAATGACGGACACCTGGTTGTTCTGGGCCGTGTCTCCGAGGTCATGCATACAGCCGGAGGCGAGCGTTATGTGCCAAACTACATTGAGAACCGGTTGAAGTTCAGCCCCTATATCAAGGATGCGGCTGTTATCGGTGCCGGCCTGGATGAATTGACCGCCATGGTCTGCGTGGATTTCGAGGCAGTGGGACACTGGGCCGAAGTGAACGGCGTGCCTTATGTGTCCTATTCCGATTTGTCGCAACGTGACGAGGTCGCGGCGCTGCTGCACGGGGCATTCGAACGGGTAAATAAGGCCGTCACAGAGCCGTTGCGCCTGCAACGCTTTGTCAGCCTGCCGAAGGAATTCGACCCGGACGATGGTGAGATCACGCGGACCCGAAAACTGCGACGCAAGGTTGTACAGGAACGCTATGCCGACGTGATCGCGGCGCTCTACGACGGTTCAAAAGATGTCCACGTAAGCGCGCAGGTGACTTACGAGACAGGGGAAATAGGGAAGGTCGAAAGAAGCCTTCCCATCAGGGAGGTATAAATGGATTGGGTCTTTCTATCTGAACTTGCGATCAATGGAGCCTTGACGGGTCTCTTGTATTCGCTCTTCGCTATCGGCCTCGTGCTGATCTACAAAGCGTCCTCGGTGCCCAATCTGTCGCAGGGTGGGCTGACAATGGTCGGGGCCTATGTGGTTCTTGCCCTTTCACATGACGCGGGTCTGCCGCTGTGGCTGGCCATTCCGCTTGCTGCGGTGATCATGTTCGGCCTGGGATTTGGCATTGAGCGTGTTGCCCTGCGCCGTCTCGCGGGCCGTCCGGTCGTCATGATCCTGATGCTGACACTTGGCCTGGACATCTTCCTGCGGGGGACAACACTTGCAATCTGGGGTGGGACATCCCGTTCGGTTGATTTGGGGGTCAGCTATGAACCGCTGTTCCTGGGCGACATCTTCGTCAGCCGCATCCATCTTGTCGGTGCCGGTGTTGCGCTCGCACTCTTTGTCGCCTTCATGCTGTTCTTCCGAACCCGGACCGGGATCAAGTTGCGGGCGATCGCGGATGATTACATGGCTTCGTGGTCGGTCGGCATTTCGGTTGAGCGCGGCGTAGGGTTGTCCTGGGCACTGGCATCAGTTGTTGCCGTCGCCGCAGGCGTCATCTGGGGCGAGATTCAGGGTGTCGATCAGGCGCTGTCGCTGTTGCTTCTGAAGGGTCTGACGGTGGCCGTTCTTGGTGGACTCGACAGTATCCTCGGCGCAGTGATCGCGGGCATCATTCTGGGCGTCGTCGAAAACGTTGGTGCCGATCTTCTGGATCCGCTTGTCGGAGGCGGAAGCCGCGAGCTTATCGTCGCCGCCGTGCTCATTCTTACGGTCATGATCCGTCCGCACGGGCTGTTCGGCCGTCACGACATCGAAAGGGTCTAAGGGATGTTTTATAGACTTTCCGGCGTCCATCACGCCAACTATGTATCCGATAGTCGTATCTTCAAGGTACCTGCTGACCGGAACCTGGCTGTATTCATCTTCCTGATTGGACTTGCCGCGCCATTCATCATACCGTCGCTCTACCTGAACAGTTACATGCTTCCGTGGCTGATCTGGACGGCCGCCGCCCTTGGACTTAACCTGGTGACAGGTTGGGCTGGCCAACTTCACTTGGGCTATGCTGCGGTCATGGCCGTCGGGGCGTATTCGGCGATCCACGCGGCGCGTTTCGGCGTGCCATGGGAATTCGCCCTGATCATTGGCGGGTTGACGTCATCTGTGATCGGCAGCCTGTTCGCCTTTGCCGCATTGCGGGTCAAGGGTCTCTATCTCGCACTCACGACTCTTGCGATGCAATTCGTGATGGACTGGGTTCTGACCCACTCGCCGGCGATTTCAGGGGGCTCGCACGCATCGCTCCAGTCACCAACTTTGGCGTTTCTTGGGCAGGATATTACCTCTGATACCGGTTTTTACTATGTCGCCTTCGGATGGTGTGTGTTGGTGACGATCTTCATGCTGAATCTCAAACGCACTGGGCTTGGTCGTGCCCTGGTCGCGGTACGCGAAAAAGACTTTGCTGCCGCGATCCTGGGTGTGAACAGTTTCTATTACAAGATCCTAGCCTTCGCGACTTCGTCTTTCATCGCGGGCGTCAGTGGTGCTTTGCTTGTCGCCACCTTCTTCTTTCTTGCCGCGCCGGAGCAGTTTTCGGTCACCGTATCTATCCAGGTTCTTGCGATGGTGATCGTTGGCGGCCTCGGCAGCGTAATCGGATCCTATTTCGGTGTTGCTCTGATCCTTCTTGTCCCCGGTTTGGTGAACGGTCTCGTCGTCACGGTGAGCGAGGGGCTTGGTATGCAGATCAATGTTGAAACGCTCGCTCACATCCCGAATGCGGTCTATGGCGCACTGATCGTCATTATCCTTCTGATCGAACCGCTCGGTTTGGGAAAACTCTACGGCAACATCAGAGACTATCTGATGGTCTGGCCCTTCGATCAGTTCAAGAAATAAGGGAAATGCCGATGCAAGAAAAAGTTGAAGCCGAGCACATTCTGTCCATGAACAGTGTCGAGGTGCTGTACGACAATGTAATGCTGGCGATCAAAGGTGTTTCGGTCAAGGTGCCAAAAGGCGAGATGATCGCGCTCTTGGGCTCGAACGGCGCGGGCAAAAGCACCACGTTGAAAGCGATCAGCGGTCTTCTGAAGGCAGAGCGCGGACGCATCAGCCGAGGTGAAATAACCTTCCAGGGAACAGAAATAACCGAAGTGCTCGCGCAAAACCGCGTCGGGATGGGTATCTGTCACGTCATCGAAGGGCGGCGGGTCTTTGAACACCTGACCCCCGACGAGAACCTGACCGCTGCTGCGCCGCGCGGAATGTCCCGATCGGCGCTGAATGCGGAAAAAGAAAAGATTTACGACTATTTCCCACGACTTGCCGAACGCCGCAATTCGCAAGCAGGCTATTTGTCTGGTGGCGAGCAACAGATGCTGGCCATCGGCAGGGCGCTGGTGACGCAGCCGAAACTGTTGATGCTCGACGAACCAAGTCTCGGCCTTGCCCCGTTCCTGGTCGAGGAAATCTTCGGCATCCTGCAAAAGATCAATCAGGAGGAGGGCGTATCCGTCCTGCTGGTGGAGCAGAACGCGCTGGCCGCTCTGGAGATTGTTTCGCAAGGGTATCTGATTGAGAACGGCCGCGTTGTCATGCACGGCACGGCCGAGGCGCTCAAATCCAACTCCGACATTCAGGAATTTTATCTGGGCGGCGGAGAAGAAACCGATTTTCACAACGTCAAGCACTACAGCCGACGCAAACGTTGGTTGAGTTGAGGTACTAATCAGAAGTTGTTCAGGGAGGAACAAATGAAGAAATTTACCAAAGCGTTGGCTGTACTATCCATGTTCGGAGGAGCAGTGTTCAGCACCCAGGCGCTGGCCGAGCCATTCAAGATCGGCATCTGCTACGACCTCAGCAAAGCCTATACCTTTGCCACGCCGCAGGTTTCGCAGGCCGCGATGGACCTTGCCAAGCTCATCAACATGAAGGGCGGCATCGGTGGCGAACCGGTCGAAGTCATCGTGCGTGACCACGGGAACGAACCGCAGCGCGGAATCGAGTGCTACTCGAAACTCAGCCGCGAGGGCGTCTTTGTTTTCGATACCCTGTCCACTCCGGTGTCTCTGGCTATCCTGCCGCGGGCCATGGAAGACGGGCGTATCCTGATGCAGTCTCTTGTCGGGCGCGGCGATGCCGTTGATGGCACCGTCTTCGATTGGGTCTATCCGATCGGGCCGACCTATTGGGGACAGGCCGCCAACGATGTCGCCTACATCAAGCAATTGCATGACGGCGATCTGTCAGATGTGAAGGTCGGGTTTGTTTACTTCGATTATCCCTTCGGGCAGGAGCCGATCGAGATCCTGGAAACCCTGTCCGAGAAAGAGGGTTTCGAGCTTGAACTGTACCCCGTGCCACTGCCTGGCAGCGACCAGGCCGGCGTGTGGTCGAAGGTGCGCCGCGACAAGCCCGATCATGTGATCGTCTGGATGCTGGGCGGTGCCCATGTGGTTGCCTCGAAAGAGATGAAGCGCAATCGCATTCCGATGGACAAATACATCTCGGTCAACTGGCTGAACGAAGTCGATATCGCCAACATCGGTAAAGAGGCCGCCAAAGGTATCAAGCGCGGGACCAATGTCGTGGGCGGTCAGGATATTGCCCTGTATCAGGAAATCATGGCCGAGCTTTATGACAAGGGCGAGGGATCCGGCCCGATCGAGAAGACGCAGGACGTTTTCTACAACACCGGGCTGGCCATGTATTCGATCATGTTCGAAGCCGCGCGCAAGGCGGCGGAAGCCGAGGGGCTGCCGATCACTCCGACATCCTACAAGGCCGGACTGGAGTCGCTTGAGGGCTATGACGCGAACGGGCTGATGGCCCCCGTTACGGTGACGGCCGAAGATCATGGCGGCGGGGGCAAGACCCGTATCGAAATGTGGGACGGAGAGACTTGGGTGCCGCAAACCGACTGGATCTCTGCGTACACGGACGTTGTGTGGGGTGTGGTTAAAGAGAGTTCCGCGAAATACGAGCAGTGAAAGACTGGTAGCAGGAAGGGCGACGCTACGCGGGGCGGCAGCGGCGTTTACAAAGCGGTATCACCGCCCCAAACCAAACCAACGGGAGAGAGAAAACATGAAAGTCAAACAGCACATTAAGGCAGTGGTACTTGCTACTGCGCTGGCAGCAAGCGCGACTGTTGCCTCAGCGCAGGACAAGGAGCCGATCCGCTTCGGACTCTGCTTCGACCTCAGTAAATCCTACACGTTCATTTCGCCGCAGGTGGCCCAGGCCGCGCAGGACCTGGCGATGTACACCAACGAAAATGGCGGTATCGAAGGGCATCCGGTTGAAGTCATCATTCGCGATCACGGCAACGAACCGCAGCGCGGTGTGGAATGCTACGAGCAGCTCAAGCGCGAAGGCGTTTTCCTTTTCAATTTTCTGTCCACGCCGGTCACGAACGCGGTTCTGCCGCGTGCGATGAAGGACGGCAACGTGTTGATGCAGTCCTTTGTTGGCCGCGGTGACGCGGTGGACGGCGAAGTGTTCGAATGGGTTTTCCCGGTCGGTCCGACGTACTGGCAGCAGGCGGCAAATGACGTTGCCTTCATCAAGGGTCAGATGGGCGGTGACTTGAGCAAGGCGAAGATCGGGTTCATCTATCTGGATTATCCCTTTGGCCAGGAACCGATCGAGATCCTGAAAACGCTTTCCGAAAAGGAAGGGTTCGAACTGGAGCTGTATCCCGTGCCGCTTCCCGGGTCGGATCAGGCCGGCGCATGGAGCAAAATCCGCCGCGACAAGCCTGACTACGTGATCAGCTGGCTGCTGGCGGGCGGGCATGTGGTCGCCTCGAAGGAAATGCGCCGCAACCGTTTCCCGATCGACCGCTATCTGTCGGTGAACTGGCTGAACGAAGTTGATATCGCCAATATTGGCGCACAAGAGGCGAAAGGCATCCTGCGCGGGACCAACGTGGCCGGTGGCCAGGAAGTTCCGATCGTCAAGACGATGCTGGACACCTACTATGCCAATGGCAAGGGCAGCGGTCCCGAGAGCCTGGTGCGCGACGTGTACTACAACACGGGCATGGCGATCTACTCGGCCGGTTTCGAAGCCGCGCGGATCGCAATTACTGAAAACGGTTGGCCGATCACACCGGAAAGCATGAAGAATGCCTATGAATCGATCGAGGACTTCGATGGAAACGGCATCATGGCCCCGGTTACAGTGACCGACAAAGACCACGGTGGTGGCGGCAAGACTCGGGTCGAACAGTGGAATGGCGAAACCTGGGTTCCGCTGACCGACTGGAGCGCCGACTATCTCGACGTTGTTTGGGATGTCATCAAGCACAGCTCCGCGACGTTCACCGTCGAATAAGACAGAGCTTCCCCGCGGCAGACATGTCGCGGGGAAGCTTTCCGCAGTTAGATTGTCCCGAGAAAGCGAAGCAGGTATCATGAGCCCCATTGACGTGAAGATCGAAGACGGAATTGCGACCGTCTGTATCAACCGGCCCGAACGTAAAAACGCGCTTTCCGTGGCGGCGACGAACGGGCTGACCGATGCTTGGGAAAAGATCGAGGCGGATGACAGCGTTCGTGTGGCCATTCTGACTTCTGCCGATTGCGGCGTTTTCAGCGCCGGACTGGATCTGAAGGAAGCCACACAAATCGCACGCGACGAGGGTGTCGATATTCTGACCAAGATGCGCGACCCGTTTCACGAGACCATGCGCGCCTGCAAGAAACCGATCATCGCGGCGATGACAGGGTCGCTGATGGCGGGCGGCATGATGCTGACCTTGAATTGCGATCTGCGGGTCGGTCTCAAGGGGACCAAGGTCGGTATCACCGAAGTAAAGATCGGTCGTGGATCGCCTTGGGCATCGCCAGCATTGTCCATGCTGCCGCAGCCCATCCTTATGGAAATAGTTCTGACCGGCGACTTGATGCCGATCGAGCGCCTGCACGAATACGGGTTCACCAACTATATCGAAGACACTCCCGATGCTGTCCGCGCACGGGCCTTCGACCTTGCCAAACGCATTGCCAGCGCGGCCCCGCTGTCGGTTGTTGCCGCGAAAGGCAGTGTTCGCGCAACCATGGATCTGGGCTGTGCCGGTGGCCTGAAAGAGGGCAAGCGCCTGCACGAGGTGGTTTACGCCAGCAACGACGCGATTGAAGGCCCAAAGGCCTTTGCTGAAAAGCGAGCACCCGTCTGGACCGGGACCTGATGGAGACTTGAATGACTGAGCTTATTCGCCTGGACAGGGATGGCCCTGTCGGAATCCTGCGGTTTCTTCAGCCGACAAAACGCAACCCTTACAGCATCGGGTTCGTCGAAGAACTGGTGGCGCTTCTGCGCGAAGCCGAACGGGACGCTACGATCCGTGTCGTTGTCATGACCGGCGGCGATCATTTCAGCAGCGGCGGCGATCTCGTTGGATTTCAGGCTGAAATCGCGAAAGGCGCAAGGGCGACATCGGAAATGGTCGACCGGGTTCACGATGGCGGACGCGCGGCCTATCTGTTTCGCAAGCCTCTGATTTCTGCTGTATGCGGAGTAGCATTTGGTGCCGGCCTCAGCCTGGCCCTGTCGGCGGATATCGTCGTAGCGGCCGAAGATGCCCGGCTGTGCGAGGTTTTTGCCCGCATCGGCGGCTGTCCCGACACCGGCTCGAGCTGGCTGCTTCAGCAACGTGCCGGCGCGGGCGTGGCGCGGATGCTTGTTCTCACAGGTCGTGAAATAGACGGGCGCACCGCCAAGGAACTGCGCGTCGTGGAAGAATGCGTACCCGCCGACCAGGTCGAGCAACGCGCTCTGGAAATTGCCCGCGAGATCGCACCACACCCGATGTTCGGTGTCCAGACAACCAAGCGCGTGATGCGCGCCACGGCGGAGTGCAGCTATCTGGAGGCTCTGGACATCGAACGCGATTCCCAAAGCGTTCTGCTGTGCGCGCATGATTTTCCAGAGGCCATGAAAGCGTTCTCAGAGAAAAGAAACCCCGAATTCAATGACCGATAGGTCGGTGGAAACCATATCGAAGAACCAAAGGAGAACGTAGATGAAGGTGCTTGTGCCTGTCAAACGCGTGATCGACTACAACGTGAAGGTCCGCGTCAAGGCGGACGGAAGCGGTGTCGATCTCGCCAATGTCAAAATGTCGATGAACCCGTTCGACGAAATCGCGGTCGAAGAGGCGATCCGCCTGAAAGAGGCCGGCAAGGCCGAAGAAATCGTCGTGGTTTCCATTGGCGTCAAACAGGCGCAGGAAACCCTGCGCACTGCGCTGGCCATGGGTGCGGATCGTGCCATTCTGGTGGTTGCCGCCGATGATGTGCACACCGACATCGAGCCGCTGGCCGTCGCGAAAATCCTGGCCAAGGTGGTCGAGGAAGAGCAGCCCGGTCTGGTTCTGGCGGGCAAACAGGCCATTGACAACGACATGAACGCCACCGGCCAGATGCTGTCGGCGATCCTCGGTTGGAGCCAGGCGACCTTTGCCTCGGAAATGGGCATCGATGGCGACAGTGCCGTCGTGACCCGCGAAGTTGACGGCGGCCTGCAGACCATCAAGGTCAAGATGCCCGCGATCGTCACTGTGGACCTGCGCCTGAACGAGCCGCGCTATGCGTCGCTGCCCAACATCATGAAGGCCAAGAAAAAGCCGCTGGATGAGAAAACCGCCGATGATTACGGCGTTGATGTCACGCCGCGTCTGGAAATCGTCAAAACCTCCGAGCCCGCGGCACGCGCGGCCGGTATCATGGTCGGCTCGGTGGACGAGCTGGTCGCAAAACTCAAAGAAGCGGGGGCTGTGTAATGGCTGTTCTTCTTCTCGCAGAAGTCACCAATGGTGAACTGGCAATCGACGCAACCGCCAAGGCCGTGACCGCGGCCAAGGCCCTGGGCGATGTGACCGTTCTGTGCGCGGGCGCCTCTGCTGCTGCCGCAGGCGACGCCGCCGCCATGATCGACGGTGTGGCTAAGGTTCTGGTCGCCGAAGACGCATCGCTGGGTCACCGCCTGGCCGAACCGACCGCCGCGCTGATCGCATCGCTGGCCGGTGACTATGAACATATCGTCGCCCCGGCCACCACGGACGCCAAGAACGTCATGCCGCGCGTTGCCGCGCTGCTGGACGTGATGGTCCTGTCGGACGTGTCCGGCGTTGTCGATGGCAACACGTTCGAGCGCCCGATCTATGCCGGGAACGCGATTCAGACCGTCAAATCGTCGGATGTGAAAAAGGTCATCACCTTCCGCACCTCGACCTTTGATGCCGCTGGCGAAGGCGGCTCGGCCGCAGTCGAAACCATCGGTGCTGCCGACAACCCCGGCCTGTCCGAATGGGTCGAAGACAAGGTTGCCGCATCGGACCGCCCCGAGCTGACCTCGGCCGGCGTGGTCGTGTCCGGTGGCCGTGGCGTCGGATCTGAAGAGGATTTTGCCCTGATCGAGAAGCTGGCTGACAAGCTGGGCGCCGCCGTTGGGGCTTCGCGCGCTGCTGTCGACTCGGGCTACGCCCCGAACGACTGGCAGGTGGGTCAAACCGGCAAGGTTGTTGCCCCCGAACTGTATGTCGCCGTTGGCATCTCGGGCGCCATCCAACACCTGGCTGGCATGAAGGACTCGAAGATCATCGTCGCGATCAACAAGGACGAAGAAGCACCGATTTTCCAGGTTGCTGACTTCGGCCTGGTCGCCGACCTGTTCGAGGCCGTCCCGGCCCTGACTGACGCACTGTAAATTGCGTCACATCAAATGCGAGAAGGCCCGCCATCCGGCGGGCCTTTTTGTATGCTCATCTTGTTACTAATTGAAAGGGAACCGCTTTTTTGAGGTGCCCATAGACTCTAATTCATATGGCTTCTATGGCTAGGGCAATCCCCTGCCCACCACCGATACACATGGTAATCAGCGCGCGTTTTGCGCCGGTACGCTCCAGCTCGTAGAGCGCTTTGACAAAGATTATGGCCCCCGACGCCCCGATAGGATGTCCGAGAGCAATTGCGCCGCCGTTGGGGTTCACCTTGTTGCCATCCAGACCAAGAGTTTTACTCACGGCCAAAGCCTGAGCCGCGAAGGCTTCGTTTGACTCGATGACGTCGAAATCAGAAATTGTCAGGCCTGTACGTTTCAAAAGTCCTTCGACAGCCGGAATTGGCCCGATTCCCATGATGTCCGGGCGTACTCCTGCAACATGATATCCAAGCAGGCGTGCGCGCGGTTTCAACCCTGCATCTGATGCAGCATCTGCCGTGGCCAGCACAACTGCGGCGGCCCCATCATTGAGACCCGAAGCATTCCCCGCCGTCACGGTGCCATCCTTCTGGAAGGCCGGACGCAGTTTGCCGAGCATTTCAACTGTGCTCGCCTTGGGGTGTTCATCGGTGTCAAAAGAAGCAGTGTTGCGTTTGACCTTGACCTCGACGGGAACGATCTGGGATTTGAAATACCCCTCTTTGAGCGCGTTCAGAGCGCGCTCCTGGCTTTGAAGGGCAAACGCATCCTGAGCTTCGCGCGTGATGTCGTATTCGGCGGCGACGTTTTCCGCTGTTACGCCCATATGCCCGGTGCCAAACGGACAGTTCAACGCGCCGAGCATCATGTCAGTTGCACCCGTGTCACCCATTTTCTGCCCCCAGCGAATGGCTGGCACGATATAGGGCGAGCGGCTCATGCTTTCGCTGCCACCGGCAAGAGCCATTGTTGCATCACCCAGCATCAGCGACTGCGCCGCTGACACAATAGCCTGTAGCCCAGAACCGCAGAGCCGATTGACGTTCATTGCGGGCGCCTTTTCTGGCACGCCAGCGGCAATAGACGCCGCGCGGCTAAGATACATGTCGCGCGGCTCTGTGTTAATAACATGGCCAAAAACAACGTTTCCAACCTGCTTGCCTTCGACACCTGAACGCGCAAGCGCCTCTTTCGCCACTATGCTACCCAGTTCGATCGGAGACGTGCCCGAAAGAGAGCCGCCAAAGGTTCCGATGGCTGTTCGCACACCATCCAATACTACGATATCTTTCATTTTCACTCCGGTTCTTCATTTTTTGCGTCACGCAGGCCGTGTACTGCCCAGTGTCAGCCCGTTACCCTGACCTGCGCGTTCGGTGCCTTGGTGGAACTTGCCTGGGAGTAGGAAGTTGATACCGCGCCAGTTCAGGAAAGCCGTCTCGAGCAAAATAACGCGGCGTTTGCCTTGAGACTGGGCCATTGCCGAAAAAATAACAGATGTTAGATTTATGGCAATACCAACCTTAGGAATGGATTCCAAAATGTCTCTGATTACGAATAGTTCGGCCTGGGCCGCAGATGAACATAAGATGTTCGCGGATAGCACACGCAAGCTTTTCGATGCCGAAATGGCTCCAAACATCGAAAAATGGGCGGAGCAGGGCATTGTTGACCGCGACTTCTGGAAAACAGTCGGTCAACAGGGTGTCATGGGTGGCTCGATTGCCGAAGAATATGGCGGGTTCGGTGGCGGCATCGGGTTCGATGCGATTACCGTTTACGAGCAAGGGCGCACCGGTGACACGGGTTGGGGCTATGGCATCCAGTCCATCGTAATCCATTATATCAACGCCTATGGCAGCGAAGAACAGAAGAAAAAGTGGTTGCCGAAGCTGGTCAGCGGCGACAGTGTCGCGGCGATCGCGATGACCGAGCCAGGAACGGGCTCTGACCTCCAGAACGTCCAGACCCATGCGGAAAAGGATGGCAACCATTACAAGATCAACGGCTCGAAGATCTTCATCACCAACGGACATACAGCCGATCTGGTTGTCGTCGTGGCAAAGACCGACCGTAACGCTGGCGCCAAGGGCGTTTCGCTGATCGTTCTGGAAACCGAGGACGCCGAAGGCTTTCGTAGGGGACGGAACCTGAAGAAGTTGGGCATGAAGGGATCGGATACGGCTGAGTTGTTCTTCGAGGATGTGCGCGTGCCTACGGCGAACCTGCTTGGCCCGGAAGAAGGGCAAGGTTTCTACCAGTTGATGAAGCAGCTCCCTTGGGAACGGCTGATGATTGGCGTTACCGCGCTAGGCTTCATTGACTTTGCCATCGATGAAACTGTGAAATATGTACAGGACCGCAAGGCATTTGGTAACCGCATCATGGATTTCCAGAACACACGCTTCAAATTGGCGGAATGCAAGACCAAGGCCGAATTGCTGCGCACCTTCGTCAATGACGGGCTCGTGCGCCTCGAAAAGGGCGAACTTGATGCGGCCACGGCCTCGATGGCGAAATGGTGGGGCAGCCAGACGCAAAACGAGGTCATGCATGAATGCCTGCAACTGCACGGCGGTTATGGTTTCATGATGGAATACCCGATCGCGCGCCTTTATGCCGACAGCCGGGTCCAGATGATCTATGGCGGCACCAACGAGATCATGAAGGAACTGATCGCACGTTCGATGGATGTTTGATCCGTTCGGTGCCGGGGGGGTTATTCTTCTCCCGGCCCGAGGATATCTTCGCTGTGCTCCCCCAGTCGAGGGGCAGGGCGGTGATCATGCCGCGCCGGCGTTGCCGAGAATCGTATCGGCGGGCGTGTCGTCCAGATCGCACCTTCGGTTGGGTGATCAATCTGTTGAAAGAACCCGGTCGCGGCAAGATGGGGATCGTTCGGCAAATCCGACAGGTTGCGCACCGGCATGGCGGGTATGTCGGCATTCTCCATCAGGGCAAGCCAGTCATCTGTTGTCCGAGTTAGGGCAATCTGCGCCACCATATCGTATACAGCGCCGATGTTGCGGCTACGGGTGTCCATGTCAGTGACCCAGACGTGGTCGATCATGTCATCGCGCCCGACCGCCTTGAAGAACCGCGCCCATTGTACGTTGGTGTAGGGCAGAATTGTGATATATCCATCTGCCGTCTTAACCGGACGCCTATGCGGAACCAGCATCCGGGCATAGCCGAAATCCTGCGGGGTCTCTTCGAAGGTGGCACCATCCAGATGTTCGGCCAGCAGGAAGGCGGCCAGCGTCTCAAACATCGGCACCTCGACATGCTGGGCTTCTCCCGTACGCTCGCGGTGGAACAGGGCTCCCATCACGGCATAGGCGGCCGTCACGCCGCCAAGCTTGTCGGCTAGAATCGTAGGGGCATATGCGGGCGGCGCTTCGGGATCGCGCAATGTTGCCAGGCTAGCTAACCCGGAAACCGACTGGACGGCATCGTCGAACGCGGGTCGGGCGGCATAGGGTCCGTCCTGCCCGAATCCAGTGGCAGATACCGTGATCAGGTTCGGATTTTCCTGGCGTAGGGTTTCGGGATCGAGAGACAATCTGGCTAGCGCCGCAGGCCGTATGCTTGAAATCATCACGTCGGCATCGATAAGCAGCTTGCGCAATCGATCCCGACCGGTCTGCGTCTTCAGATCGAGTACGACACTGCGCTTGTTACGGTTGGTACCCAGAAAAGCGGCGCCCATCTGTTTGTTGCGTGATGGCTGGACCTGGCGAAGAAGATCGCCCTCTGGGCCTTCCACCTTGATCACATCGGCCCCCAGATCGCCCAGCATTTGCGTCGCCAAAGGTCCGAAAACGACCGAAGTCAGATCCACGATCTTCACGCCTTGAAGGATCGCGGGTTTTTTCTCAGCGGTCATTTAGTTGCCCAACCTTTTTTTGAACGAGGGTAGAACTCGGCGCGAAGGGCTTTGCCTTCCGCATCGAAGGCCGGGCAGGGGCCCAGTGTCGTTTCGCCGACGCTGCGCCGGATCGGGGGTGTCGGGACCTTGATCTCGCCGGAGGGTGTGCCAATCACGGACCGGTCAAGCTGAGGGTGATCGGACAGGGTCGCCACGTCGTTCACGGCCCCGGAGGCAATGCCCGCAGCGTCAAGCCGCTTCAGCATCTCGGCGCGGTCATGAGAGGAGAACACGGCCTTGATGAGCGCTTCGAGCGCGGGCTTGTTTTCAATTCGCGCCGTGTTGTCGTGAAACCGGGGGTCGGTTGCCAGAGGCGCGTCGCCCAGTATGTGTTCACAGAACCGTTGCCATTCGCCGCTGTGCTGCACGGTAATGACGACAAGCTGACCGTCCTTGCACGCATAGGCCCCGTACGGGCAGATGACCGTGTGGTTCAGTCCGACACGGGGTGTCGGCTTGCCAAGGTAATCGTGATATAGCAGCGGAACCGACATCCAGTCGGCCATCACGTCAAACATTGCCACCGAAACACCGCTGCCCTTGCCGGTGCGATCACGCCCGACAAGTGCTTCGCAAATTCCGGCATGGGCTGTCATACCGGTGGCAATATCGCAGACGGAAACGCCAACCCGCCCCGGTCCGTCCGCCGTGCCGGTCACCGATGCCAGACCGCTTTCGCATTGCACCAGAAGATCATAGGCCTTGGCATTGCGCATCGGACCGTCCTCACCGTATCCGGTGATGTCGCAGGTCACGAGACGCGGGAACCTCTCTCGCAGCGTGGCGGAATCGAGCCCAAGCTTGACCAGCGCGCCCGGCAGCAGGTTTTGAATAAACACATCCGCGTTTTCCAGCATCCTGAGCAGGATTTCCCGGTCCTCGCCGGCTTTAATATCCAGGGCGACCGATTCTTTCCCTCGGTTCAGCCATGTGAAATAGGCGCTTTCACCATTGGCGGCGGTATCGTAGGCGCGGGCGAAATCGCCTGTGCCCTTGCGTTCGATCTTGATCACGCGCGCGCCGGCATCGGCCAGTCGCGAGGAGCAAAAAGGCGCGGCGACTGCCTGTTCCAGCGCAACTATGAGTTTGCCAGAAAGGGGGGCTAAATCTGAACCTGACATGAGTTTCCCGAAAATGTTCCAAAGAGGTTGACTAAATCTAACATTTGTTAGATTTATTATCAATACGCTTAACCAGAGAATTGATTACTTGAAGGAGAACGCCGGTGCCGGACGCCAAAGGACCAGACCAGATTTTCCAGGGCGCACTGACAAAGGGAGAGATCCTGCTGCCAAAGTGCGAAGACTGCGAGGCCTATCATTTTTTCCCGCGCGTCCTGTGTCCCCATTGTCATGGCGCCGCGATTTCATGGAAGCAGGCCACCGGCAAGGGACGGGTCCACACCACAACCGTCGTGCGCCGAAAGCCCGAACGGGGAGGTGACTACAATGTGTGCGTTGTCGAGCTGGACGAGGGCGTTCGGATGATGAGCCGGGTCGAGGGCATTGCTCCAGGTGAGGTCGCCATCGACATGGCTGTAACCGCTTTCGTGAGCGAGGCCGAGGGCGCTCCGGCCGTGCTTTTCAAGCCATCGGAGGGATAAGATATGACCGCTGAACTTCGGGGAAAATCCGCCATCGTGGGAACCGGTCATGCCGGTTTTGGAGAGGCACATGGTCTGACGGCATATGATGTCATGGCGCAGTCCGCACTTGCAGCGCTTGGCGATGCCGGGCTGAATCTGTCCGACGTCGATGGGCTGTTCTGCACCATGATGGAAGACAGCATGCCGGCGCTTATGGCGGCTGAGTATCTGGGCATTCAGCCGCGTTTCATTGATGGCACGATGTCGGGTGGATCATCCTTCGTGAATTATCTGACGTCAGCGACCATGGCGCTTGATGCCGGCCTGTGTGATGTCGCCCTGATTGTTTATGGCTCCAACCAGCGCACCGCGTCGGGCAGACTGGTGACCGCCTCGCGCCCGCCGGCCTATGAGGCGCCGTACAATCCGCGCTATCCGATCTCGGCATATGCGATGGCCGCGGCGCGGCACATGCATGAATACGGCACCACCCGCGAACAACTGGCCGACGTGGCCGTTGCCGCGCGGGCCTGGGCGCACCACAATCCCGAAGCGTTCGAGCGCGGCCCGCTGACCCGCGAGGACGTGTTGGGCGCGCGCATGGTGGGCGATCCGTTGACCGTGCGCGATTGTTGTCTTGTCACCGACGGCGGCGGCGCGATCGTAATGGTCCGCGCGGACCGCGCCCGGGATTTCCCAAAGGCGCCTGTCTATGTGCTGGGCAGTGCTGCGGAAAGCTCGCACCGGCAGATTTCGCAGATGAAAGATTTCACCGTGACCGCCGCCCGCGACTCGGGCGCGCGCGCCTTTGCTGCGGCCGGAGTGACCGCTGCGGACATCCAGGCGGTCGAGCTTTATGATGCCTTCACCATCAATACCATCCTGTTTCTTGAAGATCTGGGGTTCTGCGCCAAGGGCGAGGGCGGGGCCTTCGTCGAAGGCGGGCGCATCGCGCCTGGCGGCATCTTGCCTGTTAACACGAATGGCGGGGGCCTGTCCTGCGTGCACCCCGGGATGTACGGAATCTTCACCGTGATCGAGGCTGCGCGTCAGATCCGTGGCGACGCGCCGGGCATTCAGTTGAAGGATATCGACCTGGCGCTGGCGCATGGCAACGGCGGTGTGCTGTCCAGTCAGGTCACGGCAATACTTGGATCGCAAAACACGCTCTGACGGCAATTAAGGGAGGAAAGATAATGCCATTGGATTTCGAGGCACTGTCGAACTGGGACTTTGAGGAAATCGAACAGACGCTGACCGAGCGGGATACCATCCTGTATGCGCTCGGCCTAGGGTTCGGCGAGGATCCGACCGACAAAAAGGAACTGGCCTACGTCTATGAGGACGGGCTGAAGACGGTTCCATCGATGGCGGTCACTATGGGGTACCCCGGCTTCTGGCTGCGCGATCCCAAGACCGGTGTGAACTGGCAGCAAGTGTTACATGGTGAACAGTGGCTGGATATCTACAAGCCGCTGCCGACCCATGGCCGGATTGTCGGCCGCAGCAAGATCGACTTCATCTCCGACAAGGGCGAGGGCAAGGGAGCCGTCATCTACCAAAGCCGCGATATCATCGACGCGGACAGCGGTGAAAAGCTGGCGCGCGTGGCGATGTCGGCCTTCTGTCGCGGCGATGGCGGCTTTGACGGTGAAAATAAGGCGGGCCCGGCACCGGCAGCGCTGCCTGACCGCGCGCCCGATCACGTCTGTGAAATCGAAACCCTGCCGCGCCAAGCGCTCATTTATCGCCTCAGCGGCGATTTCAATCCGCTTCACGCTGACCCGGATGTCGCCCGTTCTGTCGGGTTCGACCGCCCGATCCTGCACGGTCTGGCGACCTATGGTCTGGCCGCCCGGGCGATCCTCAAGTCGGTGCTGGATTACGACGCCGCCCGGCTTGTCGGTCTGGATGTTCGGTTCTCGGCACCGGTCTATCCCGGCGAAACCGTGCGGTTCGAAATTTGGGAAGAGGACGGCGAGGCCCGGTTTCGCGCGTCGGTCCCGGCACGCGACGTCGTTGTTCTGAACAATGGCGCCGCGCGCTTCGCGTGAGGAGCAGAAGATGACTCAACCGCTCAAGGATATTCTGGTGTTGGATTTCAGCACCCTTCTTCCCGGTCCGATGGCGACGCTCATGCTTGCCGAGGCCGGGGCAGAGGTTATCAAGTTCGAACGGCCCGGGGTCGGTGAGGACGCACGCCACACGGAACCCATGATCGACGGGGAGAGCATCGGCTTTGCTGTGTTGAACCAAGGCAAGCGGTCGGTGGCCATCGACCTCAAGTCAAAGGGCGCGGTAGATGCTCTGCGGCCTTTACTTGAAAAGGCCGATGTTCTGGTAGAGCAGTTCCGTCCCGGCGTGATGGACCGGCTCGGGCTGGGATATGAGGCTGTGCGCGAGATCAATCCCGGTCTGATCTATTGTTCGATCACCGGCTATGGCCAGACCGGACCAAAGGCCAGCGCCGCTGGCCACGACCTTAACTACATCGGCGATGCGGGTATCCTGTCGCTGAGTCGCGGACCCGATGACCAACCGACAATGCCGTTCGGGCTGGTCGCCGATATCGGAGGCGGAACCTATCCGGCGGTGATGAATATCCTGCTGGCCCTGATCGCGCGGCAGGCAAGCGGGCAGGGGACGCATCTGGATATCGCCATGTCCGAGGGGGCGTTCGCCTTTGCCTATTGGGCCCATGCCGAAGGTGTGATCGCCGGGCAAAACATCGAAAGCGGCGGCAGCCGCCTGACGGGCGGCCTGGCCCGGTATCGGCTTTATACGGCTGCGGACGGGCGTCAGATCGCCGTTGGCGCGTTGGAAGAAAAGTTCTGGCAGTCGTTCTGCGATGTCATCGGTTTGCCGTCGGCGCTTCGCGATGACTGGTCCGAGCCTGATTCCTGTGCTGCGGAAGTTGCGCGTCGTCTGGGGAAACAGCCCTCGACCCATTGGGAGCCTTTGCTGGCGGCGGCAGATTGTTGCTGTTCGGTCGTAAAAACGCACGCCGAGGCGTCGCGTGACCCGCATTTCAAAGCGCGTGACGTTTTTGGGCGAACCCTGAGCATATCCGGCCAGAATGCGCCCGCATTGCCGCTACCAATTGCGCCGGAGTTCCGGTCTCCGGCCAACTCGGTCGGAGTTGCGGCCGCCTTGGGAGAAGACAATGCGCGTTACGGGCTGGACGCGCCGGACACAGATTAAATCCCGTTGACGTGCTGGTGGTGAATCACTATTCTAACAATTGTTAGAAAAATGGAGAGATCCAATGGCCGAGTCCGATGACCACCTGCCTGCAGAAGCCGAGCGCTTTGTCATGCCGTCGCACTATGTCGAAAGCGACAGCCTCGAAGTGCAGGGGTTTGCGACAGCGGCTTTGCGCGATCTTTCGCTGGATGCAACCAAGCGGGACAAGGCGATCCGTCTGTTTGAAGCGGTTCGCGACGACATTCGTTACGACCCATATTGTTTTGCGCTGGATGAAGATTCTTACCGTGCCAGCCGGATCGCAGGGGCAGAAGCGGCATTTTGCGTTCCCAAGGCGATCCTGCTTGCGGCCTGTTTGCGTGCTGTGGGTATCCCCGCCGCACTTGGGTTTGCCGATGTGCGCAACCACCTGAACACCCCTAAGCTGCAGGAGTTGATGGGGACTGACCTATTCATCTATCACGGCTACGTTCAACTGTGGCTGGATGGTGAGCCCTACAAGGTAACACCTGCATTCAACATGGAGCTGTGTGAAAGATTCGGGGTCAAGCCTCTGGTCTTCGACGGGTATCACGATGCGCTGTTCCACGAGTTCGATGAACAGGACCACCGGCACATGGAATATGTGAACGATCGAGGGCTCTATTTCGACGCGCCCATGGACGAATTCCTGGTGGCGTTCAAGGAAACCTATCCGAAGCTGGAAGAATTCAACCGCGTACGGATTTCCAGGGATGCAAGCGGATACGATTCCGGTTTCGCAAAGGAGGATGCTTCTTGAGGTATTTGGAGGATTTCGCGCCGGGCCAAGTCTATCACTTTCGCAGCGCCCCGATGAGCGCAGCCTCAATAAAGGCATTTGCCAAGGAATGGGATCCGCAGCGGCTGCACACCGACGAAGACTATGCGGCCACCATACATGGCAGCCTGATCGCCTCGGGCTTTCAGACGATGCTGGAGGTGTTCAAGCCTGTCATGACCGAGATGATGGTCGATGTTGCCAATATCGGTGGCATGGGCTTTGACAATTTGCGCTGGCTGCGGCCAGTGCGCCCGAACGAACCCCTTGATGTTGATATGACGGTCAATTCGGTCACGCCGTCCAAAAGCAAGCCCGACAGAGGTATTTTGCACTATACGCTCAGCGCCAAAAACCCCAAAGGCGAGATCGTTTTTTCGACCGACACCCCTGTGATGATTCAGCGAAAACAAAATGACACAGACTGATACAGTTTCCAGCGAACAAGAAGACCTTCGCCTGTTGCGAGAGAGCGCGCGCACCCTGTTCGAGCGCGCGGGCGGAAGTGGAAGAGCCAGAAAACTACGTGATGCCGACGGCGGTTTCGACCCGAAAATGGTCCGGGAATTGGCCGAGGCCGGCGTATTCGGCGTGGCGGTGCCCGAAGATCAGGGGGGTCTTGGCATGGGCTTGGCCGCCGGGGGCGTCATCGCAGAAGAGGCCGGTCGCGTGATTGCACCGGAACCGGTCGTGCTGACGATCGGTCTGAGCCTCGGCCTTCTGCGCCGCCTTTGCCCGGAACATCCGAAGATGGCGCAGCTCATCGGCGGCGAAATTTCACTGGCGGTTGCCTGGCAGGAACGTGGCCCGGGCGGAGCGCCCGCCAATGCGACCTGCCGATACGCAGACGGACGGCTGACCGGCAGCAAGGCTTGGGTGGTCGGCGCGACCGGATCGCACGGCTTCCTTGTTGTGGCCAAAGGAGATGATGGTCCGGTTCTGGTTCTGGCCGAGGCAGACGCGGACGGGCTTGTTACGACCAGGCGGGCGCAGGCCGACGGCAGTTCCCTGGGCGAGCTTTCGTTTTCAGGAATACCGGCCGCGGAACTGGCCAGCGGCGACGCGGTTCAGGCTGCGCTTGCCGAGGCTGTCGCCGATGCAACGGCGCTAGCCGCGGCAGAGCTTGTCGGCCTGAGCGAGTGCGCCTTCGAGATTACGCTCGACTACATCAAGACGCGCGAGCAGTTCGACAAGCCGATCGGGTCATTCCAGGTCATCCAGCATCGAGCCGTCGACCTTAACGTGATGTGCGAGGTTGCACAGGCGGGCGTCCGCGAAGTTCTGGCGCTGATGGACCGTGAAACCGATCAGAAGGTTCGGGCACAGCTTGCCAGCCGTGCCAAGGCGCGTGCGGTTACGACCGCCAAAAGGATTACCCGCGACGCGGTCCAGTTGCACGGGGCGGTCGGTTACACCGATGAGTTCGATATCGGGCTCTACCTGAACCGGGCGCTGGTGCTGTCGGCCTGGTTGGGCGACGACGCCTATCACAGACGGATTTGGTTCGATGCACGCGAAGCAGAGGGGGCAGCACAATGACCGACTGGAACGCAACGAGCGATGCGGACTTCCGCAAAGAAGTGCGCCAGTTCTTCGAGGCGGAATATCCCGAGGAACTGCGCCACCTGCCGCATCGTCCCAAGTTCGCCGAGATCGAACATTGGCACCGCAAGCTGCACGCCAAGGGCTGGGTCGCGCCGGCCTGGCCTGCGGAATACGGCGGCATGGGGCTGAACGCCGCCAAGCTTCTGATTTTCTACGAGGAGCAGCAACGCTGGGGCGTCAATCGTGGCCGCGACATGGGCGTGCAGATGGTCGGCCCACTGATTATCAAGTTTGGCACCCAGGAACAGAAAGACTATTGGCTGCCGCGTATCCTGAGTTGTGAAGACATCTGGTGTCAGGGCTATTCGGAACCCGGCGCCGGATCCGATCTGGCCAACCTGCGCACACGCGCAGAGATTGATGGCGGCGAATTTGTCATCAACGGACAGAAGATCTGGACCACGATGGCGCATGATGCCACGCACATCTTCATGCTGGTGCGCACTGATCCGGATGCGCCCAAGAAACAACAGGGCATCAGTTTCCTGCTCGCTCCGATGGATCAACCCGGAGTCGAGGTGCGCACGATCACTACCCTGTCGGGCGAGACCGAGTTTTGCGAGGTCTTCTTCGACAATGCCCGTACGCCCAGTGAAAACCTCGTGGGCGAGTTGAACAAGGGCTGGACGATGGCCAAGGCGCTTCTGAGTTTCGAGCGCATCTTCATCGGCTCACCAAGCCTGGCCCAGAACGCACTGGGGCAACTGGAAAGCTTTGCCCGGGGCCGTGGCGCTTTCGATGATCCGGTGTTCCGCGACCGCTTTGCCCAAGCCGCACTCGATGTTGAAGATCACGCCGCGCTATACGCCCGTTTTGCCGATCAGCTCAAGCGAGGTGAAACGCTCGGCGCGGATGTCTCGATTCTCAAAATCTGGGTGACTGAGTGCTTTCAGCGCATTACCGAGCTTATGATCGAAGCTGCCGGCCCCGACGGCGGTACCATCGGGCCACTTCAGGTCGGCAACGTAAGTGTCGATGTCCTTGCGAGCTTTTATAAGGCCAGGCCGACCACGATCTACGGTGGGTCGAACGAAATCCAACGAAACATTCTGTCCAAGGCCGTCCTCGGACTGCCTGGCTGAACCCATACTCATACCCACACCCTACGGAGGAAAAGAACTATGTCGGAGCGCTATGCAAAGTACGACAAACTGAAATTTGACTACCCGGCGGATCGCGTCCTGCGCATCACTTTTGACCGCCCTGAGTCCTTTAATTCCGTGGACGCGGAAACCCATACCCAGATGACGGACATGTGGATCGATATCGACCGTGATCCCGACATCAACGCGGTCATTGTAACCGGCGCGGGAAAGGCGTTTTCCGCCGGCGGTGATTTTAGCTTGATTGAAAAAATGATCGGCGACTCGCACGAGATCATGAAGACTTGGAAAGAGGCCAAGGACCTTGTCTACAACATCATCAACTGCAACAAACCCATCATTTCCGCGATCAACGGACCTGCGGCCGGTGCCGGTCTTGTGGTTGCCATCCTCGCCGACATCTCGATTGCCGGGAAGAAGGCCAAGATTGTCGATGGTCACCCGCGCCTGGGTGTTGCCGCTGGCGATGTCGCGGCGATCATCTGGCCGCTGCTGACTTCGATGGCCAAGGCGAAATACTATCTGATGACTTGTAAGCCGGTTTCGGGCGAAGAGGCCGAGCGCATCGGCCTTGTCTCAATGTGCGTCGAAGATGACGAGTTGCAACAAATCGCTTTGGACACGGCCGTCGAGCTGGCCAACGGCTCGCAAAGCGCAATCCGCTGGACCAAGTATTCGCTGAACAACTGGCTGCGCCAGGCTGGCCCGATCTTCGATGCGTCGACCGCGCTGGAGATGCTCGGTTTCATGGGTGAAGACGTCAGGGAAGGCGTTCTGTCACATCGGGAGAAGCGCGCGCCGAACTTCCGCAAGGACTGCCCGCTTTAACGCCTGATTGGACGAGGAGGCATGGAAATGTCTGAAGATATCTACCAAGATATAGCGCAAGCCTATGCCGCTGCGGCCGAAAAGGCTCCTGGCCTGAAATCGCGATTTACGGCTGCCGGATTTGATCCGGCAGCCGTCACATCGGTGGCGGACCTCTCGCGTCTTCCAGTGATGAAGAAGGAGGAGCTTCTGAAGATCCAGCGTGACAATCCACCCTTCGGCGGGTTCCTCGCATCGGATCTCAAGGATATCGGGCGGATCTACGTATCCCCCGGCCCGATTTTCGAACCGGCCCTATCGGGCGGTGGCGGCCACGGTCTGGACCTGCTGTTCAAGGCGGCCGGCGTGGGGCCCGGGGTTATCATCCTGAACACCTGGATGTACCACCTCGTGCCGGCAGGCTTGCTGTTCGACGAAGCGGCACAGTCCGCCGGCGCCACGGTTATCCCCGGAGGCGTTGGCAATACCGAGCTTCAGGCACAGATCATCGTCGAAACCGGCGTGACCTCGATCTGCGCCTCGACCGCGTTTTTCCTGACGCTGGCGGACAAAGTGATCGAAACCTATGGCCGCGACGCATGGAAGGTAAAGACGGCCTTCCTCGGCGGAGAGATGGGCGATTGGATGGCCAAGCGCCGCCGGATTGAGGCCGACTATGGCGTCTCCACCTGGGCTGCCTATGCCACTGCGGATCTGGGCCTTGTCGCCTATGAGGATGGCGGCGAAGGCTATGGAGTTCATCCCGACCGCGTGGTGCAAATCTGCGATCCGGACAGTGGAGAACAGGTCGCTCACGGGGAACCGGGCGAGGTTGTTGTGACCGCGCGCGATGCAACTTGGCCGATGATCCGGTTCGGTACCGGCGACAGCGCCTTTGCGCTGGAAAGCAACGCGGATGGCACCGTCAGCCGGATTTCCGCACTGCAGGGCCGGGTCGGCGCAGCGGTCAAAGTGCGCGAGATATTCGTTTATCCACGCGTGATCGAAGAAGTTGTCATCGGTACGCCCGGCGCAACGGCCGCGCAGGCCGTGGTAACGCGCGAGAACGATCGCGACATGATCCGCCTCTCGCTTGTGCTGGAAGACGGTGCCGACGCTTCTGCTGCGGAAACAGCCGCCATCGAAACCTTCAAACTGCATGCACGAATTCGCGCCGACGAGGTGAGCATTGTTGCGGAACTACCCGAGAATGCAGAACTGATCGTCAACCAAAAAGACGGCTGAGATCGGCTGAAACCGGAAAGCGTTCCAACAGACTTGGGAGCGGCCAGGACATCCTGGCCGCTCCCAAGTCAGTTCAAGAGTCAGAACGCGTTCAACCCGGTCAGGTTCCGGCCGATGACCAGCTTCTGAATCTCGGTGGTCCCGTCCGGGATCGGCATGACCTTGGCATTGCGAAAGTGCCGTTCGACTGGAAACTCTTTGGTGATGCCGTTGCCGCCGTGGATTTGCACCGCTTTTCCGGCGATCTCTACCGCCATCTCTGTCGCATACCATTTCGCCATCGAGGTCTGGGTGTCGCAGCGCACGCCCAGGTCCAAAAGTTGCAGCCCGCGCTGACACAACAGGCGCGCTGCATCCAGGTGCGTGGCCATGTCGGCCAGGTAGCCCTGGATCAACTGGTGCCCGCCGATCGGCTTGCCATGCTGTTCGCGATCCTGCGCATATTTGACGGCACATTCCAACGCTGCCTGGGCAATGCCAATGCTCGTCAGGCCGACAAACACGCGAGCGCTTTCAAACAGCTTCAAAGTCTGGAACAGGCCTCCGCCCGCATTACCCAGAACATGCTCGGCGGTGGTTTCCGCCCGGTCGAAAAACAATTCGCAGGTCGAAGCACCGACAAGCCCCATCTTGCGCAATTCGCGGCTTTCGTATCCGCCGGTGTCACGGTCGACGATGACCATGGAAATACCGTCGTCCAGATTGCAGACAACGATGGCGAAATCCGACTGGGCCCCATTGGAAATCCAGAGCTTCTGGCCGGTGACGAAAATCTTGTCGCCCTCGCGGTCTGCACGGGTCTTGACCTCGCGCACGTTCGAGCCGACCTCTGGTTCGGAAATACACGTGGCACAGATCCGTTCACTGCGCAGGAGCGGCTTCAGATAGGCCTCTTTCTGCGCCGCATTTCCCAAAAGGTTGACGGCGAACACGGCATGACCCTGGATCAGGACCGCAATTGCCAGATCGGCCCATATCCGGGCCAGTTCCTCGTAAAGGATGCCATAGGTCATGCGGTCGATTCCGGCACCGCCGTCTTTCTCGGGTATCAGGCCGCTGATCAGCCCGAATTCCTCGACCTTGGCGAACAGGGACTTCAGCGTTTTCGCATCGGGCGGGTGTCCGAGGTCTTCGTATTTCTCGGCCAGCGGAGCGAACTCTGCCTCGGCCATCTTGCGGAAGTGCTCCAGCAACATGCGTTGCTCGTCTGTATAGATTGCCTGAGCGGCGGCGATCACGTTTTCCATAGTTTTTTCCTTGTTTCAGCGGCCGAGAATGGTGACGCAGGCGGCAGCTTCTTCTACCCCGTGCAAGCCCCCACCGTTTTCGGCAATGGCGTTCTGTGCCCCTTCGACCTGACGCGCGCCGGCTTCGCCGCGCAGCTGCGTGACCAGTTCAAAGACCTGCCCGATACCGGTGGCCCCGACCGGGTGGCCCTTGGATTCCAATCCGCCCGAAGGGTTCACCGGAATGCGTCCGCCGATCTTTGTGTCGCCGCGCAGGCTGGCCGGGCCGCCCTCACCGAATTCGACAAACCCGAGGTTCTCGATCTGGATCACTTCACCGACGGCCGTGGCGTCATGCACTTCGGCAACTGACATATCCTCGGGGCCGAGCCCGGCCTGTTCATAGGCCTGAAGCGCGGCCAGCCGGGTCAGGTGGTTCTTGTAATCTTCCGGCGGACGGTCGGTGCCCGAGCGCAGGATCGCGGCCTTGACCTTGATCGCGCGGGCGGGATCGAGCCCCAGCCGCTTGAGCCCTTCGCCCGTGCACAGCACGGCCGCCGCGGCACCGTCCGAGATCGGGGCGCACATCGGCAGGGTCAGCGGATAGGTGATGGGCGGCGCGGCCAGAACCTGATCGACACTCATGGCATCGCGATACTGCGCCAGCGGATTATGCGCGGAATGTGCATGGTTCTTGGCGGCGACGGCGGCGAACTGTTCCTGCGTGGTGCCAAAGGTCTTCATGTGCAACCGCGCGAAGCCTGCGTAGACATCCATGAACACGCTGTAGGGCTTGGGCGATTTCGATCCTTCGGGTTCCTCGACTCCGGTACCCAGATCGGCCAGCCGTTGCGCGACCTCGTCGCCGTTGCTGACGTCCCAGCCGCTGTCGAAGGCCGAAAACATCAACGCGCGGTCGTCGGAATACATCTTTTCGGCGCCTATGGCGAGGCAGCAATCGCCATTGCCCGCCTTGAGAAAATCCACCGCCAGTTTGAACCCGGTCGAGGCGCTGGCACAGGCGTTTTCGACATTCACCACCGGAATGCCCTGAATGCCCATCTCGCGTAGCGCGATCTCGCCCCGTATCATGTGCTGGCCTTCCATGTGGCCCTGCACCGCGTTCGAGAAGAACGCGCCGTCGATGCGATCAGCCGTCACTCCGGCGTCTGAAAGGGCGGCGGCGACGGCCTCGCCGGTCATGGCCTTGATGGTTTTGTCCCGGAATTTTCCGAACGGCGTCATCCCGACGCCAACGACGTAAATGTCCTGCATCGTTTGTCCTCCTGATCTAGTATCCGCGAAACTGCGGTTTTCGCTTTTCATTGAACGCCGACAGGCCCTCGTGCATGTCCCAGGACCGCATGTGCGCGCGCAGGTTCAGCATCTCTTCGGACAGGGCGGCGGTTTCGTCCACATCCAGCGACCGGTTAGCAACCGCCTTCATACGGCGCAAGACCGCCGGGCTTTTGTCTGCCAGCCTGTCGGTAAAGGTCTGCACCGCGTTGCGCAGGTTTTCGTCCGTGACGACCTTGTTGACCAGCCCCCAGTCCATCATGTCCCGCGCCGAAACGTTCTCGCCCGAGAACAGCAGGTATTTCGCGCGGTTCAGTCCAATCCTGCGCGGCAGGATCGCCGCACCGCCTGCTCCAGGAAAGACCCCGAAATTGGAATGTGCGTCGCCCAGTTGCGCGCTTTCGGCGGCAAAGACCAGGTCGCAGGCCATCACCATTTCCAGACCGCCCGCCATGGCCAGCCCGTTCACGGCGGCGATCACGGGTTTGGGCCCATGTCGCATCAGTCCAAACGTGTGATCGACAAGATCAATCAGATCCGGCTCGCCCGGTGCATGTTTGGTGCCAGCAACTTCTTTCAGATCGGCACCGGCGCAGAATGCCCGGCCAGAACCGGTCAGGACAATTGTGCGAACCGCATCGTCGGCCAGCGCCGATTCCAGCGCGGCCGCGATCTCTCGCAACATCTGCGTTGACATCGCGTTGAGCTGTTCGGTGCGCTGGAAGGTAATCCATTCAGTTTTTGCCACCCGCTCAACAAATAGCGTCTGCTTTGCTTCATTCATGCTAAGATCCTGAAAAATAATGGAAGTTTGGTTTTTTGTCTTGTCTTTCCCGGCGATCTGCGCTGCACTGGGTCGGACCCGCACGCGGACAAAACAAGAGCTGGAGACTGATATGAGTAATGCACCCCTGGCCGGCCTGAGGATTCTCAGCCTTGCTGAACAATTTCCCGGCCCCTACGCGACAATGCTGTTGTCCGACATGGGGGCCGAGGTGATCATGATCGAACGTCCGGGCATCGGTGATCCGGCCCGGCAGTTTCCGCCGTTGTTCCGGGCTCTGAACCGGGGCAAGCGCAGCGTCGCGTTGGATCTGAAATCGGTCGACGGGTTGGCACGGTTTCGCGAACTGGCCAAGGTTTCGGATGTTATCGTCGAAGGGTTCCGCCCTGGAAAGCTCGCGGCCTTGGGCGCCGGGTTCGAGGACATGCGTGGCGTCAACCCGCGGCTGGTCTACGTGTCGATTTCGGGCTACGGGCAGGACGGCCCCTATCGTGACCGTGCCGGCCACGACCTGAGCTACGAAGGCGTTGGCGGCCTGCTGGCCGATCAGGCCGATGCAGGGCAACCGGGCCCTGTTCCGGCGATCCCCCTCGCGGATGTGGGCGCGGCGTTGTTCGCGGCGATCGCAATCCTGTCGGCGGTCGTATCGTGCCAGCGGACGGGACAGGGGCGTTTCGTGGACGTGTCCATGTCGGACGCTGTGGTTTCGATGTTGACGGCATTCCTTGTTCCGGCGGCCAACGGCACACCGCTGGGCGAGTTCATCGCCGAGCCGGGCTACGGCGTGTTCACCTGCAAGGACGGCAAGCTCATGACCTTGTCCATCGCGCATGAGGACTGGTTCTGGCAACCGTTCTGCGATGTGATCGACAGAGCGGATCTTGCGCCGTTGACAGGCCGCGACCGTGTCGCCCGCAAGGACGCGCTCCGCGAAGAGATCGCGGCGGTTCTGGTCGGCAAGACGCGCGCCGAATGGGGCGATCTTCTGGACAAGGCGGGCGTGCCTTGGGGTCCGGTCAATTCCTTGGTCGAAACGCTGGACGACCCCCATGTGCGTGCGCGACAGTTGCTGCGCACGATCGCGCATGACAGCGGCAGGACCGAGACGTTCCTTGTCCAGCCTCTGAAGTTCGATGGTTTCGAGACCGCAGCCCCTGACCTGCCACCAGAGCTTGGCGCAGACAATGACAGCGTTCTTTCGGACAGCGCCAGCTAGAGGCGGCTTCCGTCCGCTTTCGGCTCTAGCAGGCAAAAGAATACCCGCCATTCACCGGATAGGTCTGTCCGGTGATCCAGCTGGCGGCATCCGAGCAGAGAAACAGGATCATTCCGGCGGGATCTTCCGGCTCGCCCAGACGGCGGATCACATATTGCGACAATGCCCGCTTCTCGGTCTCTGCATCCGGGATCAGGTCGGCAACAGCCGGCGTTCTCGTTCCCCCCAGGGCGACGCAATTCGCGGTGATCCCGAACCGGCCACCCGCCTTGGCGATGGCCCGCATGAAGCCTGCCGCACCGGCCTTGGCACCGGAATAAACCGCCAGATGCGGCTCGCCGACGCGACCGGCGTCGGAAATGACGGTCACGATGCGCCCATAGTCACCTTTGACCATCAAGGGCATGGCGTGACGGGTGCAGTTCAGAACCCCATCGAAATTGGTCGCCATCCAGCGGCGCCATTCGGTGGGATCCGACTCCCAAAACGGGACAAGATCGTCAAGACGCGATGTCGGCCCGGCGTTGCCTGCATTGTTGACCAGAATATCCACGCCGCCGAAGGCGTTCTGAGCCTCGGCAAACGCCGCGCCGACCGCGTCGAAATCCGACACATCGAACGCGAGCGGCATCGCCTTTGCACCGGCTGCCTCCACTTCCGCGGCAACGCTTTCGGCCCGTTCGGCGTGAAAATCGTTGACGATGACGGCACCGGCCCCGTGTTCAGCCAGATAAAGCGCGACTTGTCGGCCCACGCCCTGACCCGCTCCGGTTACTACTGCGGTACGACCCTTGATGGATAGCAGTTCACTCATCTTCGTTCCTTTCCTATCCCAGCCACCTCTTGCGGCGGCGATAATGTTTGATTGCACGATAACTTTTGCGTTCGCCGGACGCGGTGACACCAAGATAAAACTCCTTGATGTCCTCGTTGTCAGCGAGCTTGTCTGCCGGGCCATCCATCACGATACGGCCATTTTCCATCACATAGGCGTAGTCGGCGATCGACAGTGCAGCAGCGCTGTTCTGTTCGACCAGGAAAAAGGTAGTGCCTTCTGATTTGAGTTGCTTGAGCACTTCATAAACATCCCGGATCATCATCGGGGCCAGACCCAGGGACGGCTCGTCAATCGCGATGATCTTGGGCTTGGCCATCATGGCCCGACCAATCAGCAGCAGTTGCTGTTCGCCACCAGACATGAAGCCAGAGGTTCGATTTCGGAGGTCGGCAAGCCGAGGCATCAAGGTGTAAACATGGTCCAGGCGGTTTTTAAGCTCGGCGGAATTGGGCACCATGTGTCCGCCGACGATCAGGTTCTGCTCTGACGTCAGATGGCGCAACACGCGCCGGCCTTCCATCACGTGGATCAGGCCATTCTTCACGACTTCCGAGGCTTCCATGTTCTGAACGGGGGTTCCGTCCAGAACGATGGACCCTGCCGAAACGGTTCCATCCTCGGATTTGAGCGTTCCCGAGATGGCCTTGAGCGTCGTGCTTTTGCCCGCGCCATTGCCACCGAGCAGAGCAATACATTGACCTTCACTGACTGTCATGGACACGCCTTTGAGCGCCAGGATGACGTCGGAATAGGTCACTTCTACATTATTGAGTTCCAGCATGGTCATATTGCCCGGGGCCAAGGATCAGGACGGGCGCCGCGACTGCGGCGCCCGGATTAATTCACCACTTCTGAACGTCAGGAACGTCGACGCCGATCGCTTCGATGGTGATCTTGCCATCTTTGACAGTGCCCACATTCACCTTGAGACCTTCCAAAGGGAAAGGCGCTTCGGGAGTGAACGTGAGGGATGGAAGAAAGCCGTGGGTTTCTTCGGTCGTGATCGGCCCGGCAAAGAGCGCCTCGCGTACCATCTCTCCGGTCAGGCCCTCGGCACCGTTCGCCGCAATCGCGTGATCGATCACGGTCGCGACAAAGAGGCCCTGAGACACGCCCATTGCGGTCACGACGTTCCAGGGCGCCTTGAGCCCATAATCGGCAACCAGTGTTTCATAGAATTGCCGCGCGGGAGTGTCCTCATCGGCCGCGATCGCCATGCCGTAGGCTTCAAAATCGCCCTCCAGTTGATCAAGCCCGCCAAGCGCGCCGCCCGAGGCCGGAAGCCCGTTATGCGAACTCATCATGATCGGGATGTTCGAACCGTTGGCCTGCAGTCCACGTTTCGCCGCAACTACGATAGAAGTGTTCGTCTGGATGATCAGCGCCTCGGCCCCGGCCCGCACGACGCGGCGCATTTGCCCCGTCAGATCGGTCGGTTGCACTTCGGTATAGATGACCTCGACGAGGTCAATCTCCTCGGGGTGCTCTTCGGCATAGAGTTCGAGGCCCTTTGCCATATCGACATAGGCAGGCGAGGCCTCGGAAGCCAGGATCGCAACCTTAAGCGGACCGTCTCCACCTCGCTGTTCACGCATCCAGTTCAGAAAGCCGGCGCTTTCGTGCGAATAGGTCGGACGCGGGTTGAAAATCCAAGAATTCGGTTTCCAGGCAAAACCGTAGCTGGCCGTGGCCATGAACATCGGAATCTTGTCTTCCGGCAGGCGTTCGGAAAGGGCGGCAACGTCAGGCCCGCCAAGGCCGACGACCGCAATCGGATCCAGTTCCGATTTGATCCCGGGCCAGAGGCTCGCCACCTGTGCCGCGTCATAGCGGGTTTCGTAGTTCTTATAGTTCAGCGTAACGCCAAGTTCCTTGCCCCGGGTTTCATTCCACCAGGTGAACACAGCCTCGCGTCCGCCCGCCAGAATGGGCATGATGTCAGCATAGGGGCCGGAAAAGTCCGACAGCAGGGCGAGATTATAGGTTGTCTCCGCCTGCGCTTTCAAAGGCATAGTTGCCGCAACAGCTATGGCACACGCTGCCAGCAGGCCGCGGAGGCCTTGTTTCGTTTGGTAAGTCATATTTTTCCTCCCAGGTTAAGAGCCGCTCTATTTTTTCAGTAGGGAAACGGCCAGATACGATAAGATGATTTCATTATGTTCCAGCGGTGCATCAGCCCCTTGGGTTCGAGGATCATGAACAATGCGATCACGCCGCCAAGAACGACATTCATGCCGGCGAACACGATGTCTCCGCCAAGGAATGATACCGAGTCGGCAATATTGGGGCCGACCGTCGCGATGATTTCCTGGATGATGCGGATAATGAAGACACCGACCAGGGCTCCCACGATTGATCCCATCCCGCCGACGATGATCATCGCGACAAAGAAGATCGAGTGAAACAGGGTGAACTGGTCCACCCCCACGAAGCGGATCAGATAGGCCCACAGCGCCCCGCCGACACCCGCATAGAAAGCGCCGATCAGGAAGGCATTCGCCTTGGTGGCCGCGACATTGATCCCCATGATACCTGCGGCCACGTCATCATCCCTGACCGCCACGAAGGCACGGCCAAAGCGTGACCGGACGATCCCGAATGCGCCCGCGACCATGATCGCGGTGACCGCAAAATTCATGTAGAACTGCGCAGTTTCGCCAACGAAGCGCAGCCCAAAAAGTTCTGCGGGCGGCACGGTGATACCGTTTGATCCACCCATCCAGGTTGACGGCAGGTTTAATACGGCAAAGTGGAACAGGAACTGTGCCGCAATCGTGGTCAGAGCCAGATAAAACCCCTTGATCCGCGCCGCGGTCAAACCAAAGAGAAAGCCGAATAGCGCAGCCGAGAGGCCGGCCAGAGGAATCGTCAATAAGAATGTAAGGCCGGTCTTCGAGGCAAGTATCGAGGCCGTATAGGCCCCGACCCCCATGAAAGCCGCCTGACCCAGGTTAATCTGGCCCGCATAGCCGGTGCAGATCTGAAGCCCTACGGCAATGACGGCGCTGATCATCATCATGTTCAGGATAGCGATGATACGCCCGCTTACCAGATAAGGCGCTAACAACAGCAGAGCCATGAACAAGACGAGGGCAAGCACCTGCCAGCGCGTTCGGATAATACGTCTGTCACTGCGATAGCTTGTCGGGAAAATACCGGAGGGATCCATGGATTACACCCGCTCGATTGTGCGCCAGCCGAACAGGCCGGTCGGCCGGATCAGCAGAATGGCAAGCATGATGATGTATGGCACGACACTGCCAAGTGAGCCGCCAATCAGCGGGTCAAGATAGTTGGTGGTCAGGCTCTGGGCGATTCCGATGATTATTCCTGCCAGAATAAGCCCGCCGATGGATTCCAACCCGGCAAACAGCGCCACCGGCAGGGCCGCGAACCCGATATCCGAGGCCAGGAAGGTCAGCGATTTGCCGCTGAGAAAGATCATTGCACCGATCGTGGACAGGATTGCCCCAAGCACCCAGGCAAAGGCAATCGAGCCCTTCACTGAAATCCCCATCGAAGATGCCACGACGTGATCTTCTGCCACTGCGGTCATCCGCAGACCCGACCGGGTCCGGTTGAAGAACCACGACAGCCCGACGGCGGCGACAATGGTGATGATCCCACCCATAAGGAGGTTCATCGGGATCAACATATCACCGAGGAACAACGGTTTCAGCGGGAAAATGATCGGGAAGGGCCGCACGGCGGGACCGAACACAAGTAGCACCAGCCCGCGCAACAGGATCAGCAGGCCGACAGTGACCATGACCATCGAAAAAACCGATTCACCGATCAGCTTTGTCAGAAAAATCCGTTCGATTGCGTAGCCGACCAAGCCAGCCAGAACCAGCGAAAGCGGTATCGACAACCAAAGGCTAAGCCCCGCTTGCATCGTTGTGAACCAGACGATGAACCCGCCGATGATCACAAGTTCGCCCTGCGCGAAGTTGAATACCTTGCTGGCGCGGTAAATCACGACAAAGCCCATGGCCACCAGCGAATATAGTAGGCCGATCAAAGCCCCGGTTATAATGTCATTGATGAAATAAACCATCTTCGCCGACCTCCCTTAGGTTTTGGACTGCCGCTTGGCAGCCTTCGATGCGTTTTCGACATCTGATACGCGAACCGTGGCCTTGAGAACGCCTTGACGGCCATTCTGATAGGTCACGGCGATTTCAAGATCGGTCTTGTCACCGCCGCCATAGATCGCTTCGACAAGGTTTGCATATCGTTCCTCCAAAAAGGCCCGCCGGAGTTTCCGGCTGCGGGTCAACTCGCCTTCATCCGGGTCGAGCTCTTTAGGGAAATTCGCAAACCGCGCGATGCGCGAGCCTTCGGGTAGAAGGCCATTGATGCGCGCCACTTCGCCTTTGATAAGCTCCAGAATTTCGGGTTTTTGCGACAGATCGGTGTATGTCGAGAAGCTGATCTTGTTCTCTTCCGCCCAACGACCCAGAACTTCCATATCGATATTGATAAGCGCGCTGACGAAGTCACGGCTTTCGTCGCCCAGGGTCATGAGATCCTTGATGAAGGGGCTGTAGCGCAACCGCGTTTCGATGAACTGCGGCGGATAGCTGTGCCCGTTTGCCAGGCGGCGCATGTCCTTGACACGATCAAAGAACAAAAGCTCGCCGTCGTCGGTCATGGACACCGCGTCACCGGTCTTGTACCAACCGTCTTCGGTCAGCTCCTCTGCGGTCTTTTCGGGCTTGCCGTGATAGCCGCCGAAGCCCGATCCGCCCCGCACCTGAAGCTCGCTTTCGTCCGAGACTCTGTAGTCCAGCGGTTCGCCGTAGTTCGTGTTGCTTTGCATCCAGCTGCCGCTGGTTTCCAGCTGATAGCTTTCGCCGACATGCGCAGTCAGAAGGCCGATTTCGGTCGCGCCATAGACGTTGCGCAGTTTGACGCCCATTGCGTGGAACATGCGAAAGACGTCAGGTGCCATCAGGGCGCCGCCGCTCATTGCGTTTTTGGCCTTACCAAGGCCAAGATTGTCGCGCAGGTGATGCAGCACCAGCGCCTCGGCAAAGGGAAGCTGCAGGCGTGCGGCAAGGCTGGGGCTGCGCCCTTCCAGCCGCTCGACATAAACGTTGCGGCCGACTTTCATACCCCAATTGTACATCGCATTGCGGAACTTGCCCGCACCCAACATCCGGGCCTGGACGATAGAGGCGAGGTTCTCCCACTGGCGCGGGCTGAACACCAGCGCGTCAACCGCCAGTTCGCGAATGTTGGTCAGCACGTCTTCGGGGCCTTCGGGGAAATTGACGACCATGGGCGCGATCAAACCGATCGACAGGCCGAAAATCTGTTCCGTGACCCAGGCGGGGGAAATGTAGGTCAGGTATTCCGTGCCTGGCGCGATTTCGATTGCCCCCATCACCCGCGAGCAGTTGTCGAACAGGTAACGATGGCTGATGACAACGCCCTTGGGTTTTCCCGTGGTCCCGGAGGTATAGGACAGCAAGGCGGTATCGTCCGCCCGCCCGCGTTTGACGTGTTCTTCAAATCTGGCAGGCTCTTTGGCGTGGATCTGACGTCCAGCCGCGCTCACACTTTCAAAGGAATGCAACAGGGGATGATCATAGCCCCAGAGGCCGGAATCATCCCAGTAAACGATCGCCAGGGCACCCGGGTATTTGCCCGCGATCTCGATGCATTTATCGACTTGCTCCTGATCCTGCGCCAGAAAAATCCGCGTTTGCGAGTCTTCGGCCAGATACAGAATCTCTTCGGCGTTCTGATCCGGATAGACGGACAGGACTTTGCCGCCCAATGACTGGACGGCGTATTCAGCCCAGAAATGTTCGGGTTCGTTTTCGCCGATCATCATGACGGAATCGCCCGCCGACAGGCCCAGGTTCTCCAGCCCGAGAGCCAGGGCACGAACCCTGTCAAGCACATCGGCCCAGGTGAATTCACGCCAGATACCAAGGCGCTTGTGGCGTTCGGCGAGGTCGTTCGGCGAGGAGATTGCACGCGCGAGCAACACCTGTGGCAGGGTTTCGCTATGTGTCACTGCCGGGTCTGAATAGACCATTGCTGTTCTTTGTTTGACCATCCCGCTACCCCAGATATGCCTTGATCACAGCCGGGTCCTTCTGGATTTCTTCCGGGGTGCCTTCGGCGATCACCCGCCCGAAATCCAACACCACAATCCGGTCGGCAAGGTCCATAACCACGCCCATGTCGTGCTCGACCAGAACCACCGGAATCTTGCGCGCTTCCCGCACATCGAGAATGAAGCGCGCGAGGTCTTCTTTCTCTTCCGAGTTCATACCGGCCATCGGTTCATCCATCAGCAGGATCGACGGTTCCTGCGCCAATGCACGGCCCAGATCGACACGTTTGCGCAGCCCGTACCCCAACGTGCCCACGGGCCGGTTGCGGATTGCCTCGATCTCCAGAAAGTCGATGATCTCTTCAGCGGCTTCGCGATGTTCCGATTCCTCGCGCATCACGGGACCGAATTGGAAAAAGGCCTGGATCACATTCGATTTCATCAGCATGTGACGGCCGATCATGATGTTTTCCACCACGGTCTGCCCGGCAAAAAGATGGGTGCCCTGAAACGTCCGCGCCAAACCGCGCCGGGCGATCTGGTCAACACGCAGGCCGGTCACGTCCTGACCAGACAATTCGACACGGCCTTTCTGCGGACGGTAGAAGCCCGCAGTAACGTTCAGAAGTGATGTTTTTCCGGCACCGTTCGGGCCGATGATCGCAAGCAATTCATCGTCGTTTACAGAGATGCTCACATCGTCGAGCGCCGTCACACCGCCAAATTTCAAAGTTGCACCACGCACCGCAAGCGGCGCTGAGACGATCCCGCCATTCGTAGTCATGATGCAGCCCGTGTCTTTTCCCGACACGTCATGGAGTCGCGCACAGCCCTACCGTAGGGTTGTCCGTTGAGAACGAGTTTTCCTCGCATCGTTTCTCCTCCCACCTCTTTGTTCAGAGGTTTGCCTGGGCTGTTTACCAAGTTTCCCCGCACAATCTAACAGATGTTAGAAAATTTAGTCAACAACTGAATTCGCTACCGAAGAAAACCGATCAGACAGCCGCGTACTCTGCGGAAAAGCTTCGAAGACCTTTTTGATCCTGACACCAGACTGTCCCGGAGGCACCGGTCCCTTCATTGTGCAATTGCAATTCGCAGGGCAGGGTCAGCGGTGCGAGTCCGCGGAAAGAAAACCGGTGGGGCGACGTCTTCAACGCATTCGCCGCCAGGTTCAGAAGCAGCGTCGCCTGCAATGGGCCATGCACAACAAGCCCGGAATAGGCTTCGGCTTCGGTGGCGTAGACATGGTCATAGTGGATGCGATGGGCATTGAACGTCAGCGCCGAATAGCGAAACAGCAGCACAGGATCCGGAGTCAGGCTCGATCTGAGCGTGGCGGGGTCGCCCGCGCCGGGTGCGCTCTTCACCGGGCGGGGCGCGGTGATCTTACGAAAGACAATCGACTGCTGTTCCCGGATACAAAGCCGGTTGCCGCTAAAATACTCGTGTTCGATGGTCACAAAGACCAACGCTCCGCTGCGGCCCTGCTTGGCCGTTATATCCCCGATCGACGAGCGGCGGGTGAAGGTTTCACCGATCGTCAGCGGCGCGATATGTGTAACATCGCCGCCGGCCCACATGCGGGCGGGCAGCGGTACCGGGGGCAGAAATCCACCCCTTGCGGCATGGCCATCTTCTGACAGGGCGGCAGCTGGCACGGTATCAAGGGCAATACACCAATGAATTCCCAGCGGAACATCACCCGCTCCGCCCCAAAGGTGCGGGCCGAATGTGGCACGGAATTTGTCGATCAGCCCCTGCGTCAGAACATCTTCACTGGTTTCGGTGCGTCCCAGCCAGGGCGCAAGCGCGTCTAGGTCGATCTCACTCATGGTCGCGAACTCAGAAGGATCGCGGCATGCCGAGGATATGCTCGCCGACATAGGACAGGATCAGGTTGGTCGAGATCGGGGCCACCTGATACAGTCGGGCCTCGCGGAACTTGCGCTCGACATCGTATTCCCGCGCGAAACCGAAGCCGCCATGGGTCTGGATGCAGGCATTGGCCGCTTCCCAGCTGGCTTCCGAAGCCAGCAGCTTGGCCATATTCGCCTGCGCCCCACAATCCAGCCCGGCATCGAAACGTCTGCAGGCCTCAAAGCGCATCAGATTGGCGGCCTCGATGTTCACATAGGACCTGGCGATGGGGAATTGCACGCCCTGGTTCTGGCCTATAGGACGGTCAAAGACCACGCGGTCGCCGGCATAGGCGCGGGCCTTGTCAACGAACCAGTATCCATCACCGATACATTCCGCTGCAATCAGGGTCCGTTCGGCGTTCAGCCCGTCAAGAATATGGTAAAACCCGCGCCCTTCGGTCCCGATCAGGTTTTCAGCGGGGATTTCCAGGTTGTCGAAAAACACTTCATTGGTTTCGTGGCCGGGCATATTGGCGATGGGGCGGACCTCCATGCCGTTGCCGATTGCCTCTTTCAGATCGACCATAAAGATCGACAGGCCCTGCGACTTTTTCTTGACCTCGTTCAGAGGCGTGGTGCGTGCCAGAAGGATCATCAGGTCAGAATGCTGGATGCGGCTGATCCAGACCTTCTGGCCATTGATCTCATACCGGTCACCCTTCTTGACCGCGGTGGTCTTCAGTTTGGTGGTGTCAGTTCCGGTTGTCGGTTCGGTCACGGCCATGGATTGTAGGCGCAACTCGCCGCTGGCAATACTGGGCAGGTATTTCTGCTTTTGCGCGTCCGACCCGTGCCGCAGCAGCGTGCCCATATTATACATCTGCCCGTGGCAATGACCCGCGTTGCCACCGCAGCGGTTCACCTCTTCCATGATGATCGAGGCTTCCGTCAAGCCCAGTCCCGAGCCACCGTATTCCTCGGGGATCATCGCCGCGAGCCAGCCCTCGCGGGTCAGCGCATCGACGAATTCCTCGGGGTAGGTTTCGTTTTCGCCGAACTTGCGATGATATTCTGGCGGAAACTGCGCGCAAAGTGCGCGCAAGGCGTCGCGCAGATCGGTGTGAGTGTCTGGGGCTGACGTCTGCATTGGTTACTTCGCTCCCGGTCCCGACGTTTCAAGAATTTCCTGTTCGGCGCGCTGCCACAGCTCATAGGAAATCGGGTTTTCGCTCTCTTCGAGGATATGACCGACCAGACCGATGGCACGCGCCATGACGCCAAAGCCGCGCACGATCTTCCAGGGGAAGCCGAATTCACAGCAGATTGCACCGATCGCACCAGTGGCGTTGATCGGCAGCATCTTGCCCGATTTTTCTTCGGCGACGGCCTGAATTTTCTGGATCAACGCGATGTATTCACCGGATTTTCCGTTTTCGGCGGCGATCTGGAACAGGCGCGGCGTGCGCGGATCGACGGGCTTGTGCACCGGATGGCCAAGCCCCGGCACGATGGCCTTGCGGGCGCGGAATTTTTCAACTGTTTCGACGGCAAGCGCATCCAGATCGACACCGGTGCCCAACTTGTCCTGCGGCAGCGCCTCGTAAAGCATTTTCGAGGAACCCTCCATCGAACCGACAAAGACGGTGCCAAGCCCACACAGCCCGGCCGCAACGGCCGCCTGAAGCGATTCCGGCGCACCCATGTAAGTCATCCGCGCCGCCAGAGCCGAAGGCGTGATGCCATGTTCGACAAGGGTAATGACGACGGCGTTGAACACCCGGCTTTCCTCGGGCGTGGCTTTCCGTCCCGTCAACTGCAGGAACGCCAGATCGCCGAGGTTCATGTGCCCGAGGATCTCGTTCGGCAGGTCGAGGCCACGCACGCTGATCTTGTCAGAGGTGCTCCAGGCAATATCGGAGCTGATTTTTTCTTTGCGTTTTTTCATTAGACCGGATCCCATGAAAAGACATCCGCCGAAACTTCGAGCGGCGTGAACTGTGATTTGAGCGCGGGAATGGCGCGCTCGGCGATTTCATCGGCGGTCCAGCCATCACCGGAATGGACCGACCGCACGGGGCGGGGCTGATTGAAAAGGAAGATCTCGTTTTTGCGAACCGCAAAGATTTGACCGGAAACGTCAGACGCGCGGTCGCTCATCAGAAAACAGGCCATTGGCGCGACCTTGGCCGGTGTCATTTCCTTGATCTTCTCGACACGCGCCACCTGTTCCGGGGTGTCTGTCTTGATAGACGAGATCATCCGGCTCCAGGCGAAGGGCGCGATGCAGTTCGAACGCACGTTCCAACGTTTCAGGTCGAGCGCGACCGATTTCGAGAAGGCCGCGATGCCCAGCTTTGCGGCCGAATAGTTCGCCTGCGCCAGATTGCCGATCAGCCCCGAGGTCGAGGTCATGTGCACCAAAGCACCGCCCTCCTGTTCGCGGAAATAATCGGCCGCCGCGCGGCTGGTATTGAAGGCGCCGTACAGGTGGACCTTCACCACCGCGTCGAAATCCTCGTATGTCATCTTGTGGAAGAACCCGTCACGCAGGATGCCGGCGTTGTTCACCACCGCGTCGATGCGGCCGAATTCCTTGACACCGGCCTCGATCATCGCGCGGGCGGCGTCGGGGTCGGTGACGTTGCCGCCATCGGCAATGGCGTCGCCCCCGGCGGCCTTGATTTCTTCAACGACTTTCTGCGCCGCAGTTTCCGTCTGTCCGGTGCCCTTCAGTGACGCGCCCAGATCATTGACCACAACGGCAGCGCCTTCGGAGGCTGCCATCAAGGCGATGTCACACCCGATCCCGCCCCCGGCCCCGGTGACCAGAACAACCTTTCCATCAAGTGCCTTTGACATTCTCATCTCCCTCAGCTTGCCTTGCGATATTTGTCCAGGCCGCCGGTATGCATGACCCGGCCCATGAGCGGTACGCCGATGATCTCTTCCGCCTTGGCCGCCGCTGCGATCAGCTTGTCCAGATCAATGCCGGTTTCGATGCCGAGCTCGTGACACAGGAACACCGCATCCTCAGTGCAGACATTTCCTGCGGCGCGGGCGTGGCCGTGGCCCGCGAAAGGACAACCGCCAAGACCGGCGACCGAGCTTTCGAACATGTCCACACCCATCGACAGGGCGGCATGGAGATTGGCGATCCCAAGCCCCCGCGTGTCGTGGATATGCATACCGATGCGCGCCTCGGGCGCCATTTCGCGCAGGGCGTCGATCATGCGTTTGACCGCCTCGGGGTTTCCCCAGCCCATGGTGTCGGCGATCACAAGGATTGGCACGGGGATGTCCTCTTCTTCGCAAAGCTGAAGAATGAAGCGGAAATCGTCCAGAATGCGTTCTTGCGGGATGGGGCCTTCGAGGTTGCAGCCGAAGGCGGTCATCACATAGGCCGCGTCGACCGTATATCCCTCTTCCTTGTAAAGACGAACCCAGTCGCGTTGTTTTTCCCGCATGTCTGCGGACGAACAATTGTTGTTCGATTGGGCAAATGCCTCGGAAGGATAGAACAGCAGGCGCGGGTCGATATCGACCTCATGCGCCGTCAGGGCCTTGCGAAACCCTTTGTCGTTCAGCCACAGCGACGTGTAATTCACGCCCGGCTTGCGCTTGATACGCTGGAACAACTCCCCGGTGTCTGCCATCTGCGGCACATATTTCGGGCTGACAAAGCTACCGACCTGAATGCGCTTCAGACCGGTTTCGCTGAGCATGTCGATCAGTTCGATCCGTTCTTCGATCGGATAGATCTTTTTTTCGATCTGAAATCCCTCACGCGGGCCTTCTTCTCGAAATTCGACGAATTTGGGAAAGTCGCTCATGTCATCACTCCTCGGACGGTAGAATCTCGGCGATGACCTGGCCGCGATCGACCATGTCCCCATTCGAGACGGAAATGTTGCTGGCGATCCCGGCTGCAGCCGCCCGGATCGAGATTTCAAGTTTCATCGATTCCATCACCGCAACCACGTCACCCTCTGCGACAGCCTGGCCTTCGGCGACCTTGATTTCGACAATCATCCCTGTCAGCGGAGAGGTCACGGCGCGATCTGCCACCGCATCACCGCCAGCAAAGGCGAGGGGCGCGGCCGGACGGAAGACCAGGCGGCCTTCGGGCGTGTCCAGTTCGATCACGCCGGCGCTCAGACGTGCTTCGATCAGGTGGACGGTGTCGCCTTCACTCAGGCGCCAGCGGCCCGGCGTGATTTCACGGGCGGACAGTGTCAGCGCTTCGCCGTTTTCCGAATGGACGGTGTATTTGGCACCCGGTTTGACAGGTCCGATGCGCAATTCCTCGGATTCATCGTCTGAATCGGTGAGCGTCACACTCGGCCCCGCTTCGATCGCATCACCGCCCAGGCCAAGCCGCCAGCCGGTAAAGGAGTCACGGTTGGTCCAGGGATTGGCATCAGTACCGCCACGCGACTTGGCCACGAAGAGAATGGCGGCTGCCGCCTTCCACAGATCGGGACGGACAAGGGGGGCTGCCTGTGTCAGTTCGTCCAGCCTGCCGTCGATCCAGCGCGTGTGAACCTGCATCCGTTCGAATTCCGGGTTCCGCACCAACGCCGTCAGGAAGGCGCGATTGGTTTGCACACCCTCAACCGCGACGTGGTCCAAGGCTGTCGCCAGCCGCGCCAAGGCGGTTTCCCGGTCGGGTGCATGCACAATCAGTTTGGCGATCATCGGATCATAGAAGGGCGTCACTGCGTCGCCTTCTTCGACACCGCTGTCGATGCGCAAACCTTCCGGCAGGCTGAGCGTGGTCAAGGTGCCGGTTGAGGGGGCGAACTGCATCGCCGGATCTTCGGCGTAAAGCCGCGCCTCGACCGCGTGGCCATTGATCGCCAGATCATCCTGCACCAGACCAAGGCCTGCGCCTTCGGCAATGCGCAGGTGCAGAGCAACCAGATCCAGGCCGGTGATCGCCTCGGTGACGGGGTGTTCCACCTGGATGCGGGGGTTCACCTCAAGAAAGAAGTAATCCTCGCCCGCGACCAGAAACTCCACCGTGCCGAGGCCGCGATAGTCAAGCGTTTCACCCAGGCGCACCGCGTCATGCGCGATCTCGTCCAGCAGCGCACGGGGCAAGCCCCAAGCCGGAGCCTCTTCGATAACCTTCTGGTGACGGCGCTGAAGCGTGCAGTCACGTTCGAACAGGTGCACCACGTGCCCCTTGCCATCACCCGCGATCTGCACTTCGACATGGCGCGCTTCTGGCAGGAAACGTTCCAGCAACAGCCCTTCGGAGCCAAAGGTGGATTTCGCCTCGCGAAGGGCGCCTTCGATGTCTTCCACAAGGGTGGCCTCATCGGTGACAAGCCGCTGGCCGCGCCCGCCACCGCCGCCGACGGCCTTGAGCAGAACGGGCAGGCCCATTGCGCGGACTTCATCGGCAATCTCTTGCGGATCGGACCACGCGCCTTCGGCACCCGAAATAACCGGGACGCCGGCGGCCACGGCAGCCTCTTTGGCGCTGGCCTTGTCGCCGAAACGGTCAAGCGTGTCCGGGGTCGGCCCCATGAAGACCATGCTGGCGGCCTCGACCGCACGGGCAAAATCAGAGTTCTCGGCCAGAAAGCCATAACCGGGATGGATCGCATCCGCGCCGACCGATTTCGCGGCGGCAATCACCGCGTCGATCTTCAGATAGCTCTCGGACGCCGGTCCGGCACCGATGCAGACTGATTGCCCGATCTCGCGGACATGTAGGGCATTGGCGTCGGCTTCGGAATGCACGCCAACAGGGGTGATACCGCTGGCCCGCGCGGTGCGCGCGATCCGGCAGGCAATTTCGCCGCGATTGGCGATTAGAAGCGTTTTGATTTTCATGATTCGCTCCTCACATCCTGAACACGCCGAAATTGGTTTCGGCCTTGGGTCTGCGCGAGGTCACATCCAGCATGAGCGCCATGACATCGCGGGTTTCACAAGGCTCGATCACGCTGTCGATCCAGAGGTTAGAGGCAAAATTGTAAGCACCTTGAAAATCCTCGTATTCCTTGCGGATGGGCGCCTTGAAGGCTTCCTCCTCTTCGGGGGTCCAGCTTTTGCCTTCGCGTTCGTTGATCTGTGCGCGGACCTGCGCCAGCACGCTGGCGGCCTGTTCCGGCCCCATGATCGCGGACCGTCCTGTTGGCCAGGCGAACATTGCGTCCGGCTGGAACGGGCGGCCCAGCATTGCCAGGTATCCCGCCCCGTAAGAGCCGCCGGTGATGATGGTAAACTTTGGCACCCGGGCCGAAGACATGGCCGTGATCATCTTGGCACCCGCCTTGGCGATGCCCATCTGTTCGACCTCGCGGCCAACCATGAAGCCGTTCACATCCGCCAGAAACAGCAGTGGAATGTCGCGCTGTACGCAGAGGTTGATGAAATGCGTCGCCTTCAACGCGGCCTCGACGAACAGCACGCCGGTATTGGCGAGAATGCCCACTTCGTGGCCGTGGATCCGGCCCCAGCCGGTCATGATCGTGTCACCATAAAGCGGCTTGAACTCGTGGAAATCGCTGTCATCCACCAGCCGTGCGACAATCTCGCGGTTGTCGGTTGGCACCTTGGGGTCGCGGCTGACGATGCCGTAGATTTCCTCGACCGGATAGGCGGGCGCGCGCGGCGTCTTGGGCGTCTTGCGGGGCAGGGGTTTTTCGCCCAGATGGCTGACGATCTCGCGGGTGATGGCCAGCGCGTGGGCGTCATCCTCGGCAAGATGGTCGGTCACACCCGACACGGACGAGTGCATCTTGCCGCCGCCAAGTTCTTCGGCATCCACCTTTTCGCCGGTGGCAGCAAAGGTCAGTTCCGGTCCGCCCAGATACATAAAGCCCTGACCGCGCACGATCACCACCTCGTCGCAGAGCGCCGGGATATAGGCACCACCCGCAGTGCAGGGGCCCATGACCACCGCGATCTGCGGCACACCGTCACCGGACATGCCGATCTGCTGGTGAAAGATCGATCCGAACTGCCCCTCATCGGGGAAAATGTTCTCCTGATCCGGCAGAAACGCGCCGCCGGAATCGACCAGCGTGATCACCGGAAGGCGGTTCTTCCACGCGATCTTCTGGGCGCGCACGTGCTTGCGGCAGGTCATGCCGAAATAGGTGCCGCCCTTCACGGTGGCATCATTGGCGATGATCATGCACTGGCGGCCCTCGATCACGCCGATGCCAGTGATGATGCCCGCCCCCGGCGGTACACCATCATATTTGTTCAGCCCGGCAAGCTCCCCGACTTCCAGAAAGGGGGTGCCCGGATCGATCAGCCGTTCGACGCGTTCGCGCGGCAGGATCTTGCCTTTCGACACGTGCCGTTCGCGGGCCTTTTCAGGGCCACCGACACGTTGTTGCAAGCGAAGGGCATGCAGCTCGCCGACTTTGTCGCGATACTGTGTATCGTTTTGCCGGAAGTCATCTGACCCGGTATCGAGCAGGGATATCATTTTTGTCATGGCAGGTCGGGATATTCTCTCAGAACAAAGGCAACCTTGGCGGCGCCGGGTTTTTCAAAAGTGTCGGGCGCGACCAGGTGAACGTCGGCCTTGAAGACCAGGGCATCGCGCAGGCGCTGTTCGATTTTCTTCTTGAGGGCAGCATCGTCCGCGGTATCGCGGTCGGGTCCGCGTTCGACGATCACTTTCAGCGCGCCCTGCGTGGTATGACCTTCGAAATCGGCCACGATGCGCATGACGCCGTTAGTGTCCGGCACCATCTCGGTGATCACGCTGTTGATGGCCGACGGGAACACATTGGCCCCGCGCACGATCAGCATGTCGTCGGTCCGGCCGGTGCAGCGGATCTTGGGTCCGGTACGCCCGCAGGAACATTCGGTGTCGATCACCTCGATATAGTCGCCGGACCGGAAACGCACCACCGGGCTCGCCTGACGGCCAATCGCGGTATAGATCATCTCGCCCTCGGCGCCTTTTTTCCAAGGGATGATGTCGCCGCTCTCGGGGTCGAGCAATTCAGTGATGATATAGTCCATGTTGACCATGTGCATCCCCGACTGGGCGTCGCATTCGGCCCAGTAGGTCACACCCAGATCGGTGCCACCCAGCATTTCGGTGCATTTCGCACCCCAGGCCGCTTCGATCTTGGCGCGAATTGCCGGGATGCCACCACCGGGCTCTCCTCCGACGATCACCTGTTCCACTCCCAGCTCACTGGCCTTGCATCCCAGCACCTCTGGCGCGTTTTCCGCCAGGTGCAGCACGAAGTTCGGCGCGCCGACGATGCAGCGCGGACGCGTGTCGGCGCAAGCGCGCAGCAGCCGCTCCGCACCGCCATCCGCCCCCACCGGCACATCGATTGTGCCCATGTACTGCAATCCCTGCATCACGGGGATGCCGCCGACAAAGCCCTTGGCCAGCGAAAACGCGTGCAACACCATGTCGCCGGGGCGCACGCCATTGGCAAAGAAGCAGCGCGCTGTCATCTCGTGCCACATTTCGGCGTCGGATTCGGTAAGGGCAACATATGAGGGGCTGCCGGTGGTGCCCGACGAGGCCTGCATCTGAATGATGTCGGCCATCGGCGCGGCGCGGTGTTTGCCAAACGGCGGCTCGGCGGCCAGGCTTTCGCGGATCTCGGTCTTGTAAGTATAGGGCAGCTTTTGCAGGTCTTCGATGGTGCGAATATCGTCGAACTCCACGCCCGCTTCGGCTAACTTTTCCTGATAGAAGGTCGAGTTCGTCTTGAGATAGGCCATCTGCGCACGCAGTCGCTCTTCCTGAATGCGGCGCACTTCGTCAAGCGGCGTGCCCTCGATTTCGTGCCAGAAACGATCGTTTACCTTATCGGCGGCATCCTCCCGCCGGAAGCGCATTCCAAATTGCATATTGTCCTCCGTTCCGGACCGGGCGATCAATAGGACCGCGGCAGACCCATGACCTTTTCGCCGATGAAGCTGAGGCACAGCTCGCGGTTCACGGGTGCCGTACGCAACAGGCGCACCAGCGGATACATCTCGTAAAGTCCCGTATCCTCGGTGAAACCCGATCCGCCATGCGCCTGCAGCGCGGCGTCCACCGCTTCGATCCCAGCTTCGGCGGCGGCATACTTGGCCATATTCGACGAGGCCCCCGCGGGCAGCTTGTTGTCGAATTCCCAGGCCGCGCGACGGGTCATCAGGCTGGCCATCTCGACCGCTGTGTGCGCCTTGGCCATCGGGTGCTGCACGCCCTGGTGTGCACCGATGGGTTGGCCGAAAACATTGCGCTCGGAGGCATAGGCCACGCCCTTGTTCAGCGCGAAGCGGCCGATGCCGCAGCACAAAGCGGCCAGGATGATGCGTTCGGGGTTGAGACTGTCGAACAGGATCGAGAACCCTTCGTCCACCTCGCCGACCACATCCTCGGGGCCCAGATCCACCTCGTCGAAAAACAAGGTCCACTGTTCTTCGGGCAGGGGGATCGAGATCTTCACCCGCTGCTTGTCGACGCCTTTTTTCTTCAGATCTACGGCGAACAGGGTAAAGCCGTCGGTCTTGCGGCTGACTTCTGTGTGCGGCTTGGTGCGCGCCACCACCAGACAATAGTCCGACACCTCGGCGCCGGTGATAAAGGTCTTTTCGCCCGACAGGCTGAACCGGTTGCCCCGACGCTTAGCCAGCGTGGTGGCCTTCATCGTGTTCGACCCGGCACCCGGTTCGGTGATCGCGAAACAGAACTGGATATCACCGCGGCAGGCAGCCGGCAGCAGCTCCTTCTTGTGGAATTCGCTCCCGTGGCTGGCGATATGGGCCAGCGACATGGTCGGCCCGACCACCATCATCAGAAGCGGTATGCCGTGATTGGCGGTGCCCTCCATGAACAACGCCATTTCGGTCATGCCAAGGCCGGCGCCGCCGTATTCCTCGGGCACCATGATGCCCAGAAAACCATCGTCAGCAATCTGTTTGAACATCTCGTGCGGGAACTCATGCCTGCGGGCGTGGTCGAGCCAATACGCATTGTCGTATTTCTGCGCCAACTGACCGCCGTATTCGTAAATCTGGCGCTGTTCGTCGTTCAAAGTGAATTCCATGTTTCGTCCTCAGGCCTTGAATTCAGGGGTGCGCCGGTTCTCGAACGCGTCGAGCCCTTCGGCGACGTCATCACTGGGCAGCGCGCGCACGGCGGCGTCACGTTCCAGCCGCATTTGCTGGTCGATGCCCAGGTCCGTGCCTTCCCGCGCCAGCCGCTTCATCTCGGCGATACCGGGACGCGAGCGGGTGGTGATTTTCTGACAGTATTCCAACGCGGCCTGATGCAGATCCGCATCCGGCACGATATAGTTGACCAGACCGGCCTCTTTGGCCGCGCCCGCCGCAAGCCAGCGGGCTGAGAACATCAGGTCGAGCGCCCGGCGCTGCCCCATCAACCGCGTTAGCCGCTGCGAGCCGCCCCAACCGGGAATCAGTCCGAATTGTGCATGCTGATCGCCAAACTGAGCGGTTTCGGCGGCGAAACACACATCGCAAGCCAACATCAGTTCGATCCCGCCGGCCAGACACAACCCCTGCACTGCCACCACGACAGGGAGGGAGGAGGTTTCGAGCGCACGCAGGTTTTCCATGCCAAAGGCGATGAAGTGATCCAGCGCGGCGGGATCGTTCAATTTACCTTTCACTTCCACCAGATCGGCACCGGTGCAAAAGTTCTTGCCCTGTGCCCGGATGAGGATCGCCCGGATATCCGGGTTCGCCTCGAATTCCGAACGCGCGGCAGATATGCGCTCATGCACGTCAAGTGACAGGCAATTGAATTTCTCGGGGCGGGCCAGCTCGATGATGCCGGTGTTGCCCTCGGTCGTGACGATAATGGGATTGCTCATTTCTGAGCTCCCGTCGCCTTCTTGTCATATTGCAGCGCCATCCGTCCGACCTTCTCGCGGGCAATCACCAGCTTCTGGATCTGCGCGGTGCCGTCACCGATCTGCAGACCAAGCACATCGTTATAGCGCTGGTGGTGAGGCAGGTCGGTGGTATAGCCGTAATGTCCGTGCAGGATCAGGCACTGGTGCAGGATCTCGCAGGCGGTTTTGGGCAGGTACCATTTGCACATGGCCGCCTCGGACGTATGCGGCAGACCACGGTCGCGCAGGTCCAGCGTGTAATAGCAAAGCTGGCGCATCATGGTCAGTTGAGTTTCGGCTTCGGCCAGCGGGAAACTGACGCCCTGATACTGCACAATCGGCGCACCAAAGGCTTCGCGTTCCTGGACATAGGCCCAGGTTTCATCCACCGACGCTTGCGCGGCACCCAGGCACTCCAGCCCGATCAGTGCGCGCGAATAATCAAACCCGGCCATGATCGTTCCGAAGGCGCGATCCTGTTCGGCCATCATGTTTTCGGCCGGCACGAAGACGTCGTCAAAGAACACCGACCCACGCCCGACGGGCTTGGTGCCGATGTCGTCAAAATGCGTGCGCTTGATGCCGTCCTGGTTCAGATCGACAAAAAAGGCGCTGACCCCGCGTGAGCCACCGTTAGGATCGCCGGTGCGGGCAAAGACGACCGCCGCATCGGCCTGACTGGCAAAACTCATGGATGTCTTTTCACCGTTCAGCCGCCAACCGTTTCCGGATTTCTCGGCCTTCAGAATCAGGTTCGCCGCGTCCGATCCGCCGCGCGGCTCTGTCAGACCCAGACCAATGACGGCATCACCCGAAACAACCTTGGGCACCCATTTCGCCGCGATGTCGCGGGAGGCATGCTTGGCAACCATTCCGCCCATGAGAGAGCCGAGAAGCTGCACGTAACTTGCGTTGAAATCAGCATAGGCGATCTCTTCGACGATCAGCCCTGACGCGACAGAGCTTTCACCCAGTCCGCCGAATTCTTCCGGCAGATCGGCCCCGATCAGACCGAGTGCGCCCATCTCCTTGATCAGCGCACGATCAAAGGTATGGCCGCTTGCGCGCTCCTGATATGTGGGCGCAAGCTTTTCAGTTGCGAAGCGCTTCGCGGTTTCGCGAAAAGCCTTCTGATCGTCTGTTGGCTGGAAATGCATCGGTGCTCCTCCCAATGACCGAAATTTATCTTTCCAAAAATCTAACATTTGTTAGAATACAGATCAAGCATAGTTTTGAGGAGGATGCCCACAATGGAAAATAAGCCAACGGAGAGCTTCGGGACCATGCTCTCGCCGATCCGCGCAGGCCAGCATACATTGCGAAACCGTGTCATCATGGGGTCGATGCACACGCGGTTGGAAACCGAGCCTGACGGCATAGCCAAACAGATCGCCTTTTATTCTGAGCGGGCGCGGGGGGAGGCGGCGATTCTGGTCACCGGCGGGTTTTCCCCCAATGCCGAGGGCATATTCGATCCCGAAGGTCCGCGAATCGACGACCCGGAAGAGGCGCGCAGCCTGCGCCCGATCTGCGAGGCGGTGCAGGCCGAAGGCAGCCTGATCTGCGCGCAACTCCTCCACGCCGGGCGCTATGCAAAAATCGAAGGTTGTGTGGCCCCGTCGCCGATCCGTGCACCGATCAACCGTTTCGTCCCGCGTGAAATGTCCGATGCTGACATCCGCCGCACCATCGAGGATTTCGCCGCGGCAGCCGCCAACGCGCAGGCGGCCGGGTTCGATGGCGTCGAAATCATGGGGTCCGAGGGATACCTGATTAACGAATTCACCGTTACCCACACCAACAAGCGCGAAGACGACTGGGGCGGAAGCGCCGAGAAGCGCCATCGATTCCCGGTCGAGATCGTGCGCACGGTGCGTGAACGCTGCGGGCCCGACTTTCTGGTCATCTACCGGATTTCCGCCGCCGATCTGGTCGAGGGCGGCGCGCCCGCCGATGAAATCGCCGCACTGGCGCGCAAGATCGAGGCGGCAGGCGCGGATATTCTGAACACCGGCATCGGCTGGCACGAGGCGCGCGTGCCGACCATCGCCTATCCGGTGCCGCGCGGCGCCTGGCGCAAGGCAGCGGCCAACGTGAAAGCGGCGGTATCGATTCCGGTGGTCGCCTCGAACCGAATCAATACGCCCGAGCTTGCCGAAGACATCCTTGCCTCTGGCGATGCAGACATGATCTCGATGGCGCGCCCGTTTCTGGCCGACCCGCATTTCGTGAAAAAGGCGCGCGACGGCCGCGCGGACGAAATCAACACCTGCATCGCCTGCAACCAGGCCTGTCTGGATTTCATCTTTTCGGACCGGCCTGTCGGGTGTCTGGTCAACCCACGCGCCGGGCGTGAAACCGAATTTCGGGACACGCCAACTGACGCGCCGCAGAAAGTGGCTGTGGTTGGCGGCGGCGCGGCGGGCCTGGCCACGGCGGCCGAGGCGGCGCGGCTGGGCCACGATGTCACGCTGTTCGAAGCGCAGAACAAACTGGGCGGCCAGCTGAATCTGGCCCGCGCGGCGCCGGGCAAGGACGAATTCGACGAAACCCTGCGGTATTATGCCGGTCAGCTGAGAAAGCACGGGGCCAAACAGCGGCTGGGGCAGCGGGCCGACGTGAACGATCTTGACGGTTTCGACCATGTGGTTATCGCCACAGGGGTCACGCCGCGTATTCCCGACCTGCCGGGTATCGACCATCCCAGCGTCGCGACTTATGCGGAAATCCTGTCCGGCGACCGCGAGGCGGGCGACCGTGTCGTGGTGATGGGGGCCGGTGGCATTGGCCATGATGTGGCCGAATTCCTGGTGACCGAACCCGCCGAGGCCGCCAACACAGACGCCTTTTGCGAAACATGGGGCGTGGACCCCGAGTTTGCCACCCCGGGCGCCCTGGCTGGCGATCCATTGGCACCGAAACCGTCGCGACGCAAAGTCGTTATGCTTCAGCGCAAGACAGCAAAACCGGGCGCGGGGCTTGGAGTTTCAACAGGGTGGATTCTGCGCAACGCGCTGCGCAAACACGGGGTCGAGGCGATGGGCGGGGTGACCTATGACCGCATCGACGACGCGGGGCTGCATATCCTCACGGACGAAAGCCCAATGATCATCTCGGCCGATACGATTGTGCTATGCACCGGCCAGGAGCCGGAACGCGCCCTGGCAGAGGAGCTTGCCGCCCGCGGTGTCACGGTTACGATGATCGGCGGGGCAAAGGAGGCCGCCGAACTTGATGCTCTGCGCGCCATTGATGAAGGGGTGCGTCTGGCGCAAAGTCTCTGAACCGAAGCCCTGGCAAGGGAGGAAACCATGCTGACCGACGTCATCCGTGCAGGGCGCGCTGATCTGTATTCGATCTTTCGAACCCGCGCACAGGACTGCGCCGGGGCTTTGGCCATTGAGGACGGCAGCAAGAAACTGACCTACGGCGAATTGCTGGGGCGCGTCGATCGTCTGGCTGCCGTCTTTCTGGCAAGAGGCGTGGCACCCGGCGACAGGATCGCGATCCTGTCGCACAACCGGTCTGAATACCTGGAGGTCGAACTGGCTGCGGCGGGAATCGGCGCGATCGTCGCTTGCCTGAACTGGCGGCTTGCTCCCGATGAACTGCGGCATTGCATCGATCTGGTCGCGCCGGTTCTCGCCGTCGCCGAACCGGATCTTTCAGAAGCCTATCGGGCCGTCGCGGCGACACCCTGTCTGACCGTCGGGCCAGACCTGGACACGGCCATTGCCGGGGTCGAACCGGACCCGCGCACCGGAACCATGGTAGACGATCCAGAGGCCGGTCTGACGATCCTTTACACCTCGGGGACCACGGGCCTGCCCAAGGGGGCGCTCATCAGCCACCGCGCGCATATCGCCCGATCCATGGCTTTTGCGGCACAACTGGCGCTGGATCCCAGCGACGGGTTCATCGCCTGGGCACCGATGTTCCACATGGCGTCCACCGATCATGCGCTGGCGACAATCCTGCGGGGCGGGACCGTGGTGATGGTGGATGGTTTGCAGCCTGCGGTCATCAACGAGGCGCTGTCGCGCCACAGGATCGGCTGGTTCGTGATGATGCCGGGTGCGCTGGACGCCTTTATCGCAGACCGGCGCGCCAACCCTCTGCCGGTGAAGGGCATCAAGGTTTGCGGCGCAATGGCCGATCTGGTGCCGCCGCATCAAATCGCGGAACTGACGGGCCTTCTGGACACGCCCTATCTGAATTCCTTCGGGGCAACCGAAACCGGCCTGCCGCCGGGGACCGCCGATCTGATTGCGCCGGGTGTTACCCCGCACCGGCTTTCCAAGCGCATCAGCGCATTTTGCGAGGTTCGGCTGGTCGATCCTGACGACCGCGAAGTCCCCGATGGAACGCCGGGCGAAATGGCAGTGCGGGGCCCAACGTTGTTTTCAGGGTACTGGAACGCCGACGACACCAACGCCCGCGACTTTCGCAACGGCTTCTTCCACATGGGTGACCTTTTCCGGCGCAATGTGGACGGCACGGTCGACTTTGTGGACCGGGCCAAATACTTGATAAAGACCGGCGGCGAGAATGTCTATCCTGCGGAAATCGAGCGTGTGCTTCTATCCCACCCCGGTGTAGTCGATGCTGCGGTGGTGCGGGCATTTGACACGAAATGGGGGGAAAGCCCGGTGGCCTTTGTCGCCTGCGGCAATGACGGGCCGGATGCCGAGGCGCTGATGAATTTGTGCCGCGAAAGCCTCGCAGGCTACAAACGGCCGCGCGAGTTTCGCTTTATCGCGTTCGAGGACTTTCCCAGATCGACCAGCGGCAAGGTTCAGCGGCATGTGCTCGAAACATGGATCGGGGACGAGAAAGCCGAAACCAGTTGATACACCGGCGCACAATGGATGTGAGGTCATGAACATAACATCCCGTGAGCCCGTCCGGTGCTGATATAATATTAATGTATTCCGGTGACTTACACCGAAGATGGGAATTCCCCTGCCGATGATTGTCCGGATCATCGCGTTGGTGTAAAATAATTATCCGCTTTCTTTTTGTAACCGTCAATCCCAAGCCGTCAGCATTGCGTTTCAAACCGAGAAGGAGACCGAAAACATGACGAGTGTCGCAATTGTCTATTTCAGCGGGTATGGGCACACGGAGGTTCAAGCGAACGCCGTGGCCGAAGGGGTCAGAAGTGTTGAAGGCACCGAAGCCAAGATTCTGAAACTGCCCGAAAATGGGTAACTTGACGAAGCCGGCTGGGCGGCGCTGGATGCTGCCGACGCCATCGTCTATGGCAGTCCGACCTACATGGGCGGCCCCGCGTGGCAGTTCAAGAAGTTCGCCGATGCCAGCTCGAAGCCCTGGTTCACGCAGAACTGGAAGGACAAGATCGCCGGTGGGTTCACCACCTCGGCTACAGTCAACGGTGACAAATTCTCGACCATCCAGTATTTCATCACGCTGTCGCAACAGCATGGCCAGATCTGGTGCGGCGTCGGGCTGATGGCGCCGAATACCAAGGCCGACGGCCCGGAAAAGATGAACTGGACAGGTGGTTATTCCGGCCTTCTGGCAATCGCGCCCTCCGACAGCGCGCCCGAAGAGTTCCCGGCCGGTGGCGATCTGGACACCGCGCGCGCCTATGGCAAGCGGTTGGCCGAAGTCACACTGCGCTGGCAGGGCTGAACCAGGGCCACGGACCGGTGACCGGCCCCTGCGGCTTGGGGCGGTCGAGGCGGGAACGCAGAGTCCCGCCCGGCCGCCCGTTATCCGGCCACGCCTGTCAGCCCGACAATCGCCGTCAGGTCACTGGACGAAAGCATCCCGGTTCTGGGCAACGAAATCAGCAAATCGGCGGGCAGGGCGCCCCAGCACGTCGCTGACCGTGGTCTCGATACCGGCAAGGTAGCCCTTGGGCGCGATGGACGCCAGTTCGACCATGGCCCCGGCGACCTCGTCCTGCATTCCGCCGGCGATCATGGACGCCTTGGTATCCTCGGCCGACAGGGGCGCGCAGGTGACATTTCGCCCTGTCACCTCGGACAGAAGGGCCGCGATATCATCTCCGGTCAGCGCTTCGGGCCCGGTCAGACCAAGACCCTTGCCTGCGTAACCCGGAGCGGTCAGCGCCTCGGCGGCGACATCCGCGATGTCGCGGGCGTCGATCCAGGCAACGGGGCCGCCCAGATCATCGTAGTACACCGCATTCTTCGCAATGCTGCCGGCCTGCCAGAGCAGGTTCTGCATGAAATAGGTCGGCTGAACGAAGGTCCAGTCAAGGCCGCTTTGCTTCAAGAGTTCCTGGGTGTCGGAATGCCATTTGCCAAAGGTCAGCCCCGCCTTGGGTGACGCACCCAGCCCGGTGGCCACAACGACATGGCGCACCCCCGCGACCTTGGCCGCCTCGATCACGTTCGCCTTCCATTGGCGCATGTCCAGATGGGCAGGCGTGACCAGGTATATCTTTTCTGCCCTGTCACAGGCCCGCGCCAGCGCGGCGGGATCGGTGAAATCCGCGGCGACCGCCTCGCATCCCTTGGCCTTGAGCGTGCCAACCTTTGCCGGGTCACTGGTGACAGCGCGCACGGTAGCGCCCTTTGCCAGAAGCGTGTCGACAAGAGGCGCGCCGGTGGTGCCCGTGGCTCCGAATACAGTGATCATGGCTTTTCCTTTTGCAGGTCTGCGATGGGTTGAATGGTTTCAGGGTTGCTGATCGACGACAGATCGCCTGGATCTTCGCCGAGGAAGGCGGCGCGCACGACCCGGCGCATGGTTTTCATACTACGCGTCTTTGGCAGCGCCTCGACAAAGTGGATCTCGCGCGGGCGGAAGGGTTTCGAGACGATCTCTCCGACCCGATCCTTGAGCCGGTCCACGAGGTCCGCGTCCAGCGACACATCCGGTGCCGCCACGCAGACGCAGACGACGGCCACACCCTTGATGTCGTCAGGTGCCGCGATGGCGGCGGCATCCACCACCTCTCCGCTCTCGGTCAGGGCCGCCTCGATCTCGGGCGGGCCGATCCGTTTACCGGCGATGTTCAGCGTGTCGTCAGACCGGCCCAGGATAAACCATGTCCCGTCCGGATCGTAGCGCACCCAGTCGCCGTGCCGCCAGAGGCCGGGGAAGGTGGACCAGTAGGTTTCAAGGTAGCGATCGCGGTCGCCCCAAATGGCCGGGGTCAGCCCCAGAGGCGGCTGGGTAACGACCAGTTCGCCCACCTCGCCCGGCGCGGCTTCGCTGCCGTCCTCGCGCAGCACTTTCGCGCCGACCCCCAGGGCCTGGGCGGAAAATCCGCCGGGCTTGATTTCGTGCAGCACGGTCGATGTCAGAATAGCACCGAACAACTCGGTCCCGCCCGAGATGTTCAGCGGCACCGCGCGGCGGCGGCAGATATGATCCAGTTGCCAGCGCCAGGCGTCCTCGGTCCAGGGTTCCCCGGTCGAGGCGACAATGCGCAGGGGCGACAGGTCGTAGTCTGTCAGCGGCTCGAGCTCCTGCGTCATGAACTGCCGTACCAGGGTTGGCGCCACGCCGAGATGCGTGACCTTCATCTCGGACGCAAGGCGCAAAAGTCTGAACGAATCGCCGGGCATCGATGGTGCGCCTTCAGCAAGCACCAGCGTTGAACCCGACAGCAGCACCGACAAAAGGGTGAGCGGTCCCATGACCCATCCCATGTCGGTCATCCACAGGTGCCGGTCATCCTGTTTCATGTCGAGACAAAGCAGGAAATCAGCCGTGGCCTTGGCCTGCACCCCCAAATGGGTATGCACGACGCCTTTGGGCCGCCCGGTGGTGCCCGATGTATAGGCGATAAGGAAGGGATCTTCGGCCTTGACGGGAACAGCGGCGAAATCCGGACTGGCGGGGCCCACGGTTTCGGTCCAGTCGAGATCGCGGGTCGGATCGGCCACCGCGCCGCCGAACCGTCGCAGGCTGACCACGGTGTGCACCGAAGGCACCTCGGTCAGGGCTTCGGCAAGCGCCGCCTCCATCCAGACCGGCTTGCCTCGCCGGGGTGTGGCATCCGCTGTCAGCACCGCTACGGCACCGGCATCGTTCAGGCGCGATACGATGGCATGGGGCGCAAAGCCGGAAAACAGCGGCACCGCGACCGCGCCCAGTCGGGCAATACCCAGCAGCGCGGCCTCGATTTCGGGGATCATCGGCATATAAATGCCCACCGCCTGACCGGGCTTTACGCCGCGCGCGTCAAGGGCCGAGGCGGCGCGGGCGGCTTCGGCGGCAAGTTGGGAATAGGTCCAGCGGCGGCGGCTTCCGTCTTCGCCGATCCAGTCGATCGCGACTTTTTCGCCCAGGCCATCGGCAATTCGGGCGTCAAGACAGGTTTCCGTCAGATTCAAAGTGCCTCCGACGGCCCATCTGACCGATTCTGAACCTTCGGAGATGTCCCGCAATCGTGTGTAGGGTCGCGCGATCCGAATGCCGACGTGGTCGATGATCCGGCCCCAGAACCAGTCCGGGTCCTCATTGGTGCGGCGGGCGAGATCTTCGTAACTGTCAATGCCCCAGTCCTTCAGAAAAGCGGTCAGCGTGCTTGAACGCTGAATGTCAGAGTCTGGCTGAAACATTCATCACCTTTCTTCAAAAAAAGACCGCACAGTGAGCGCGGCCAGTCGGGGAGGTAAAATATCTTGTCACGGCTTGGTCGCAGCGCCATGTAACAGGCGCTGCGACCAGCGGTTAACCGTGCATGGACAAGCCGCCCGAAACCGATATCACCTGGCCGGTGATGAATCCGGCGTCATCCGACGACAGGAAGCAGATGATGCCAGGGTAATCTGTCGGCTGCGCCAGGCGCTTCATCGGAATTGCCCGCTTGAGACCTTCGGCAATTTTTTCACCAGCTTCGCCCTGGGCAACCTGTGCGAACAGCGGCGTATCGGTCGGACCGGGGGCGACGGCGTTCAATTGAATACCTTTGCGTGCAAGTTCGCGCGCTACAGTCTTGGTGAACGATATGATGCCGCCCTTGCAGGCCGAATAGACAGCCTCGCCCGATGACCCGACGCGACCAGCGTCGGACGCGATATTGACAACGCGGCCACCACCGTTCTTCACCATGCCCGGAAGCACCGCGTGGTGCATGTTCAGCGGACCGTATAGATTGATGTCGATGACCTTTTTCCAGAGATCGACATCTGTATCGAGGAACGGTTTAATCACGTCCCAGCCGGCGTTGTTCACCAGCGCATCGATCGGGCCTCCGGCCTCGAATTCGGCCACCGCCTTGTCGACCTGGGCGTGGTCGGTGATATCTACCTTGAAGGCCTGCGCCTTTCCGCCAGCCTCGGTGATCAGTCGGACAGTTTCTTCCGCCCCATCCTTGTTCAGATCGAAAACGGCGACTTCGGCACCTTCTTCGCCGAACCGTCCGCAAACCGCGCGACCAATGCCGCTGCCGCCGCCGGTCACGATGACCCGTTTCCCACTCAACCCTCGCATAAGGAGGTCCTCCTTCTCCAATAGACCTTCGTAGAGAACTTGATTCGGTACGTTCTCCTTCATATTCTAACATTTGTTAGAATTATTGCAATGGACAGCCTCACCACCGGCAAGTATCGACATGGAATGGTACAGATGACAGACGCAGCCAAGAGAGCAGACGATGATCTGAGCAAGTCGGAGAGAACCCGCGAAGCGATCCTTTCGGCGGCCGCTCGACTTTTTCGGTATGAAGGTTATCACGCGACGACGATGCGCGATATCGCGCAGGAAGCGGGCGTTGAGGCCGGCAGCATATACTACCATTTTCAATCCAAGGATCAGATTCTCACCGAGGTTCTGGAACTTGGTGTGCGTCAGCTCTACGAAACGGTCAGTCAAATCGTTCGGGTTGCAAAGAAGAATCCGGAGGATTTCCGCAGGACTTTCGCATTGCTGATCGAAACCCACCTGACCTACCTGTTGACTGAGAGCGATTTCACCTCGGCCAATATCCGGAACTATCCGATGTTGTCGGATGAAACACGCGCTCCCCACCGTGATCTGCGTGCCTCTTATGCAGCAGCCTGGGGCAATTTCCTGAAAGAAGCAAAACGTAACGGTCACCTTCGACGAGACATATCCATTACTGTGATCCGCCAGTTCATCCTGAGTGCCATGAACTGGACCGTGGAATGGTACGATGTCGAAAAGTATCCGGTGCACATCCTCGCTGAACGTATGAGCAAGCTGATACTTGACGGTATGTGTTTGGATCGCAGAGCTGAAACAGAAGGTCTGAAGCTGACCCCCGCCGCTCCCGTCAATATCCCTGATACCAACGGCAAGGCCGCGAAGACCCGCGCAGAGATCCTGCGAGTGGCGGCGCGCGTTCTGAGGGACAATGGCTACAAGGCGACAACGCTGCGGAAGATCGCTGACGAATCGGACATGAAGGCGGGTAGCGTCTACTACCATTTCAAATCCAAGGAAGCGATCGTGGACGAGGTACTCAACGAAGGGTTAAGCGATCTGCTATCCGGTGTCAGTGCAGCCGTTCAGAAGTTCGATTCCCCATGCGATCATCACACCAGAATAGCAACCGCAATCTGGACGCATCTCGATTTTCTCTTTAAGGCAAGCGAGTTCACCTCAGCGAACATCAGAAGTTATGGGATGCTGCCCAACCACTTTCGGGAAAGGCACCGAGGCATTCGCCACGACTACGGACGACTTTGGGACATGATCCTTCGCGAAGCGCAGCAAGACGGTGCCATAAGGTCGGATATCAAGATCGTTCCTTTGCGCCAGGTGATGTTGGGTGCCTTGAACTGGACGGTAGAGTGGTTCGACCCGAACAAGGCAGGAGTGGAAGGGTATCTCTCACTGCCTGAGTTCTCCGGTATGCTCATCAAGCTTCTGCTGGAAGGAATTTGCAACCGGGAAACCGCCCCGTCCACAGGACAAGGCACGACCTGAAAGCAGTCGCAGTGGTCAGACCAGAAGGAAGTGATACAGCCCTTCCGCAACCGCCTTTTCCCGGTCCGTCTGCCAGGTGATCACGCTGACGCTCGCCATCCGCTTGCCCTTGCGCGTCACGTTGGCGCGGGCAAAAAGCGGGCCCTTCACGCCAGGTCGGAGGTAATCGACGGTCAGGTTAATCGGCTTGGCCGGGACATCCGCGAAGTCGGGCTGTACCGCGATCGCGGCCGTGGCTTCCATGAAACTCGCGATGATTCCGCCATGGTAGTACTCCATGACAGGGTTACCGATATGGCGGTCATCAAAGGTCATTTCAGCCTCGGCATGAAGGTTGTCCAAGCTTCGGATCTCAAAATTGAGAAATCGGAAGAACGGCACCCTGGATACATTGGCATTGGCAGTTTGCACATCCATCACGAGGTTTTTCCTTTAGTCATCGCATCAAACAGGTCAGTGCCGCCGCGCGTCAAAGCAAACGAGGCGGTTCCACGGGCTATTTCAGCATTCTCATGGCCCTCGAACCAGACGCTGCCGGAATTGAAGGCAATATGGCGGGTCTTCCGAAAACAATGCGCGCGAACGATGACATCCGCGCGCGAATAGGCGGGGCGCAGGTAATCAACTCTGAGGTCGAGAGTGGCCATGGTGCTGACGCCCTCGATTGCCACAAAGTTTGCCAGTCCGAAGACACTGTCCAGGAGAGCCGTCAGGATACCACCATGAAGCAGGGTCTGGTCCGCATCGACGCAAAAATCCGGATTAAACGGCATCCGAACCCGAACACCTTCGCTCGAAACCTCTTCGATCTCAAGCGCCATATGCGTAATCAGGCCCTTGCCGCGCGCATTCCACATTTGCGCGATTTGCTCCATCTTCTTCTTGGTGATGTCAGACATGCGATCTTTCCTTTAACGCCCAGTGAAGTTGGGTTTTCGTTTCTCGATGAAAGCAGCAACCGCCTCGTGGTGGTCTTCGGTCTGATGCATGAGTGCCTGATAGGCCGCCGCGGAATTCAGGAAATCCGGTAGGTCCATCCGTTCGGCATTGCGCATCAGACGTTTGGCGACCCGCACCGCGCGCGGTGGTTTCGCTGCGATGACGGCGGCCCGCTCGCGGGCCCGTTCCATCAATTTTTCATGGGGCACAAGTTCAAGCACCATGCCAAGCTCCAGCGCCTCTTCGGCCTCGACCATGCGCCCCGAGAAGGTCAGATCGGCGGCCATCTGGTGGCCCAGACGACGCAACAGGAACCAGCTGCCTGCATCGCCCGGAATGATCCCGAGATTCAGAAACACCTCGCCGAACTTTGCTTTCTCCGAGGCGATGCGCATGTCGCACATCATGGTCAGGTCGCACCCCGCGCCGACCGCGGGTCCGTTGACCGCGGCGATCGTCGGAACATCCAGGTTATAGAGCGCCTGTGGCAGGCGCTGCACCCCATCGACATAGCTCTGCGCCGCCGCAAGCGGCTCCTTGCGGAAGACGCTGTCGGGGTCGTTCATCTCCTTGATGTCGCCGCCGGCACAAAAGGCCGGGTCGGCGCCGGTCAGGATCATGACGCTGACTTGCGGGTCTGCCTGCACCTTGGCGAATGTGTCCAAAAGAGCGGCGATCATTTCATTACCGGTGATCGGGTTGCGACGCTCGGGATCGTTCAGCGTGACCGTGGCGATCCTGTCGGAAATGTCCAAAAGGACGGGTTGCTTACTCATTCTTTCCATCTCCGCGTTCGCGTTTTTCGAACATGTCGGGATTGATCATGTCGCGGGCATCGTGGCCCATATGCAGGGTTTCCCCACCGTCCACATAGATATCTTCGCCGGTGATGAAATTCCCCAGATCGGACGCAAGGAAGATAATCGTCCCAGCGATGTCCTCGGCCATACCCATCCGGTTCAGGACCGAGCGGTTAAGCTCTTTCCATCGATCCGGTGAAATGGGGTAGCGGCCAAGCGCCTCGGTCTTGATCGTGCCCGGCGCGACACAGTTCAGACGGATGCCATACTCGCCCCATTCGGCGGCCAGCGTCTTCATCATGCCGGTCACACCGGCGCGCGCGGCGACGGTGTGTGTAAAGCCGCTGAGCGCGGTGCGCGCCGAGATGGCGGTGACAAACACGACCGATCCACCGTTGTCATACATGAAGTGATCGGCGGCGGCGCGGGTCATCTGCCATGACCCGATCAGGTTGTTGCGGATCACGGCTTCGAAGCCCTTGTTGGTGATATCGCGGGCGGCCGCGATATACTGGCCGCCGGCATTGTTCACCAGAACGTCGAGCTGTCCGTAGTGGTCCTTGATGCGTCCCATCGCGGCTTCGATACTGTCCTCGTCGCGGGTATCGCCGGGCACCACAAACGCCTCGCCCCCCGCAGCCCGGATCATCTCGGCGGTCTCCTCCAGCGGCTCTTCCCGGCGCGCAAACAGCGCAAGTCTGGCCCCGCAAGAGGCCATTTCAAGCGCCGTCGCCCGGCCCATACCTGATCCGGATCCCGTGACCAGGGCAACCTGTCCCGCCATGAGGTCCGCTGCGTAACGTCTTGATTTTTCTTCGCTCATGTTCAGCCCCCTTAGTTTTTCAGAAGTTCGCCAGAGATGATGAGCTTGCGCACCTCCTGGGTGCCCGCGCCGACCTCGAGCACGCGACCGGTACGGTAGAGCCGGTTCACTTCGGTATCGCGCATATAGCCCGAACCGCCGTGAATCTGGACGGCCTTGTCCAGCACGAAGGATGTCGCCTCGGCGGCCTTGTAGATTGCCGCAGCGGTGAGCTTGTGGATCTCGCCACGCCCGCCTTCGCCCTCTTCAAGGCCCTCACACATGGCCGCGGTACGCAAGGACAGGCTGCGCGCCGCCTCGATCTGGGTGTACATGTCGGCCAGCATCGCCTGCACCATCTGGAAACTGGCGATCGGCTTGCCGAATTGCTGCCGTGTCTTGGCGTAGTCGATGGAAATATCCAGCGCCCGCTGCGCAATGCCCATTGCGTTGAAGCAGACGATGGCACGTTCCAGATCCAGCCCGGACATCGTCACGGCAACGCCGCCATCCAGTTTGCCGACCATATTCTTGGCCGGAACGCGGCAATCTTCGAACACCAGTTCCCCGGTGGGCGAGCCACGGAAGCCCATCTTGTTGAGCTTCTGGGCAACCTTGAAACCTGGCGTGTCGGTTTCAACGATGAAGGCGGAAATTCCCTTGGCCCCTTTTTCCGGCGAGGTCTTGGCATAGACCAGGACCAGATCGGCAATCGGTCCGTTGGTGATGTAGATCTTGGAACCGTTCAGGATGTAGTCGTCTCCATCCTTTTTGGCCGTGGTCCGCATCGAACCGAGCGCGTCAGACCCCGCGCCGGGTTCGGTCAGACCCAGGGCGCCGATCAGCGTGCCGTCGCAAAGGCCCGGCAGATACTTGCGGCGCAGGTCGTCACTGGCGTTGCGATAGATGTTGTTGACGCACAAGTTGTCGTGGGCCACATGGGTTAGCCCGATGGCGGCAGAGGACCGCGAAAGCTGTTCGGTGATGATACAGGCCGAGGTAAAATCCAGCCCCGCACCGCCGAATTCAGGCGGCACGTTCAGGCCCAGATAGCCCATCTCGCCAAGCTTGGGAAAGACCGAAGGCGGCAGGTCATCAGTGTCGTCCATTTCCGCATTCAGATGGTGAAACTCGGACATGAAGAACTTGCCGGCCTGATCGGCCAGAGCCTGTTGCTCCTCCGTCATGAAATGTGTTGGCAAAGCGGTGTCGTTGCGAAGTTGCTTGTTCATGGTTTCGTCCCCCCCTCAGGCGCGCAGAAGTTCTTCGGCAATGATGATCTTGCGGACTTCGCTTGTGCCCGCGCCGATTTCCAACAACTTGTTGGCGCGGAACAACCGGTTGATCTCGGTGTCCTGCATGTAGCCAGAGCCACCATGGATATGGCAGGCTTCGGTCACCGCCTTGTTGAATGCCTCGCCGGCGTACAGACAGGCCGCCGCAGTCAGTTTGTGAATTTCGCCGCGGCCTCCGGCCCCTTTTGGCAGGCCCGTACAGGCGGCCAGCGCTCGATACCCGAAGGCGCGCGCCGTCTCGACCTCGATGTAGATCTCGGCCAGTTTCGACTGCATCATCTGGAAACTTGCGATCGGCTTGCCGAACTGTTCGCGAATTTTGGCGTATTCCAGACCCAGTTCCAGCGCGCGTTCGGCCATGCCAACGCAGACTGAGGCAACCATAGCACGCTCCAGATCCAGCCCGCTCATTACCACCGAAACGCCGGTGTTTTCCTCACCCACCATGGCGGATGCGGGCACGCGGCAATCTTCGAACACCAACTCTCCGGTCGGAGAGCCTCGGAAGCCCATTTTATCGAGCTTTTGCGCCACCTTGAAGCCGGGATTGTCGGTCTCAATGATGAAGGCGGAAATGCCCTTGGCGCCCTTCGATTTGTCGGTCTTTGCGTAAAGCAGAATCACGTCGGCAATCGGGCCGTTGGTGATGTAGATCTTAGAGCCGTTGATGACGTAGTCATCACCGTCACGGCGCGCGGTGGTCGCCATGGACCCAAGCGCATCGGATCCCGCACCCGGTTCGGTCAGACCCAGAGCACCGACAAGCTCGCCCGAGCAAAGGCCCGGTACGTATTTCTTTACCTGCTCTTCGGACCCGTTGCGCAGCAGGTTGTTCAGGCACAGGTTGTCATGCGCGCCATGCGACAACCCCACAGCCGGGTTCCATTTCGAGATCACCTCGGACACCAGCGCCTGGGTGAATTCATCTTGTCCCGATCCGCCCAGCTCCTCGGGAGCGGTGATTCCCAGCAGGCCCAGCTCACCCATTTGCTTGAACAGGTCTTCGGGCCACCATTCTTCCTCGTCCATGCGCGCCTGCAACGGGTGCAGTACCTCGCGCGACACACGATCCACGTGATCGACAATCTGGCGTTGCTCGTCGGTCAACGAATAGTTTGCCCTGATGGCTTCCAGGTCAGCCGCGATAGCCTCACTTTGAGTCGTCATATCATCCTCCCGAGAAATGTCGTTTGTGGTGTTGACCAAAATCAAACACATGTTAGAAAATAGATCAAGCCAAGCTTTTTGCGACCTGACGTTAGAAGGCACGGCGCACAAACTATTTTGGGGGAGCTTCGGAAATGGGTGAGAGCGTTGTTCAATCGCAGATGCGTGGCGACGAAGTTCGTATCACGATTCGACGTCCTGAGAATCGAAATGCCCTAAACCGTGAAGTCGCAGACGGGATCATGGCCGCCATATATGCTGCCGAGAAGGACAGCGATTGCCGTGTGATCGTTCTGACCGGCGAGGGAGATCGCGCCTTCTGCGCCGGCGGCGACATCAAGGCGGGTGCGGACGGTGGTCCGTTCGTTCAGGATCCGGCCGATCCTGATCATTTCGCCGGAAGGTTGTTCGAAACGATACAGGCCTGCCGAAAGCCGACGATCGCGCGTGTCAACGGCGTCGCGATGGGGGCAGGGGCGGGCATTATCTGTGCCTGCGATCTGGCTGTGATGGCGGACCACGCCCGCATCGGAACGCCGGAAGTGAAGGTGGGTTTGTTTCCCATGACGATCGTACCACCGATGATGCGTGTTTTGCCTCGGCGGAGGCTGATGGAGATGTTCATCACCGGCGTTCCTCTGACGGCCGAGGAAGCCCTGCAATTCAATCTGGTCAACTATGTGACCGATGCCGCAGGGTTGGACGACAAGGTTGCAGAACTGGTTGCCCAGATTGCTGCGCAGTCGCCGAGCGCGATCCGGCTGGGAAAATACGCCTGTCACGCGATGGAGGACATGACCTATCCGCAGCAAATGCGGTTTGCAGAAACACTTTTACCGCGAGTAGCACAGACCGAAGACGCGCGCGAAGGCTTTGATGCCTTCATTGCGAAGCGCAAACCTGAATGGACAGGCCGCTAAACAAGCGGGGAGGAGAAGCATATGTCAGATCGAAAACTGCGCATCGGATGCGCATCGGGATTCTGGGGCGACACGCCTGAAGCGATCGGTCAACTGGTCTCCAAGGGCGAGATCAACTATCTGGTGTTCGACTATCTGGCCGAGGTGACAATGTCGCTGATGGCGCGTGCCCGCGCAAAGACGCCCGAGGCGGGTTATGCGCCGGATTTCGTCAAGGCGCTGGTTCCGTGGCTGCCTGAAATCAAACGTCAGGGCATCAAGGTCGTTACCAATGCCGGGGGCGTGAACCCGCGCGGCTGCCGCGATGCGCTTGCCAAAGCCGCCGCCGAGGTCGGGATCGATTTGTCCATCGGAGTCGTGCTGGGCGATGATTTGTCGGCGCGGGCCGACGACATCCGCGCCGCCGGCCAGACGGAGATGTTCTCGGATGTCGCGTTTCCGGGCGACATCTGGAGCATGAACGCCTATCTGGGTGCCCGCCCCATCGCGGCCGCGCTGGATGCCGGGGCCGACATCGTAATCACGGGGCGCTGCGCCGACAGCGCGGTCGCGCTTGGCCCCCTGATGCACGAATACGGCTGGGGCGATGACGACTGGGACAAGCTCAGCCAGGGATCACTGGCCGGCCACCTGATCGAATGCGGCCCCCAGGGAACGGGCGGCAACTTTACCGACTGGCAGGACGTGCCGGGGTGGGACAATATGGGGATGCCCATCGTCGAGGTGTCGGAAGACGGCAGTTTCGTCATGACCAAGACGCCTGACACCGGCGGGCTGGTCGTGCCGGGATCGGTCGGAGAGCAGATGCTCTATGAAATCGGTGATCCGCGCGCTTACCTGTTGCCCGACGTGACCTGCGACTGGTCCGGGGTTACCCTTGAACAGGTCGGACCCGATCGGGTGTTGGTCAAGGGCGGCAAGGGTCTCGGGCGCACCGACAGCTACAAGGTGTCGGCGACCCATGCCGATGGCTGGCGCGCGGTCTCTACCCTGACACTGGCCGCGATTGATGCCCCCGCCAAGGCCGAGCGCGTGGCCGAGGCGATCCTGACCCGCTGCCGCCGAATTTTCCGCGACCGCAACATGGGCGATTTCCGGCAGGTTAGCGTCGAAGTGCTGGGCGCCGAGGCCGCCTATGGCGCCAACGCCCGCGCCCTGACGCGCGAAGTGGTGCTCAAGATCGGCGCGGTCCATGATGATCGCGCCGCGCTGAACATCTTTGCCGGAGAAATCGCACCCATGGCGATTTCGACCGCGCAGGGTCTGACCGGGTTCTTCGCCGGACGGCCAAAGGTACAGCCGGTGGTCCGTCTGTTCTCCTTCCTTCAGGACAAGGCCGACACCCCCGTCGCGGTTGAGGTTGATGGCAAGGATGTGCCCGTCACAGTGGCCACCAAACCTGTGCAACTTGATCCGCCTGCCGCGCCGCCCACAGATAGCCGCGCGCCCGGTCCGGACGCGGTCAAGGTGCGCCTCGTCGACCTGGCGTGGGGCCGTTCGGGCGACAAGGGCGATATCGCCAACATCGGCATCCTTGCGCGCAAGCCGGAGTATCTGCCCTATATCCGGTCGGCCCTGACCGAAGACACGGTGAAAGCCTATTTCGCCCACCTGTGTGACGGCGCGGTCGAACGCTTTGATTTGCCCGGAAGCCATGCGCTGAACTTCCTGCTGCATGAATCGCTGGGCGGGGGCGGCATCGCCTCGGTCCGCATCGATCCGCAAGGCAAAGGGTTTGCGCAGATGCTGCTTGATATTGAAATTCCTGTGCCGGTCGATCTGGCCGCGCGCGACGGGCTGAACGCCTCGGACCGGAACTAAAAGGACAATACCATGACCATTTCAAAACTCCTGGTCGCCAATCGGGGTGAAATCGCGGCGCGCGTTTTGCGTACTGCCAAGGCCCGCGGCCTTGCGACGGCTGTGTTGCGCCACGTCGCTGAACAAGAGGGGCCGGCCCATCTGATCGCAGACGAGATTGTGATGATCGACGGCCCGACGCCTGTGGCCGCCTATCTCGATATTCCGCAGATCGTCGATGCCGCAAAAAAGATCGGCGCTGATGCGGTGCATCCCGGCTATGGCTTTTTGTCCGAGAATGCGGCCTTCGTCGCGGCGCTGGAAGAGGCCGGTGTGACATTTGTCGGCCCGACGTCCGAGACCATCGACCTGATGGGCGACAAGATCCGTGCGCGCGCCTTTGTTGAAGAGCGCGGCTTTCCGGTGGCGCCTTCGGCCATCGAGGATGACGATCCGGCGACGTTTGTCGAACGCGCCCGCGCCGTTGGCTATCCGCTACTCATCAAACCCTCGGCCGGAGGCGGCGGCAAGGGCATGCGCGTCGTGCGCGAGGATAGCACGTTGGAGACCGAAATCGAAACCGCGCGCCGCGAAGGCCAGCGGTATTTCGGCGACGGTCGTCTGTTCGTCGAATGCTATATCGAACGTCCGCGCCATATCGAGGTGCAGGTGATGGGCGACGGGCAAGGCAACGTGGTCCATTTCTGGGAACGCGAATGCTCGATCCAGCGCCGGTTCCAGAAGATTATCGAGGAAACGCCGTCACCGGCGCTGACCCCAGAACAGCGGGACGAGATATGTGAAACCGCTGCGGGGATTGCCCGCGCCGTCAAATACCGCGGGGCAGGGACCGTCGAATTCATTTATGCGCAGGACGGGGCCTTTTACTTCCTCGAAATGAACACCCGCCTTCAGGTCGAACATCCGGTGACCGAACTGGTGACTGGCTTCGATCTGGTCGCCGAGCAACTGCGCATCGCTGCAGGCGAGGGGCTGAGCGCGACGCAGGCGAATATTCCCCAGACTGGCCATTCAATCGAACTACGCATCTGTGCCGAGGACGCGACGGCCGATTTCCGCCCCTCGATCGGGGATCTCCTGCTGCTGGATGAACCCTCCGGCCCCGGCGTGCGCGTGGACAGCGGCATTCTGGACGGCGGCAAGGTGACCACCGATTTCGACCCGATGCTGTCTAAGCTGATCGTGCATGGCCGCGACCGCGTGGAGGCCATCGCCCGTGCGCGGCAAGCGGTGCAAAACTATGTGGTTCTCGGGGTGACGACCAACACCGGATACCTAGATGCAATCCTTGCACATCCAGATTTTGCCTCGGGCGATGTTTCAACCGGCTTCCTAGCTGAACAATCCGAAACGCTGACTGCACCGGGGGAAGATATCTCTGACCTGCTGATGGCGGCGGCGGCCCTGTCAGACGAACGGCTGGTGAGCGACGTAATGCAAATACCGGAAATGCACCGCAAGATGGGCGGGTGGAGAAACTGATGCAACGGATTTTTCAGATCGACGGAGTAGAGACTGATTGCTGGCTGGGTCATGATGGCAGCCGGTTCGTGCTCAATACCCCCACTGGCGCTGTTGCCTGCCAATTGGACCCGACGGGTCTGCCGGGCGGTTACAAGCTGCGGGCCAAGGGTGTTGTGCGCGAATTGCGACTGGCCGTGGGGCCGGAAGCAACTTTTATGCACATGGACGGGCGAACCTACGAAGTCGGGCGGGTTGATCCCGCCGAACGCCTGGCCGGAAGCGACGGTGGCGCGAGCGACGACCGATTGGTGGCGCCCATGCCGGGTGTCGTGGTGTCAGTTGCGGTTAAACCCGGCGATGCGGTTGAAGAAGGCCAGCCGCTTCTGGTGATCGAAAGCATGAAGTTGGAAACCACACTGACGGCGCCGCGCGACGGGGTCGTTGCCGAAATGCCATTCGCCGAAGGCGACAGTTTCGGTCTGAAAGACATCTTGGCCCAATTGGCTCCGGAGGAGGAGTGACCATGCGCAGAATTGAAAGTCAGATCGACACCAATGCCGCCGACTACAAGGCAAATTATGCCGCCATGTCCGAACGGCTGAAGGAATTTCACGCCCGCCAGCACGCTGCACGCTATGAGCGCCCGCAGCGCGACTTTGACCGCCTTGCCCGCCAGAACAAACTGGGCGTGCGCGAGCGGCTGGAATTGTTGCTGGACCCCGGCACGCCGTTCCTGGAGTTTTCGACCCTCGCGGCCTGTCGTGAATATGACGGCGCGGTGCCCGGCGCAGGTGTGGTTACGGGGATCGGCATCGTGCAAGGCCGCGAGGTCGCCATCCACGCCAACGATGCCAGCGTCAAGGGCGGTGCCTGGTATCCGCATACCGTGAAAAAGATCGTGCGCCTTCTGGATGTCGCCTTGGAAAACCGCCTGCCGGTCATCCATATCTGCGACAGCGCGGGCGGATTCCTGCCGCTGCAGCACGGGGTGTTTCCCGACCGGTATCTGGGCGGGCGGGTGTTCCGCAACCAGGTCAAGCTGAGCCAGGCCAATATCCCGCAGATTGCCGTGGTTGGCGGACACTGTACGGCTGGCGGCGCCTATGTGCCGACGCTGAGCGACTACAACATCATCATCGAAGGCACAGGCGCGATTTTTCTTGGCGGTCCGCCGCTGGTCAAGGCGGCCACCGGCGAAGAGGTCGGTGTTCAGGAGCTTGGCGGCGCGGTCATGCACACCTCGGTCTCGGGCACGGGCGATTATCGCGCCGCGACCGAACAGCATGCCTTTTCACTGGCGCGCGAAATTGTCAGCCAGTGGAAGCGCACACCGAAAACGATCATCGAAACCGCATCTTTTGAGGAACCGTATTACGACCCTAAAGAACTCTACGGGATCATTCCGAAGGACCGGAAAACCCAGTTCGACATGCGCGAGGTTCTGGCCCGGATCGTGGACGGATCGCGGTTCCACGAATATCAGCCGGACTATGGCACCACGATGGTGTGCGGCTTTGCCCATATCTGGGGCTACAAGGTCGGCATTCTTGCCAACAACGGGGTGCTGTTCAACGACAGTTCTCTGAAGGCAGCGCATTTCATGCAGCTGTGCAATCAGAACCGCACGCCTCTGGTCTTCTTCCAGAACATCACCGGCTATATGGTGGGCCGCGAATACGAAGAACGCGGCATCGCCAAGGACGGCGCCAAGATGCTGATGGCACAGGGTGGCTCGGTCGTGCCGAAGTTCACCGTGATCGCCAATGCCTCTTACGGGGCAGGCAATTACGGCATGTGCGGGCGGGCCTGGGATGCGCGCACGTTATTCATGTGGCCCCAGGCCGAGATCGGCGTGATGGGTGCGGATCAGGCCGCCAATACTATGGCTGACGTCAAGATCCGGCAGCTTCAGCGCGAAGGCAAGGAATTGACCGAAGAAGAAATCGCCGCGATCCGCGAACCGGTGCTGGAAAAATACAAGCGCGATGTCGAGGCTTATACCTCGACCTCGGAATTGTGGGACGACGGCATCCTCGATCCGGCGGACACACGCAACGCGCTTGGCATGTCGATTTCCGCCTCGCTCAATGCACCGATCGAGGAACCACACTACGGGATCTTCCGGCTGTAAAGGCTTGAGGGACGGCACACCGGGTCGGGGAGTGCCGTTCCGCATCAAGGCGCTTCCAACTGGCGCTTTCGAAAGCTGAAGTAGTCCTGACCGGTCCGGTTCCCGGACAGGTCAGGACGATGTCTGCCGCGCCTCCTGAATCGAAACGACGTCAGAGGCCGCCATGCCGGGCCGGTCTGCCTCGACCGCCTTCAGCGGCTCGACCGGCGTCAATCCGGCCAGACAATCGCGCGCAAGTTGCTGGTATTCCGCGGTGCCGCGCGTTTTCCACGCGATTTCTTTCTCGCTGACCTCGCGGATCACCTTTGCCGGCGATCCCACCACCATCGAACGCGACGGAATCACGGTTTCGCCACGCACAAACGCCTGCGCGCCGACAATCGATTCCGCCCCAAGCTCTACACCATCCATAATGACGGAATTCATTCCGACCAGAGCGTTCCGGCCCACCGTGCAACCGTGCAGGATCGCGCCATGGCCGATGTGGCCGTCGCTTTCCACCACGGCGTCGCGGCCGGGAAAGGAATGGATGATGCAATTGTCCTGAACATTGGCTCCATCCCCGATCACGATCCTGCCGAAATCGCCCCGCAAGCTTGCCCCGGGGCCGATGTAGCATCCATGACCCAGGATGACATTCCCGATCAGAACGGCCTGAGGGTGGACATATGTATCCTCGGGCACGACGGGTATAAAACCCTTGAACTCATAACAGTATGCCATTCCGACCACCTTTCGTAAGCTGAGTGCTAAACGCTTGTCGGCGGTTGCGCCGGGACCAGAATCCCTCAATTGTGCCGCCGATCAGGGCGTGTGGCCCGAAATCAAACACAAGTTAGAAAATAGCGCAAGCTCCCTACGTCACAGCTTGGCGATATTGACACTTCCCAAGGTTAGAATTAAAAATCTAACAAATGGTAGAAAATAGACTGGCGGACCGATTAGGGTGGCCTGACCGAACTTGGGAGAGAGAGAAATGACAGACAAAGCCTATGTTGCAGGCGTTGGGATGGTCCCGTTCCAGAAGCCGGGAAAATCCGAAAGCTACGATGTGATGGCGACCGCTGCGACCCGGTCCGCTCTGGCTGACGCGGGGTTGGATTATGATAAAGTCCAACAGGCCTATGTTGGCTATGTCTATGGCGACAGCACCTGCGGTCAGCGCGCCCTGTACCATGTCGGAATGACAGGCATCCCGGTTCTGAATGTGAACAACAACTGCTCGACCGGATCGTCCGCCCTGTTCCTGGCCAGGCAGGCAGTTGAAAGCGGCGCGGTCGAATGTGCTCTGGCACTAGGGTTCGAACAGATGCAGCCCGGCGCAATCGGTGCGATGTTCCATGACCGGGTCAGCCCCTTTGCGGCATTCGACAGAGAAACCGACGAACTGGTTGGCAGTGCCGAGATCCCGCTGGCGCTGCGGTACTTCGGCGGTGCGGGCAAGGCGCATATGGACGAGTTCGGCACCCCCCTGGAAACCTTCGCAAAAATCCGCGCCAAGGCCAGCCGACATGCTGCGAAGAATCCGGTTGCCCTGTTCCGGCAGGAGGTGACGGCGGAAGACGTCATGGCCACCCAGGTCGTCTGGCCCGGCATCATGACCAAGCTCATGGCCTGTCCGCCAACCTGTGGCGCGGCCGCCGCGATCATTTGTTCCAAGGAATTCGCCGACAAGCACGGACTGGACAGTTCGGTTCGGATCGCGGCGCAGGCCATGACGACGGACGGCCCGGAAACTTTCGAAGCCCATGACATGCGCGAAGTGGTCGGCTTTTCGATGGCCAAGCGCGCCGCCGATCAGGTTTACGAGGACGCGGGCATCGGGCCCGAGGACGTGGATGTGGTCGAACTGCACGACTGTTTCGCCCACAACGAGCTGATCACCTATGAGGCGCTTGGCCTTTGCGGTCGCGGCGAAGCGGCGAAATTCGTTGATGATGGCGACAACACCTACGGCGGAAAATACGTGACCAACCCGTCGGGCGGTCTATTGTCCAAAGGCCATCCGCTTGGGGCGACCGGCCTAGCGCAATGTACCGAGCTCGTTCAGCAGCTTCGCGGCCAGGCAGATGCGCGCCAGGTTGATGGCGCACGTCTGGCGCTTCAGCACAATCTGGGCCTCGGCGGGGCCTGCGTCACCACGCTTTATGAAAAAGCCTGATAGCGACTTTCGGGAGGAATCAATATGACTGGAAAACTCGACGGGCGCGTGGCGCTGGTCTCGGGCTCGGGCCGGGGCATTGGCCGCGAAATCGCTCTCAAACTGGCCTCGGAAGGGGCCCGGCTGGTGATCAACGATCTGGATGCGGATCCGGCCAATGAAACCGCCGAGGCGGTACGCGCAACGGGAGCCGAGGCCGTGGTCTGTGCCGGCAGCGTCACCGAAGACGGTTTTGCCGAACGGTTCATCAAGACCGGCATGGACAGCTTTGGCGGGCTGGACATCATCGTGAACAATGCGGGCTATACTTGGGACAGCGTCGTTCAGAAAATGACCGACGAACAATGGCAGGCGATCATCGACGTTCACCTGACGGCCCCCTTCAGGATCCTGCGCGCCGCGCAGCCGGTGATCAGCGCCAAGGCCAAGGAAGAGGCCGCCGCCGGACAGGAAGTGTTCCGCAAGGTGGTCAACATCTCGTCCATCGCAGGGACCGGCGGCAATGCTGGCCAGATCAACTATTCCGCCGCCAAGGCCGGCATTCTGGGTGTCACCCGGACGATGGCCAAGGAATGGGGCCGCTACAAGGTCAACGTCAATGCCGTGGCTTTCGGCCCGATCCGCACCCGCCTGACCGAGGGCAGCGCCGACGGAGACAGCACGATCCAGGTCGAGGAAAAAGAGATCAAGGTCGGCGTGAATCCCGATCTCCTGTCCCAGATGGAGCACATGATCCCGCTGGGCCGGGTCGGCACTCCGGAAGAAGCTGCCGGTGCTGTCTATCTGTTCTGTGCGCCGGAATCGAACTTCATTTCAGGCCAACACATCATCTGCGGTGGCGGTTTCGTGATCTAAGGCATTTGCCCGGACCCCGTCATCGGGCCCGGGCAAGCACATTAATGTCTGGGCGGCCTCTTGGCGGTCGCCAATGCGGAATTTTCCGCAGACTCTAGTCTGGCACGATCACGACGATTTACTCACTTGGGCTATTAACCTAACAGGCGTTAGTTAGGCGTTGGGGCGATACGAAAGTCTATGGCACAAAACACGGCAATCAAAGTCAACGAGACATCGCGCAGCGCGGTTGGACGGGACGGGGTGCTGGACATTGCCGCGCGGCTTTTCCGCGAACAAGGCTACGGGTCCGTTTCGCTCCGAAAAATTGCCGAGGCCGCCGGGATCAAGGCGGGTAGCATATACTATCATTTCGGTTCCAAGGACGAGATCGTCGCGGCCGTTCTTGATGCAGGGATTCGGGTCGTTCACGCGAGTATGAGAGACGCCATCACCGACCTGCCAGCCGATACCGATGGCGAAACGATCCTGCGCTCTGCGATCCGGGCGCATTTGCGCGCGCTTCTTGATGTGAGCGATTATACATCGGCGAATGTGCGTATTTTCGGGCAGGTGCCGCAATCCGTCCGGGATGCCAACTTGCCCACGCGCAGGACCTATGAGGCTGAGTGGGACAGTCTTCTGTCCCAGCTTAAGAAAGATGGCACGCTGAAGCAAGACGTCGATATCCGTCGCCTGCGCCTGATGCTGATCGGTACATTGAACGCCACGCTCGATTGGTTCGACCCGGACCGCGGTAGCGCCGATGCGTTGTCACGCACCTATGCCGATGTGTTCCTCAACGGGATACTCCAAAGACAGGATACCTGACTTCATGGCACGTCTTGAAACAGCGGTGCTGACCGCATCAGAGACCTACACCCGCAACCACGCCGCACAAAGCGAGCGCGTCGAAACGCTGCGCGCGCGGATCGCCGAAGCAACGGCTGGCGGCCGCCCCGACATGGTCGCGCGGCATCGCAAGCGCAGCAAGCTGTTGGTTCGCGAACGGATCGACCTGCTGGTAGATACGGGCACTGCGTTTCTTGAGCTGTCGTCGCTTGCCGCCTACGGTCAATACGGGGGCGAGGTGCCCGGTGCGGGAATCGTGACCGGTATCGGGATCGTCCACGGGCTTCCCTGCGTTGTGATCGCCAACGATGCGACAGTGAAGGGTGGGTCTTTCTATCACGAAACCGTGCAGAAACACATCCGCGCCCAGGAAATCGCAGCCGAGAACCGGCTGCCCTGCCTCTATCTGGTGGATTGCGGCGGTGCCTATCTGCCAGAGCAGGACCGGGTTTTCCCCGATGCCCGCCATTTCGGCAATTCCTTTTATCGTCAAACCAACATGTCCGCGAGCGGCCTGCCGCAGATCGCGGCGGTCTTTGGAGGCTGCACGGCCGGTGGGGCCTATATCCCGGCCCTGTCGGACGAAGTCATCATGGTACGCGGCAACGCACGCATCCATCTGGGCGGCCCCTCGATCGTCAAGGTGGCGATCAACGAAGAGGTTGATGGAGAAACATTGGGGGGGGCCGAGATGCATTCGCGCGTCTCCGGTGTGTCTGACCATCTGGCCGAGGACGAGTATCATGCGCTTGCTCTGATGCGCGACATCGTATCCGAACTGGGCCTGTCGCGCCCGATGGGTCCCGATGCAACCTGCGCGCCGCCGGCGCGCAACCCAGAGGAACTGCTTGGCGTCATCAGCGCCGATCGCAAACAGCCCTATGACATGCGCGAGGTTCTACTGCGCATGATCGACGCCGGCGAATTCCGCGAATTCAAGCCCGGATGGGGTGAGACGCTGGTCTGCGGCACCGCGCGGATTCACGGCTATCGAGTGGGCATTCTCGCAAATAATGGGGCGCTTGTGTCCGACAGTTCGCTCAAGGGCGCGCAATTCGTGTCGATGTGCGATCAACGCAACATCCCGCTTTTGTTCCTCCACAACATCTCGGGCTTCATGGTCGGCACCGAAGCCGAGCGCGGCGGCATTGCCAAAGACAGTGCCAAGCTGGTCTATGCCATGTCGGTTGCCAAGGTGCCGCGCCTGTCGGTCCTCTTGGGCGGCTCATACGGGGCAGGCAACTACGGCATGTGCGGACGTGGTTTCGCCCCGAATTTTCTCTTTGCCTGGCCCACGGCGGAACTGGCCACCATGTCTGCCGACATCGCTACAAATGTGATGCTGGAACTGCGCCGCCAGAAAGGGGGCGACCCGGGCAAGATGGAGGCCGACATGAAGCTGATCGAGGAGCAGGTTCGGGCCCAGTATGGTGAACAGTCCGATCCCTATTATGCCACCTCGCGGCTTTGGGATGACGGGCTGATCGAACCCGCGCAAACCCGCGATATCCTTGGCCTGTGCCTGGCCATCGTGACATCGGTGCCCGAAGCCGGTCGCCATACGCCTGTATTCAGAATGTGAGGCTTCAAGTTGAACAATACCTACAACACGATCCTTGTCGAAACTGATGCGCGCGGCGTCGCCACGCTGACGCTCAACCGCCCCGACAAACACAATGCGCTGAATGGCGAATTGATCGCAGAGCTATACGATGCCGCCGAAAAGCTGGCTGCAGATGACGATGTGCGTATTGTGGTCCTGACCGGCGCGGGCAAGAGCTTCTGCGCGGGCGGCGATTTCAACTGGTTCTCGTCAAACATCGAAAAGTCCCGTGCCGAACGGGTAGACCAGAGCGCCACGCTGGCGCGGTTGTTGCGCCGTCTCGACACGCTGCCCAAACCCTTGATCGGGCGGATCAACGGCCCGGCCTACGGTGGCGGTGTCGGCATGATTTCCGTCTGCGACTACACCATCGGCGCCGAAGGCGCGCGCTTCGGTCTGACCGAGGTCAAGCTGGGCCTTCTGCCCGCGAATATATCGCCTTATGTGGTGGCCCGCATCGGCAAGGTGCATTCGCGTGAGACCATGCTGTCGGGGGCGTTGTTCGACACCGCCCGCGCCGAGCGGATCGGTCTGTTGACCGAAGTTGTCGCGTCGGGCGACTTGGACGCCACGGTGAACCGGGTGGTGCATGATCACCTTCAGGCCGCGCCGGGTGCCGTGGCCGATACCAAGGCGCTGATCGCCTATGTCGCGTCCCACGATCTGGAGACCAACATGATCTACACCGCCGACCGGCTGGCCGATGCGTGGGAGACGGAGGAAGGTATCGAAGGCATCAACAGCTTCATCAACAAGGGCGTTCCGTCATGGCGGGTGAAATGAGCTTCACCCGCGTTCTGATCGCCAACCGGGGCGAGATTGCCCGGCGCATCCAGCGCGGGTGCCGCAAACTGGGGCTGGAAAGCGTAGCGGTGTTTTCGGACGCGGACCGCGACGCGCCCTTCGTGGCCGAGGCCGATCATGCCGTCTGCATCGGTGGGGCCGCCCCGTCGGACAGTTATTTGAACGTCGAGGCCATCCTTGAGGCTGCGCGGGCGACGGGCGCGGGTGCGGTGCACCCGGGCTATGGTTTTCTGTCTGAGAATGCCGGTTTCGCGGCGGCGGTCGAGGCGGCGGGCCTTGTGTTCATCGGGCCGGAACCCGACGCTATCGCGCGGATGGGCTCCAAGATCGAGGCCAAGGCTGCCGCCGAAGCCGCAGGCGTGCCCGTCCTGCCCGGCTATCGCGGCGAGGATCAGTCCGACGCGCGCCTGCTGCAAGAGGCCGAGGCGCTTGGCACCCCCTTTCTGGTCAAGGCCAGCGCCGGCGGCGGCGGACGCGGGATGCGGCTTGTCTCCGATCTGGGCGACGCACCCGAAGCGATTGCATCTGCCCGGGCCGAAGCGCAGAGCGCCTTCGGCGATCCGGCGGTGTTCCTCGAACGCTATGCGCCCCGTGCCCGCCACGTCGAAGTGCAGGTTCTGGGCGACACTCACGGCACCGTGCTGCATCTGGGCGACCGCGATTGTTCGCTGCAACGCAACCACCAAAAGCTGATCGAAGAAGCCCCCGCCGCCGATCTTCCCGAGGCTGTGCGCGACCGCATGCGTGCGGCAGCGGTGCGGTTGGCGCAGGCGATCGGCTATCGCTCCGCCGGGACGGTGGAATACCTCTATGACCCCGGGCGCGGTGAATACTACTTTCTGGAAATGAATACCCGGTTGCAGGTGGAACACCCCGTGACCGAGGCGATCACCGGCATCGATCTGGTCGAATGGCAGTTGCGCATCGCGCGGGGCGAGCCGCTGGCGCTGACGCAAGGCGATGTGCAGTTTGACGGGCACGCCATTGAAATCCGCATCGCCGCCGAAAACCCGGACGAGAATTTCCGCCCCGAAACGGGCGAGATCAGCCTTTGGGCTCCGCCCGCCGGCGTGCGGCTCGATACCGGGGTCGAGGCAGGCTCGGTCGTCAGCCACCATTACGATTCGATGATTGCCAAGCTGATCGTCCACGCGCCGGACCGGGCCGGTGCGATCCGTCAGGCGGTTGTCGCAATGGATGCCTTTGCAGTCGGTGGCGTCGGTCTGAACCTGGCCTATCAGCGCGCGTTGCTGACACACCCGGATTTTGCGGCGTTCCGGCACCATACCTCGGGCCTGCCCGAGATGTTCTCAGGCGGCTGGAGTGAACCGTCCGCTGATCCCCGGGACATGGCCCTTGCCGCGATGGCGCTGCATCTGCATCTCGCCCCGGCGGGCGCGTCGCCCTGGGAAAGCCTGGGGTCATGGCGGCTCACGGCCCCTGCGGGGTGGCCCGGTGCAGCATCCTATTGGGCGACGACCAAAGACGACCAGATCCGCGTAAACGGCTCCGGGTCGGTGTTGACAGCCGTACAGCCGGACGGCCAGGCCATAACGGTCGAGAGCGCCGCTTTAGCCGAATGCCGTCTGAGCGGACGCTTCGACGGGGTTCCATTTTCGCGCATCGCTTACGTCGTGCGCGCGCCGAGTCACTGGCGAGTGCACCTGCAAACCCCTGCTGGAATGACCGCGACAGACCTGCGTACGCTGGAAGACCAGCATCTGCAACGTGCCACCGGCGGGTCTGGCGTCGCTGACCTGTTGTCCGCACCCATGCCCGGCGCCGTGGCCGAGGTGCGCGTCGCACTCGGCGACCGCGTCAAAGCCGGTGACACACTGGTGGTGCTTGAGGCCATGAAGCTGTTGCAAAGCCTGCCCGCGCCGGTCGCGGGCGTGGTGACGGAAATCTATTGTGCACCGGGCGACACGGTTGCCGGGCACGCCCCACTTATCAAGCTCGATCCAGAGGAAAACACATGACCAAACAAGACAACATCACCGCGGCCTCCGGCCTGTTCAACGAAGACCTCCAGATGATCCGCAACCAGCTGCGCCGGTTCATCGAAACCGAGGTGACCGCCAAGGCCGAGCCCTGGGAAGAGGAGGGCAAGGTACCCCGCGACGTGCTGCGCCGGATGGGTGATCTCGGCGTGCTGGGGATGCGCTATGACGAACAGTATGGCGGCGCGGGGCTGGACGTGATGTCCAGCGTGGTTTTGGCCGAAGAGGTCGGGCGATCCACTTTCGGCGGGTTCTCGGCCACGGTTCTGGTCCACACCGACATGGCCTCGCCGCATCTGGAAAACGCCGGCACGCCCGAACAGAAGGCGCGCTGGATGCCGTCGATCGTCTCGGGCGAAATGATCACCGCCGTTGCTGTGACCGAACCGGGCGCGGGCTCGGACGTGGCGGGCATGCGCTCCCGCGCGGTGCGGGACGGGTCGGATTGGGTGCTGAACGGCACCAAGATGTTCATCACCAACGGCGTGCATGGCGATCTCTACATTGTCGGTGCCAAGACCGATCCCGATGCCAAGGGGTCGCGCGGGATCACCATATTTGCGGTCGAAAAAGGCACGCCGGGCTTTTCGGTCGGACGGGCGTTGAACAAGACCGGCTGGCTGTGCTCGGACACTGCCGAACTGATCTTCGAAGATGTCCGCATCCCGGCCGAAAACGTCTTGGGCGAGGTCAACCGCGGTTTCTATTCGGTAATGAAGAACTTCCAGAACGAACGCATTGTGCTGGGTGCGATGGCCTGTGCCGAAGCGCAAACCGCGCTGGACATGACCGTGGATTATGTCAAGCAGCGCAGGGCCTTTGGCGGCGTTCTGTGGGACAAGCAGGCCGTGCGCCAACGGCTGGCCGACTGTCAGACGCGGATCGCTGCAGGACGTCAGCTGGTCTATCACGCCGCCGGTCTGGATGCCGCGGGCGGTGACTGCGTTAAAGAGGTCTCGATGGTCAAAGCCTATTGCGGCGAACTGGTGAACAGCGTGCTTTATGACTGCGTCCAGTTTCACGGCGGCATGGGTTATATGCGCGAAACACCGGTGGAACGCATGTCACGCGATGCCCGTGTGCAGGCCATCGGCGGCGGGGCGAGCGAAGTCATGTTGGAAGAAGTCGCCAAGCGCATGTGAGCTTACTATCCCAAAAAGTAACAATCTACAGAAACAAGGACGAAAAAGATGAATCTGGAAACCAGTCAAAGCCAAACACTCGCAAAACTTATCCAAGAGATCTCGATAATACTCGTCGGCACAATTCTTCTGACACTATCCGCCAAAATCGTGGTGCCGTTCTACCCCGTACCTATGTCTACACAGACCCTGGTTGTCTTGGGTCTGGGTCTTTTCCTGGGGCCGGTGCGTAGTAGTCTTGTTGTTGTGACATACCTTTTCGAAGGTCTGCTTGGCCTGCCGGTCTTCGCAGGCACGCCTCCGGCGCCGGCCGGACTGGCGTATATTGCGGGTCCCACAGGCGGATACCTGGTAGGCTTCGCACTTGCAGCGGCGGCTGCTGGATGGATTGTTCAAGCACTGGAAGGACTTCGGCCTGCCTTCAGGGCATCTGTCGCGGTCCTTTTTGGGTCGATACTGATGTATTGCGCCGGGCTAGTCTGGTTGGGTAGCTTTATCGGCTATGGCGAAAATTTGCTGAGCGCAGGACTTTACCCGTTCCTTCTTGGGGATCTGACAAAAGCGGCGATCGCTGTGGCTCTGTATACAGGCTTCCAAAATTGGGGCCGTGATTGACTGCCGGGCTTCTCTGCATTGTTCCAGCGCCGGTGAAACACGGCGCTGGACGCCAGACCCAGCCTTTTATCGCTATACAAAAGCAAAAGACGGCGTCGCGTCTTCCGGGTTTTGCACTGTCAAAAGGTTTTTGAATTCAATGACACAAAAGCATGTTTTTCACAGAGCCGGAACCGCCTCGCGCGCAATGTATACAGGTGGCAGAGGGCATCCAGAGGATTGTCGCGAACAATCCGGTAGTGTCCGCGCACGTGGTGTAATTTCAGCGCCGTCGACGGTGTAATCCCGGGTGGTCACCGAGGTGTATGATCGAGGTGGAGTTTGGCGACTTCAACCACGGTTCACACGGAGACCCCGATGACCAAGACCAACATGGACATGTCCGAGCTTCTGGCCAAGCATGACCAGGGCGATTTCCTTCGCACCATCGCCGAGGCGGTGCTGCAACTGATCATGGAGGCCGATGTTGACGGCCCGATCGGCGCAGGGCGACACGAACGCAGCGGTGAACGCACGACATGGAGAAACGGGTATCGAGAGCGCGCGCTCGATACCCGTTTGGGCACACTGAACTTGCGGGTGCCGAAGCTGCGGCAGGGCAGCTATTTCCCGGGCTTCCTCGAGGCCCGCAAGACCTCGGAGCAAGCGCTGGTGGCCGTCATCCAAGAGGCGTGGATCGGGGGCGTCTCGACCCGCCGCGTGGACGAGCTGGTGCAGGCCATGGGCCTCTCCGGCATCTCGAAGAGCACGGTGTCGAAGCTCTGCAAGGACATCGACGAGCGCGTTGGCGAGTTACTGAACCGGCCGCTCGCCGGCGACTGGCCCTACGTCTGGCTCGACGCGACTTACCTGAAGGTCCGCCAAGGCGGGCGCATCGTGCCGGTCGCGGCCATAATCTCCGTCGCCGCGAACACTGAAGGCCGCCGCGAGATCATCGGCCTGGGTATCGGTCCCTCTGAGGCCGAGACCTTCTGGACCGAGTTCCTGAGGTCCCTGAAGGCCCGGGGCCTCGGCGGAGTCAGGCTGGTGATCAGCGATGCGCACACTGGCTTGAGGACTGCGATCTCGCGGGTGTTCGAAGCCACCTGGCAGAGGTACCGCGTTCACTGGATGCGCAATGCTCTCGCCCATGTGTCGAAGGGTCAGCATACCGTCGTCGCCGCCGTGATCCGCCAGGCATTCGATCAACCCGACCGCACCCATGCTGGCGAGATCTGGCACAAGGTCGCGGAACAGCTGCGCACCCGCTGGCCCAAGCTCGCCGACCTCATGGACGCCAGCGAGCATGACGTGCTCGCCTACATGTCCTTCCCCCGGCAGCATCGGACGAAGCTTCACAGCACGAACCCGATCGAGCGCCTGAACAAGGAAGTGAAGCGCCGTGCCGATGTCGTCGGGATCTTTCCGAACGAGGCCTCCATCATGCGCCTGATCGGAGCCGTCCTGTTCGAAGCCAACGACGACTGGCAGACCTCGAGCCGCTACATGATGGTCGAGGCTTTCGCCCAAATCGACAAGGAGGAGATGGACCCCATTCTCAGCATAACCACGAAAGCCGCCTGATCATGCCCTCAGGCCATCCGGGAAATTACACCATTTAGCGTAATCGCCAGACCGGTCTACCTCATATCGTATCGAGAGAAACACCGGACGCTTTGGCAGCTGCTGAAGCCAGGAAACGGAGGATTTGGAATGGGTGTATTTGCAGCGTTGGATGTGTCGCAGGACGAGACAGCGATTTGCGTGGTTGACGGGGACGGCATGATCCTGGGCGAAGCGAAGGTGCCGACGTGCCCCGACGCCATCGTCCGTTGGCTGCGTGACCGGTTCGACAACCTTGAACGGATCGGGATGGAAACCGGTCCGCTTGCTGTCTGGCTCTGGAACGCCTTGACTGAACGGGACCTCCCGATCGTTTGCCTGGATGCACGGCGTGCTGAAGATGATGCCGAACAAGACGGACCGGCATGATGCCCGAGGGCTTGCCCAGATTGTACGAACGGGCTGGTTCAAGGCCGTGCAGATCAAGAGCCACGATGCCTATGTCAACCGGGCCATGTTAACGGCGCGCGAAGCGCTCGTCGGCATGCGCGTTCGGCTGGAGAACGAGATTCGCGGGCTCCTGAGGACGTTCGGCGTGATGTTCGGCAAACGGGTGGGCGGGTTCAAGCGTCGCGCCGAGGAAATTCTCGACAAGGAATTGTCGGTCGCGCCCGAACTCGTTCCTGTCTTCGCGGCCCTCATGCAGGCAAGGCGAGACATCATTGCCCAGATCGCGGCTTTGGACAGCCGCATCCGGGCCGTTGCCAAGACCCACGAGACCGTTCGTCTCTTGATGACGGCTCCGGGTGTCGGGGCCATCACGGCAATGGCGGTGGTCGCGGCCTTCGATGATGCCTCACGCTTCCGAAAATCCTCTAGCGTAGGGGCCTATCTGGGACTGACACCGAGGCGATACGAATCCGGTGAAATCAGCCGGAACGGCTGCGTTTCGAAGTGGGGAGACACATTTACGCGAAAATGCCTGTACGAGGCAGCAAACGCGATCTTCTGCCGTGCCATAGGAGGCCACCGTCTCCGTGACTGGGCCAAGGCGATTGCCGGGAGAACTGGCCCGCGGAAAGCCAAGGTGGCGCTCGCGAGGAAGCTCGCAGTCATCCTGCATGTCATGTGGACCACCAACACGCCCTACCAGGAGGCAATACCCTCGTGACAGAGCCGCTGAAACCGGCGCTGTTCCATCGCGTGTAGACATGCGTCCAGCCGGGACGCGCGGCGAGGAAGAGATCGCTCCATCAACTGCGGTGCCGACCGCGCACACCATTTCGATCCTTCCAACCCTGAACGCAAATATGCGGCCCCACGCGGTGACCGCGGAGAGAATCTCAGAGCCCGGCGCGCAGGACTAAACGCAGACCGATCAGCACTTGACCAAGGCGATTAGAGAAACTTGACGGACGTGACCAACAATCCCGGAGAGATGACCTATCATGGTACGAATACCTATATCGTCGATACATCCGAGGGCCGGTTCATTATCGACTCCGGTCGGGTGGAAGACAGCCTTCATCTCGACGCGATTATCGACAGTTTGGGACCCAATCCAGCCGGTATTCTCGTCACTCATCACCATTCTGATCACTTCGGCGCAGCCCCGATATTGCGCGAGCGAACCGGTCTGCCCGTTTATGTGTCGCAGGCATTTCCGGACGACGCCTTTCAACCTGACGCGTTCCTAGAGGACGGCGAGGTAATCGCTGGTCTTACCGTCCTGCACACACCGGGCCATGTCAGCGATCACCTTTGCTTTGCGCGACCGGACAGGGTTTTGTTTACAGGCGATCATATCATGAGTTGGAACAGCTCAATCGTGAGCCCGCCCGACGGCAACATGCATGATTACTGTGCTCACCTTAAGCGTCTGATAGAACGTGATGACAAGATTTGCCTGCCGGGACACGGTCCGGTTCTCCCGCATCCGCAACCCTATGCAAAAAAGCTGCTCGCCAACCGGATGCGTCGGGAAGCGGAGATCCTTGAACACCTGGCGGACACCCCTGATACAGTCAAAAACACTGCCGCTTTGTTTACAAGAAATCCGATCCGCATATTGCGATGGCCGCCGAACGAAATGTTGCGGCACATCTTGAAAAGCTTCTCTCAGAATCGCGAGTGGCACAGGATGGAAATATCTTGAAAGTTACTTAACATAACTACTATTACCGGATGAATGTGTTTAGCCGCAAAGCTAAAATGTAACCCATGAGCAATTCAGGAATGTCACTCTCCGTTCATATACTGAGGGAGAATGGGCATGGGATGGGTGATGATGAGCGAGCGCGAGTTGAACCGCGTTGAGGTTTTGGCACAGGTCGATGACTGTCGGTTGAGCGTCGACAATGCGGCGAACATGCTGGCACTGACGCGTCGGCAGATCTTCCGGCTGTTGAAGCTGTATCGTCAGGATGGCGCGGCGGCGATCCGTCACAAGGCACGTGGCAAACCCCCGAACAATCGCATCCACAAAGCCAAACGGGATTACGCGCTGTCGCTGATCAAAGAGAACTATCCCGACTTTGGGCCGACCCTGGCAGCGGAGATGCTGGCCGAGCATCATGGGTTCAAGGTGTCGCGCGAGACGGTTCGCAAGTGGATGCAGGAAGACGGTCTTTGGCTTTCGCGCAAACAGCGTCGTACATTTCATCAGCCGAGATTGCGCAGAGAATGCTTTGGCGAGCTCATACAAATTGACGGCTCCGATCACCGCTGGTTCGAGGATCGGGGCGGTCCCTGCACCCTGCTCGTGTTCATCGACGATGCCACCAGCACGTTGATGGACCTGCGGTTTGTCAAATCCGAGAGCACCTTCAGTTACTTCGAAGCGCTTGAGAGCTACCTGCATACCCATGGGAGGCCGGTTGCATTTTACAGTGGCAAGCACACGGTGTTTCGCGTGGCCAAGGAAGACGCCAAGGGCGGCGCGCGGATCACCCAGTTCGGGCGCGCTTTGAGTGAGCTGAACATTGAGATTTTGTGCGCCAACTCAAGCCAGGCGAAGGGCCGCGTGGAACGCGCCAACCGCACGCTTCAGGACCGGCTTGTCAAAGAGCTGAGACTGGCAGGTGTTTCGAATATGGAGGCCGGAAACGCCTTTCGGGAAGGCTTCAAGGCCCGCTTCAACGCCAAGTTTGCCAAGGCCCCGGCCAAACCGGACAACCTGCACCGGGCGCTGAATGTGGAACCGGATCGTTTGGCGGAAGTGCTGTGCTGGCGTGAGAACCGATACGTCGGAAAGCAGCTTACATTTTCCTATGACCGCAAGCGGATCATGCTCGAGGAAAGCGAGATCACACGCGGCCTGGTCGGCAAGTATGTAGACACCTACGCCTTCGTGGATGGCCGGTTTGAGGTGCGCTGGAAAGGCCGTTCCCTGCCCTACAAAATCTTCGACATGGATCAGCGCGTGACCCATGCGGCTATCACCAGCAACAAACGCCTGAGCGCTGTCCTCGAACACATCAAAGAGATGCAGGAGGCCGCCCCACCCAAGCCCAAGGTGCGGACCAATTCAGAGAAGATGGGTTATAAACCGAATGGCCGGAGACCAGGTCGACCGTCAGGGTCGCGGGCCAAGAAGAAGATTGTGCACGTGGCTGAATAGGCCCAAGAATGCAGGCATGACTGCCGACGACGATCCAGAAATCATCTTCTCCGATTACACGCAATCCGTCGTCATCGACGGGCATCATTTCGATGTTGAGATCTACCGGACCAGCATCGATCCCGGCTGGATCCTGTCCGTGGAGAACCAGTTCGGCACGTTGACGGTTTCCGATAACCCGCCCTTTTTCGGTGATGGCCTCGCCTGGCGCGCCTTTGAAGAGATCCTGCGCGAAGACGGCATCAAAGCATTCTACAATAAGAAAGAGCGGCGAAAGCTCGGTTTATGACCTGAGCCCCGCAAGGCTTTTCTGCCCTCCGATATTTGGGGTCTACGGGCTGCTAAGCCTTGCTTACGTCACGCCTCTTGGTGACGTTTCTGTTTTGCGCAGCCGGTGACATTTCTGGATGGTTGCAACAAGCTCTGTGTAGCGGGGCACATTCTAAACTGGGTTGCGAAATTTCCCCTATCTTGCTGGAAAGCAAGGAGAATGAAAGATGGTCCATACAGAGCTAAACCTGCGTGAACGGCGCACGATTGAAGATATGTTGAATGCTAAGATACCTGTACGAGAGATAGCAGCGCAGATCGGCAGGCATGTTTCGACGATTCATCGTGACATCAAGCGCAACGGCTATGCCGACGAAGACCTGCCGGAATTGAACGGATACTATGGTGTTGTTGCTCAACGCGCTGCGGTTCAAAGGCGTGCGCGCCGTCGCAAATTGGTGCGCCTTGTCGGCCTGCGAAAGGCTGTGATCAAACAGCTCAAAGGTAACCACCTGATTGACACCGTCTGCCTGACGGCGGGGTTCTGAGCTAAGACACGTGCATAACGACGTCCTTAACGACGTGTCTTATTCGGAGGAGCCATGCTGGGCGAGGTTCTGGGCGTTGAGCGGCGCCGGCGGTGGAGCGAAGACGAGAAGCTCGAGATCCTGTCGGAGGTCGGCGTCGGCGGTGCGTCGGTGACGCAGATCGCGCAGCGCCACGAGATCACGCGCTCCCAGATCTACGGCTGGCGGCGCGATATGAAGAAGAAGGGCCTATGGTCGCGGGATCGCGGGGCCGTTTTCTTGCCGGTGGATTTCAGCGGGGCTCAGGCGCCGGGAAGCGCATCCGCGCCGTCACGGTCTGGCCCTGTCGAACTGCGGCTGAGCAACGGCCGCTGCCTGAGGTTCGACAGCGGCATGGATGGAGAGGTGCTGACCCGATTGATCCGGGCGGTGGAAGCGGCATGATCGGACCGGGAACGGGGGTTCGGGTCTACTTGGCCTGCGCGCCCACCGACATGCGCAAGGGGATCGCCGGTTTGGCCGCGCTCGCCCAGGACGTTCTGCGCCAAAACCCGGCGAGCGGCGCGGTCTTCGCGTTCCGTGGGCGCCGGGGAGACCGGCTGAAGCTTCTCTACTGGGATGGTCAGGGGTTCTGCCTCTACTACAAGGTCCTGGAGCGAGGCCGCTTCCCGTGGCCCGCCGCCGGAGACGGCGCCGTGAGGCTGACCTCGGCGCAGCTGGCGATGCTCTGGGAAGGCATCGACTGGCGCCGTCCGGACTGGGGTGCGCCTCCGGCCCGGGTGAGCTGATACTTCTCTCAACCCCCTTGTTTTACTGGTTATGGACCGCACGGGATGGTAAGGTCCCGCATGTCCGAAGCCGCCTCCCTTCCGCCTGACGATCCTGCCAAGTTGCGCGCAATGATCGCCGCGCTCGAGGCCGAGAACGCGGCCATGCGGGCGGAGACGACACGGCTTACGGCCGTCCTGAAGGCGCACGAAGCCCTCGTCCAGGCGCTCCAGATCCGGATCGCCAAGCTCCAGCGCCAGAAGTTCGGTGCAAGCTCGGAGAAGATCGAACGCGAGATCGAACAACTCGAGCTGGCCCTCGAGGCGCTGGAGGTCGCGGCTTCCGCCGCCCGGGAGCCCGAGGAGGAGCCGAAGGCAGAGCCCGCAGTCGCGGAACCTTCTTCCATGCGGCGAAAACCGAAGGTCTCGGAGGCAACGCCCCGCGAGCGCATCGTGCTCGACCCCGGTGATGCCTGCCCCGACTGCGGGGGCGAACTGCGGCTCGTCGGTGAAGACATGAGCGAGATCCTCGAGCTGATCAGCGCGCGGCTGAAGGTGATCGAGACGGCGCGCCCGAAGAAGTCCTGCCGACGATGCGAGAAGATCACCCAGACCCCGGCGCCTTCGCGGCCGATCCCGCGCAGCATGGCGGGACCCGGTCTACTGGCGCACATCCTCGTCTCCAAGTTCGACGACCATCTGCCCCTGTATCGACAGAACGAGATCTTCGCTCGCATGGGGGCGGAGATCCCGGCCTCGACGCTCGTCGACTGGTGCGGCCAGGGCGTGCGGGTGCTCGATCGGGCCAGGCGGCTCGAAGGCCTGGGCAAGGGCGTGAAGGAGGGCCGGATCTGGACCTACCTCCGGGATGACCGGCCCTGGGGCGGGACTGCGCCGCCCGGCATCGCCTACTTCGTCGCCCCTGAACATCACGCAGCTGCGGCTCTGATGCCGCATTTCGGCCGCGGTAGAGCGATGATCGCACCGATCGCGGCGATGAGAGCGGCGAGGATTTCGGCCACGAGAGCCCTCAGATGGGCCAGGATCATGCGGATGTTGTGCCCGCAGCCGCAGAGCACAGCGTGGAGCGCGTCTCCGAGCGTGCCCTTGAGAGCGCAGCGGGCAAGGCGGCCGTCGGTCTTCATGTGCCCGATCACAGGTTCGATTGCGCTGCGCCGGCGCAGGTCGCGCCGGAGCGCCGGCGTCATCCCGCGGCGCTGGCCCGAGATGAACGCCTCGGTCGTCTGCACACCGTGGCCGCGGTAGCCGCGGTCGACGAAGGCCCTCCTGGGCCGGGTCTCGGTCAGGATCTCCACCTGCTCCAGCGCCTCGCGAAGGGTGTGCCCGTCATAGGGGTTGCCGGGCATCGACCGCATGCCGACGACGAAGCCCTCCCGGTGCGTGGTTGCCACCGACACCTTAGTGCCGAACTCGTAACGGACCCGCGCCTTGCCCTTGGAGATGCAGTCCACCTCGGGCTCGTGCAGTGCGTAGAGCTTGCCCTTGTCCTTCGGCTTCTGCCGCAAGAGCCGGCCCGACAAGGCAATCTCCGCCTCGATCCGCTCCCGCAAACCGGCGTCGGCCACACGGCCCAACTGGCGCTGGATGTCGCGCAGGACGCGCCCGGTATAGCCCTTCAGCCGCCGCAGGGCCTTGCGCATCCGCTTGAACTGGCGCGCATGCGCGTAGCGCCCGACCTGGCCCGACAGCCGCGGCGCAAGCCGCGCGTAGCTCTGGCGCAGGGACAGGCCTGCCTCCTGCGCGAGCGCCACCAGGCGCCGGCGCGCCTTCTCGCAGAGCCGCGCGTCCGTGGGATGCGCGATCGCCTTCTCCATCACCGTCGTGTCCACGATCACCGCCTCGACACTCCGCTCGGAGATCACTCCAGCTTCACGGCCCGCCTCGATCGTCTTGGTCAGAAGCCATTCGACGCCCTCTTCCCCGATCCGCTTGCGCCACCGCGTCAGCGACGAAGGATCGAGCGGGAAGCAATGCTGGAAGAACGTCTCGCCACAGAAGTGCTGGTAATAGGGGTTCTCCACCCACCGCGCCACCACCGCCTCGTCCGAGAGCCGGTAGGCATGCTGCAAATAGAGCAACCCCGCCACCAGTCGCGGCGACGTCGCCGGGCGGCCGGTGTGCGACGTGAAGAACCCCGCCCACTCATCCTCGAAGAACTCCCAGTCGATCAGGGCGGCCAGCTTCACCAGCTCGTGGCGCATGTCGATCATGTCCGTCAGGCGTGGGCGCAACAGGTCGTCCTGTTCAGGGGCGCGGGATTTGGGCTTCATACGTTGATCCGAAATTGCAGGCTTCTCGCCCGAAACCTACCAAATCCTGCAGTTCCAGAATACTGAAAACGCCGCTTCATAAAACAAAATCAATGCGTTGGGACTTGTTCAGGGTGAACTACTTCTTCTCACCGGACCGGAAGAGTGCGCATCCGCACCGCCATTTGGCCGAGTTCAGCGGCATCCTTCAGGCGGACGCCTATACGGGCTTCAAGGCGCTCTATGAGCCCGATGCTACCGGCGCGGTGCGCATCCGGGAGGCCGCCTGCTGGGCACACCTGCGCCGGGACTTCCACGATGTCTGGACCGGCACCAAGTCGGAGATCGCCCGGGAGGCGCTGGACCGTATCGGCGCGCTTTACGACATCGAACGCGAGATCACCGGCTGCTCCGCCGAAGAGCGGCGACGCGTTAGGCAGACCCGCACGCGCCCGCTGGCGGAGGACTTCAAGGCGTGGTCGGAGGCCCAGCTCGGCCGGGTCTCCGGCAAGAGCGCACTGGCCAAAGCCTTCCGCTACGCGCTCCGCCGCTGGCCCTCCTTCACGCTCTTCCTGGAGGACGGCCGCGTGGCCATCGACAACAACCCGGCCGAGCGTGCGATCAAGCCCGTGGTGATTGGTCGGAAGAATTGGCTCTTCGCCGGGGCCGATGCCGGGGGTGAAACCCTCGCGAAAGCCATGACGATCATCGAAAGCGCGAAGCTCAGCGGCCACGACCCCGAAGCCTACCTGGCAGACATCCTTGCCCGCATCGGAGATCACAAGATCAATCGCCTCGACGAGCTCCTGCCGTGGAACTGGGTGCCACAATCCAAAGAGGCAAAGGCCGTCGCCTAAGCTGCGGTCCTTACCGGCCGGTTACGCTCAAAGAAGGTTGGTCTCCCGAACAGATCGCGGGTCGATTGCACTTTGAAGGCCAGACAGTTCGTGTGAGCTACGAGACAATTTATGCTTATGTCTACAGTCCAGACGGCCAATCCAAAGAGCTGGCCCGATACCTACCAAACCGGCGCAAGAAACGGAGACCGCACCATTCACGCAGGTCCCGTGGCCTTGTTTTCCCGCCAGATCGGTCCATCCATGAACGACCCGACTACGTTGATACTCGTGAGACTTTTGGCGAATGGGAAGGCGATTTGATGATTTTCGAGCGTGCTCAGGGTAAGATGAACGTCGCCTCGCTCGTTGAGCGGAAGACCCGCTTCGCCGTCCTGTTCCGTAACAACGACCGCAGCACAACGCATCTGATGGACAAGCTAATGACTGTGATGGAACCCCTGCTCCAAACAGCCCGTAAATCGATCACCTTTGATAGAGGTATTGAGTTTGGAAACGGCGCAAGCTGAAACCTGGAATCGGAACCGAGGCATGGTTCTGTGATCCTCAAGCCCCGTGGCAAAAGGGTTCCGTCGAAAACCTGAACAAGCGTGCTCGGCGCTACTTACCAAGAGATGCGCCTGTCGCCGCGCTCTCAAATCGAGATATGAAGTCGATTTTTGCCCGCTTGAACGGCACGCCCAGAAAGTGTCTGGGATGGCGCACACCAACTGAAGCATTCAGGGAAGAACTGATGAAACTGAGATAGCGGAAACCGTCGCAACGACCCTTGAGCCATCATTTAATGGAGCGGTTTGCCGGTCCGAAGCATGTGGCCAATCCGCGCAAGCGTTTCAGGCGTCGCGACCAGCGCCATGAACACCTCGCTCTCAAGAGCAGCCAGATCGGCCTCCGACGTCCCTGCCCCTCCTGCGGCGAAAATCTCGGCAATGCGCGACTGAAGCGCAAAAGCGTTCGGCGTAATCCGCCCATCGTCTCGGGCAGTTTCGCGCTCCGACAACAACCCGCTCAGAACCGCCTGCCGATCCAGACGCAATGTCACCACCTCTTGCGCGCCCTGCCTCGGCTCCAATGTGTCGAGATGCGCAAGGGCTGCGGCAAAGACATCGTCGTCACGCATGACCACCGGTTGAGACGGATCCAACAAAGCCAAATCCCCCGCCTCACGCGCCGACCCAGCGGGGGCCTCAAGTGTGGCCGCGTGAAAGGCCCTCGTGATCCGGTCCGACAAATCCGCCTCGTGCGATGCTGTGGCGCGGGCTCGGTCCAACAGTCGCCGACATCCGCCCCAGCCCGGCACCAGACCGACAAGATGTTCGGGCAGACCGATCCGCGTCTCGGCATGGGCCACTGTGCCCGTGCAATGCATCGCCAACTCGCACCCACCGCCAAGCGCCAGCCCGTGCATCGCGGCGACGCTGGGCGTGTGGGCCGTCCGCAGGGCGGCGAGAACCATTTGCCCGCGCGTGATGAAGGCCTCGATCGCCGCCCATTTTCCGCCCTCGATCCACGCCACCACCTTTGACAGATCGGCACCTGCGGAGAACACCCGCGGATTGTGATTGCCGACAACCATCCCGCGCGCAGCGCCGTTCAAGCGGCTCACCCCCTCTTCGAGAATGTCGAAGACCGCGGGGGCAAGGGCGTGCATTTTGCTCCGAATATCCAAGCAGATCACATCATCGCCCAGATCCCAAAGCGCTGCAGAGGAATTTTGGGCCAGTGCTTGGCCTGCGGCCTGTGCCCGGCTCAGCCGGTCCGCCTCGCCACTCCGCACGACCGGAGTCGCCAGCGCCTCGAACGGCACGCCTTCGGGCATCTGCGCCCGCAGACGCGCCTGCGTTTCAGGGCTCAGCTCCCGCCACAACGCTACCGGTCCCGCGCGCCAAGCATAGCCCAACTCCATCCCGAGATCCGTCTCCTTGAGCGAGGGCGCAATCTCACCCGCGTGGATCAAAGCATAGTCCACCACCTGCGCCAGAACCGCCCGCGCATAGGCCCCAGAGGCCGTGTCATTATTCAACAAAAGATCGAGATCGCGCCCCGCCCCCGGCAGGTCTTTCTGCGCGAACCCGCTATGCGCACGATACACGCCGGAGTTCAGGTCAAGCGCCTCCAACGCACCGCTCTCGGACTTACGGTAAAACCCGGCACGGCTTTTGCGCCCGAACCGCCCGGCAGAAACAAGATCCGTAATTACCCCCTGCCCCGGCAGATCGAACGCATTGATCGCGTCCGTCCGGGGCAGCGCCGCCATCAACGAGCCCCAGATGGGTTTGACGACATCAAGCCCGACCAAATCCAGCAGGCCGAAGACGCCCGTGCGCGGCACGCCAAAGGCCATGTGCACCGCATCTGCCTCCTCGACCGTCAGCCCAAGCCGCAACGCCTCGACCACCGCCACCGAAAGCCAGGTACAGCCCAGTCGGTTGGCGATGAAACCCGGCGTGTCGCGGCATTCGATCACGGTTTTGCCAAGCGCCTTTCGCCCAATCTCGGCAGCGCGGTCGAACGCCACCCGGTCCTCAGATCCGATCAGTTCCAATAGTGCCATGCGCCGGGGCGGGTTGAAGAAATGGCTGATCAAGAAATGATCCTGAAACGCCGCACCGCGCCCTTCGATCAGCCGTCCGCGCAGAATGGTCGAGGTGTTGGAGGAGACAATCGCATCGGGTTTGCGCAAAGGCTCGATCCGTTCGTAAAGTGCACGTTTTAGGTCGAGGTCTTCAAGGATGGCTTCGACGATCCAATCCGCCTCCGCCACACGTTCCAGATGGTCCTCGGTATTGCCGACCCGCACCAGGCTGACGGGCGCCTCCCCCATGAACGCCTGTCGCGCGATCTGTTGCGCAAGGCCTCGTTCAGCGGGCGCATCTCGCACCCCATCCGGCCCCGCCCGATCCAGCAGATCGACGGCAATCCCCGCATTGGCAAACTGCGCTGCGATCCCGCCGCCCATATTTCCCGCGCCGATCACCGCTACGCGCCGGCATCCCAAATCCTCGACCCCGAAGGCCGTCTTGATCGTGCTCATGATATCTCCAGACTTCACTATGTGTTGGCGTGGGCGAAGATACCCGCGCCGAAGGACCTCAGATCGCGAGGTCGAAATCCGCCGCCGTCAGCGCAAGCGTCGCGCCATTGCCAGTCTTGGAAATCGCATGAAGTGCCGCCGCCATGGGGAAGACATTTGAGGCATAGAACCGCACCATGCTCAGCTTGGCCTTTGCATGGGTCGTGTTGCGCCCTTCTGCAAGACGCTTGGACGCCGAAATTGCGGCATCGCCCATCACCCAGGCGCCGAGGCAAATCCCAAAAGCCTCAAGGATATTGACAGCTGCCGACAGGGGCTCCGTACCGTTTTGCGCCACTAGCCAGTCGGTCAGATCGCCGACGATTCCGGCAGCCTCTTCGACCATCGCGCTCAGTCCGGACCAATCGGCGTCCCCGCCGCTCTGCGTCTTCAGCCCCTCGGCGGTCGCATTCATCTCGGCGATCAGCTCGCGCGCGGCGGTGCCGTTGTCGCGTTTGATCTTGCGGCCCACTAGGTCGAGCGCCTGAATGCCGGTCGTGCCCTCGTATATCGTGGTGATCCGCGCATCCCGCAGGTGCTGCGCAGCGCCCGTTTCCTCAATATAGCCCATGCCACCATGGATTTGGACGCCCAAAGATGCCACATGCACCGATAGTTCCGTTGACCAGGCTTTCACCACCGGAATCAAAAGATCTACGCGCCGCTGATGGTGCGCACGAGTCTTGTCTTCCTCTGCGCGATGCGCAAAATCCAGAGACCGCGCCGCGCGAAATGCCAAAGCCCTTGCCGCTTCAGTCCGCGCTTTCATCAGGCCCAGCATCCGGCGAATATCCGGGTGTCCCATAATGGCCGCTTCCGCGCCCTCGGGCGTGCCGCCCTGCACACGGTCCATCGCGTAGCGCACCGCATGTTGCGTGGCCGCCTCGGAAATACCGACACCTTGCAGGCCCACGCCCAAACGCGCGTTATTCATCATGGTGAACATGTACTGAAGCCCTTTGTTGGGCTCACCCACCAGATAGCCGATGGCACCGCCCTCATCGCCATAAGACATGGTGCAGGTCGGACTGGCGTGAATGCCCAGTTTATGTTCAATCGACACACAACGCAGGTCATTGCGCAACCCCGGAGTGCCCTCGGCATCGGGAATAAATTTCGGCACAATGAAAAGCGAAATTCCTTTGACGCCTGCGGGCGCATCTGGCAGGCGCGCGAGCACGAGATGGATGATGTTTTCCGCCAGGTCATGTTCGCCATAGGTAATGAAAATTTTCTGCCCGCTGATCCGGTAGTGATCCCCCTCCGGCACCGCTTTCGTGCGGATAGCGGCCAGATCAGACCCGGCCTGCGGTTCAGTCAAGTTCATCGTCCCGGTCCATTCCCCGGTCACGAGTTTCGGCAGGTAGAGCGTTTTGAGATCATCGGAGGCATAGCCGTTGATCGCCTCAATCGCGCCCTGGGTCAAAAGCGGACAGAGCTGAAACGCCGTGTTCGCGCCATTGAACATTTCGATAATGGCGGCGTTCACCACCTCCGGCAGGCCCATTCCTCCGTGATCCGGCGCCGCCGTGGGCGCGTTCCAACCCATCTCGACCAGCGTGTCATAGGCGACACGCCAGCCTTCCGGTGTCGTCACCTGCCCCATGGCAAAACCGAGCCCAGCCTGATCGCCCGCAGCGTTGAGCGGTCCGAGCACATCGCCTGCAAATTTCCCCGCCTCTTCGAGGATCGCTCCCACTATGTCGGGACTGGCTTCCTCAAGCCCGGGTAGTTGCGAAATTTCGTCCAGCCCGCAAAGTTCTTCAAGGACGAACATCATTTCTTCTGTTGGCGCAACATAGGTCATTGCCTCAATTCCTTTTTATCACAGTTTCTCAGTCAATTCCGGGACAACATCAAACAGATCTGCGACGAGGCCGAAGTCCGCGCCCATGGCCAAAGCGTTGCGAATAGTGTCGGTGGTTTTCTTTTCACCTATGGACACGATCACCACCTCGGAAGCCACACCGGCTTCTTTCATACGGATCGCCTCTTCGACAGAAATCTCGTCGAACGGGTTCATCGACATCTTCACATTGGCAAGATCGACACCCGTGCCGTCCGCCTTAACCTTGACCTTAACGTTGTAATCAATCACCCGTTTGACGGGAACGAGCACCTTCATGGGTCTATTCCTTTCTTCAAGGGTCAGCGGGTTGGAACGGGAATCGTGTCCTCGCCGCGAAAATCGTAAAATCCGAGTTTGGTCCTTTGTCCGAGCCAGCCGACTTCGACGTATTTCACCAATAGCGGACAGGGTCGGTATTTGCTGTAGGCGAGCCCGTCGTTAAGCACGCCCATGGAGAGTCCGGGGCCGATGATCAAGTTCGATCCCATCAGCTGACTGAGCTGGGTGATCGGCGCGGCCAGAACAACCCTGTAGCCATCGACAAGCGTGTTCAAAAGCGGCACGTTTACGTCGAAGGCCTGATAGCTTCCAGAGCAACCGCGATGCCCTGCCCACCACCAATGCACATGGTTGCCAGAGCCCGTTTCAAACCTGTACGCTCTAGCTCGTAGAGCGCCTTTAGAAAGATTATAACCCCCGATGCCCCGATCGGGTGTCCAAGTGCTATTGCGCCACCATTGGGATTCACCTTGTTATTGTCCAAACCAAGAGTCTTGCTCACAGCTAGAGCTTGCGCCGCGAAAGCCTCATTCGACTCGATCACATCAAAATCTGAAATTGTCAGTCCTGTTCTCTTTAGAAGACCTGATACCGCTGGAATTGGCCCAATCCCCATGATGTCCGGACGCACGCCTGCTATATGATAGCCGAGCAGCCTTGCTCGCGGTTTCAATCTCGCTCTGGCTGCAGTATCTGCAGTCGCTAATACAACTGCGGCGGCCCCGTCATTTAGGCCCGAAGCATTTCCCGCCGTGACTGTACCATCCTTCTGGAAGGCTGGGCGCAGGTTTCCAAGCGATTCCAGTGTACTTGCCTTAGGATGTTCATCAGTATCAAAAGACACCATGTTGCGTTTGCCCTTCACCTCGACGGGAACAATCTGGGATTTGAAATACCCGTTATTGATCGCGTTCAGGGCGCGCTCCTGACTTTGCAGTGCAAACTCGTCTTGAGCCTCGCGGGTAATTGCATATTCTAAGGCAACATTTTCCGCCGTGACCCCCATATGCCCTGTGCCAAACGGACAATTGAGTGCGCCGAGCATCATGTCGGTTGCACCAGTGTCGCCCATTTTTTGCCCCCAGCGGATGGCCGGCATGATATACGGCGAGCGGCTCATGCTTTCGCTGCCACCGGCAAGTGCTATGGCCGCATCTCCCTGAATCAACGACTGCGCCGCAGACACGATGGCTTGAAGCCCAGAACCGCAGAGCCGGTTTACGTTCATTGCGGGCGCTTCTTCTGGCACTCCGGACCCAATTGCGACCGCGCGGCTAAGATACATATCACGCGGCTCAGTATTAATAACATGACCAAACACCACATTTTCAATTTGCCTGCCATCAATGCCAGAGCGAGCAATCGCCTCCTTCGCCACGATCTCCCCAAGCTCGATAGGCGACGTGTTGGCAAGAGCCCCTCCAAAGGTTCCGATGGCTGTTCGCGCACCGTCCAATACTACGATATCTTTCATTTTTTCACCGTTGCTTCGTTCTGCATCAAGAAGACCGCGTTGGTCCGTTGCCCAGTACAGAAATCATTTTTCAAGAAGTTCGGAAGTAAATGTTCCGAGGCGCGACACGCGCGCTCCGGGTTACTTCCGTCAGAAACGAGACCCTAGAACCGGTAGGCAACACCGATATTCAAGATTGTTGGGTCCACCGAAACCTTGCCTCTGACCGGTGCCCCGCCGAGTGTCCCAGAGATATCTGTTTCGAATGGCGTGTAACGTATATCGGCATTAGCAAACCAATTATCGCTCATTTGATAGCGCATTCCAACTTGGAGAGCAGGCGCCCAAGCGTCTTTCAAGTCGAAGTCCGCAAGTGCATCCCCTTGTTCTTCCAGAAACAAGATTCGAGCGATACCGGCACCAACATAAGGGCTAACGGATGAATTAGTCGGAAAGTGATATTGAAGCGACAAGATGGCAGGGCCGTATTTTGTCTCTCCGACGGTCATCCCCCCCAAGCTGCCGGTTCCTGTAAGATCGGCGGTTGCAGGAAAACCACCAAAAAAATTCAATGCCAAAGATGAATTCAAGAAATAAGAAACATCGAAACTCAGTGTGGTGTCATCGGAGATATCGATACCAGACCCCGGTATTGGCGCACCGCCCGCGCTGATTGAATCCAACGTTTCGTTCGTGAATACTTTCGCCGCATTCAGGCCAAAAAGCCAGTCGCCTTTGGAGTAAAGCGGTTCCGCATTTGCGACGCTGAACGACGAAAAGCAACCAAGCATCGTGATTAACACAAACTTCGAGGCAAAAGGCCCCTTGGATTTTACATTAGATTGTTTCATTTATTCCTCCCTTTTAGTCGTTCTTCCGCGCATTTTGCTCGGTCTCAAGGAGGCGGAACATGCGATCTGCAAATCCGCCTGCCTGTTTTCAGGCTACGCCAGAAGCACGTCTCCATATGCTTCCCGCAGCTTGTTCTTCAGCACTTTGCCAGTTGCGTTTCGTGGAAGTTCATCCACAAAAACGACCGCATCCGGGATCTGCCATTTGGCGACTTTGTCGGAGAAGAAGGAAATCACATCCTTCTCTGACACTTTTGCCCCTGGTGCCTTGACAGCGACAAGGACCGGCCGTTCGTCCCATTTTACATGCTTCGCCGCAATTGCGGCGGCATCTGCAATACCGGGATGAGCGACCGCGATTCCTTCAAGTTCGACGGTGGAAATCCATTCCCCGCCCGATTTGATGATGTCCTTGGAGCGGTCTCGAATCGTCATGAACCCATCGGCATCAATCGAGGCCACATCGCCGGTTTCAAACCATCCATCGGATTCCAAAGTCGTACCCGGTTCCGCACCGAAATAGCTGTCTACGACCCAATGGCCGCGAATGCGAAGATTGCCTTGCGCCGCCCCATCCTCGGGAAGTGTACTGCCTTCATCGTCGACGATCTTGAGTTCCACGCCATAGGGCGGGCGGCCCTGGCTTTCGCGCACTTTGGCCTGTTCTTCCTTGGTCATGCCCGCATGGCGTTCCAGCAAGGCATTCGCGGTCCCGAGAGGCGAGGTTTCGGTCATGCCCCAAGCGTGCACGACTTCGGTGCCATATTTGTCGCGGAATTCGGCGATCATCGAAGGCGGGCAGGCCGATCCGCCGACCACCGTCCGTGTGAGGGTCTCGGCTTTGGAGCCGAGTTTGTCGAGCGATGCGAGAAGCCCCTGCCAGATTGTAGGAACACCAAGCGCGACCGTCACGCCTTCGTCGTCGATCAGCCGTGCGAGGCTGTCACCGTCAAGCCCCGGACCGGGCAGGACCAGTTTTGCGCCGACCATCGCGGCGGCATAGGGGATGCCCCAGGCATTAACGTGGAACATCGGAACCACCGGCATCATCACTTCGCGCGCTGAAATATTCAGCGTATCGGGAAGGGCCGCGCCCAAGGAATGCAACACCGTAGAGCGGTGCGAATAAAGAACGCCCTTGGGATTACCCGTGGTGCCGGAGGTATAGCAAAGGCTGGAGGCGTCATTCTCGTCGACATCCACCCAATCGGCGTTTTCGTCCCCCGTGGCCAGGAAGTCCTCGTAGAATATAAGTCCGGGGATCTTGCTGGCTGCCTTTTCGTCACGCGCGGACATGAGAACGAAGGTGTCGACCGTCGTCAGGTTTTCCCTGATCCCTTCGATGATCGGCAGGAACGTCTTGTCAAAAAAGATGACCCGGTCTTCCGCGTGGTTGATGATATAGACAAGCTGTTCGGGGAAGAGGCGTGGATTGATCGTGTGGCACACCATTCCACCGCAGGAAATGCCGAAGTAGCATTCCAGATGCCGCGCGTTGTTCCACGCGATCGTCGCCACGCGATCCCCTTGGAAGAGCCCCAGCTTTGTCAGCGCGGAGCCGAGCTGACGGGCTCTATCCGAAATCCCTTTCCAGTTCGTCTTTGTCTTTGTGCCATCTGTTTCCACCGACACAATCTCGGTGTTGCCATGATAGCGAGCGCCGTGATCAATGAGTGAGTGTATTGTGAGGGGCATCGCCATCATTTGTCCGCGCATTTAGCTTCCTTTCCGGATTTGTGTTTAGGAGCGGCTATTTGGTCGGTCTGGTAGGCTCGCAAGCCGCTAGTCGCGGCTTGCAGTTTCTTACAACAAACCCCATCGCATCCTTGGCAACTGGCTGTTTTTTCATGATTTTCGTAAGATTTTTTAGGCAACAGACCGGCTCCTGTCAAAAATACGCACCTGCCCCAGAATGATCTCGGCCGCATTCTCAGCGATGACCATGGTCGGGGCGTTGGTGTTTCCAGCGACAAGGCTTGGCATGATGGATGCGTCCACCACTCGCAGCCCAGATACACCGCGAACCTTAAGCTCGGGGTCGACCACAGAATCCTTGTCCGCACCCATTCGGCATGTACCAACCGGATGATAGATTGTTTCTGCGCTTTCCCGAATGAATGCCGCGATCTCATCGTCGGTCTGTACAGATTTACCGGGGTGCACTTCGTATTTGCTGTGCGCAGACATTGCCGGCGCTTCGAGTATCCTGCGCCCAGCTTTGAAGGCTGCAATCATCGTTCCCATATCTTCCGGATCGCTAAGATAATTCGGCTGAATCAGAGGATCGTCCATCGGATCCGGGCTTTTGAGGCCGATATAGCCGCGGCTCTTGGGCAAAAGATCGCAGATGTGAAGCGTATAGCCATAACCAAAAGCGATCTTGCGGCCATGATCTTTCAGATATGTGGGCAGGAAGTGAAACTGAACATTCGGCCTATCGCGTTCAGGGGACGACTTAATGAACCCACCGCTTTCCGCAACATTTGACGTGAGAAACCCTTTACGTCTGAAGATGTAGGAAAACAAACCACCAATGCCACGCGGCAGAAAGCTGGGCGCGACACCGATCGGGCGCCGTGAGCTAGCAGCATGCATAATCGTTACATCGAGGTGGTCGGCCATGTTCTTGCCAACCTCGGGAAGGTCGTGAACGACGGCTAGACCATGCCGTTTAATTTCTTGGGCATCCCCGATACCCGACAGAAGGAGGAGTTGAGGCGAATTCACGGCCCCGCCGGACAGGATCACTTCGCCGCCGGCATTGAGACGCAGTTGGCGATATTCGCCACTTTGCTGTAAGGTGACACCGGTTGCCGTCTTTTCCTCCATGACAACGCGGGTCACGCGGGCGTCGGTGAAAATCTCAAGGTTGGACCGGGCCTCAGCCCCGCGCAGGAAAGCTTGCGCCGAGCTCCAACGCCGACCATCCTTTTGCGTGACCTGATACATGCCCAGGCCCTCTTGTTCGGCGCTGTTGAAATCGCCGTTGTGGGGGATCTGCAGTTCGCGCCCAGCCTGTACGAAATCACGGCTCAGAGGGTTCACGGTTTTCAGCTCACTCACGGAGAGCTCGCCGCCCCTACCGTGGGTTTCGGTTGCACCGAACCGATGGTTGTCTTCGATGCGCTTGAACAGGTCGGTCATGCGGTCCCAGCCCCAGACATCCGTGCCTGCCTCGGACGCCCAGTAGTCGTAATCGGCCTTGTGGCCACGAATATAGACCATGGCGTTGATGGACGACGACCCGCCCAGCGTCTTGCCGCGTGGCCAGAACAGTTTGCGGCCATTCAGGTGCTCTTGCGGTTCGGTGTCGAATGCCCAGTTCAGCTTTTTGCTGTTGGCCAGCAAGGCGATCCCCAATGGCATGTGGATCAGGGGGCTCTTGTCCTTTGGGCCTGCTTCGATAAGCGCGACGCGTTTTGCCGGGTTTGCCGACAGCCGGTTGGCCAGAACGCAACCAGCGGATCCGGCGCCGACGATGATATAGTCGTACATTTCTTCTCTCCCTATTGGTTACGGGCGGCTGTTATCCAAGCACCCGGACCACGATGTTGATAAGACGGCGTACAAAGCCCGTGTAAGGCGGGAAAAGCATATGCGTGATCGAATGCTTTTCCTCCAGAACGGCTTTTTCATGGGAAAAGGCCTTGAAGCCGTGTTCGCCATGGGCCGACCCAATGCCGGAGTTGTTGACGCCGCCAAATGGAAGGTTCGGGTGCAGGAAATGCACCACTGTAAGGTTTACGCCCACCGCGCCCGAAGAGGTGCGCGTGATGATCTGATCAGCGAAGCCCTTGCTTTTGTCGAAGATATACAGGGCAAGCGGCTTGGGGTTTGCGTTGATCTTGTCGATAACTTTATCCAGATCGACATATTCGATGATCGGCAAGATCGGCCCAAACAGTTCTTCGTGAGTGATTTCCATATCGTCCGAAACCTCGGAGATCAGCGTCGGGGCAACGAAATTCTGGGCCGCGTCTGTCTGCCCGCCCTGAAGGATGCTTGCGCCTTTGGCACGGGCATCCTCGATCAGGTTGCGAACCCTGTCAAAGTGACGTTCGTTCACAATCCGGCAATAGTCGGGCGTTGCTTTTTGAGCCTCGGGCGTCTTTCCATAGACCCGGCCGATCTCGGCCTGAAGCGCAGCCTTGAACGCAGTCGAAACATCGCGATGTACATACACATGATCCGGTGCGATACAGGTCTGACCGTTGTTTGCGAACTTACCCCAGACGATGTTGCGCGCGGCCTTCTTGATATTGGCGTTGGGCCCGACGATTGTGGGCGACTTACCACCAAGTTCCAGAGTGACCGATGTCAGGTTTTTTGCCGCCGCCTCCATCACGACCTTGCCGATTGCCGGGCTGCCCGTGAAGAAAATGTGGTCAAACGGAAGCGACAGTAGCTCTTGGGAAACCGTGGCGTCGCCTTCGATGACCCTGACCAGATCCGGTGTGAACGCCTCTTCCACGATGTCGATGATGACACGGGACGCATTTGGCGTCATTTCTGACGGCTTGATGATGGCACTGTTGCCGGCCGCGATTGCCGAAACCAGCGGCCCGAGCGAAAGATTCACTGGATAGTTCCAGGGCGCGATGATCAGGCACACACCCTTGGCCTCGGGGCGAACCCGTGCCTTGGTGCCAAACACCCCCAAAGTGGCGCGCGCCCGTTTGGGGCGCATCCACGACTTCAAATGGTGTTTGGTGTGCCGGATTTCCTGAAGCACAGGGAAGATCTCGGTCAGTTTCACTTCTTCGGCGGGTTTGCGAAAATCAGCGGCGCAAGCCGCGATGATTTTGTCCTCGTTCCGTTTGACGGCCTCTGCTAGGCGGTCCAGCTGTGCAATGCGTGCCTTGCGGTCAAAACTGGCACGCCGGGCAAGTTGTGCCCGAATCTGGGTGTCAAACGCCGCTCGGATGTCATCGGCACTGGCTGTTTTTGCGTGAAATGATGCAACCTGATTCATGTTCACGCTCCTACTTCTCTTCGTAGAGGACATAGTCCTCTTTCGTGGCGCCACAGTCCGGACAGCACCAATCATCGGGGATCTGACTGAACAGAGTTCCCGGCGGGAAACCTTCGTGTTCGTCGCCAAGGGCTTCGTCGTAGATATGACCGCATGTTATGCAAAGCCATTTCCGGTAGGTGGTTCCGGCGGCGGGGGCCGCCTGTGCCACCGGAGCAGGCGCTTGCGGTGCGGCGGCAGGAGCGTCAACCGCCACGGGTTCGGGTGCCGGGGCCGGAGCGAGTGTCGGTGCCGGGGTTGGTGCTAGCGCTGCGGCTTCGCCGATCAGCACAAAGTCCTCTTTGTCGCGGACCGCGCAATCGGGGCACGAAAAGTCTTCGGGCACTTGTGACCACGGCGTTCCCGGCGGGAACCCCTCATGCGGGTGGCCCTGGATTTCATCGTAGGTGTAACCGCAATCCGGGCATTGATATTTAGCCATTGTTCATTCCTCCCTTACACACGTGCGTTGACAGGCAAGCACATGCGTCGTTCCAGATTTTCTGTCGGTTGTGTCTGCGGCCCCGTCATCGAGTGAGAGCAAGGGGCTGTTTGTCAGGTCAGTGTTGGCCCCATCGGGGCCAACTCCTTAGTCTGAGGCGCCATGCGAGGGTTTTATTCGGCAGGCATGGCGGCAGGTTGCGCAGGTGCGACCGACCCGAATTTACGGTCATAGTACTCACGCATGCCAGGCTCGATCTGAATCTTGTTCAGGTCACCTTTGGCCCAGTCCAAGACACGATGATCCATGATCGATCGGAACCACGAGGGGACCAGCGCCGCAAAGAACATCCCGGGATAGCCCGAAGGAAGCGCAGGCAGATCCTTGAAGTCGCGCAGCGATTGATAGGACCGCGTCGGGTGCGCGTGGTGGTCCGAGTGCCGCTGCAGGTGGAACAGGATCAGGTTGGACATGATATGGTTCGAGTTCCACGAATGGTGCGGCTTCTGATGCTCGTATTTGCCGTTGGGCAGTTTTTCGCGCAGCAGGCCATAGTGTTCGATATAGTTGGCCGAGGTCAGCTGCCACCATCCGTACGCCATCTGAATGGGCAGGAACACAAGCATGATCGGCCCGAAGAATGCCAGCAGTCCGGCGTAAAGAACGACGGTAATGATCAGCGGCTGAAGGATCTCGTTGTCCAGGCTCCAGACACTCTTGCCACTCCGCTCAAGGCGAACTTCTTCGAGCTCCCAGGCGCGTTTGAAGGCACCGGGGATTTCGCGGGTTGCGAAAGAATAGATGTTTTCACCCATACGCGATGTTGCCGGATCTTTCGGGGTCGCCACGTCGCGGTGGTGCCCTTTGTTATGCTCGATGAAAAAGTGGCCATAGCCCACGACTGCCAGCACCAGTTTGGCCATCCAGCGGTCAAATGTTTCTTTCTTGTGGCCCAGTTCATGGCCGGTGTTCAGTGCCAAACCGTTGACGATACCCAGCGACAGTGCAAGCGCAATGAACTCAAAGGCATTGACCGATTGGGTTGCCACCCACCAGCAGGATCCGACAAGAGCCGCATAGTGCATGGGCACGGTCAGATAAGTGAGCACGCGATAGTAGCGGTCTTTTTCAAGATCAGGCACGGCCGACTCGGGGGGATTCGAGAAATCCTCTCCGAACATCGCGTCCAGCAGCGGTACCGCCAGATACCACAGAATCAAGACCGTTCCGTACCAGATGCTCCATCCGGTTTCCGAGACCAGGTAAAGTCCGATCAGCGGCGTTGCCGGCCAGAATACGGACAAAATCCAAAAATACCGTTTCTTATCAACGTATGCTTCAGTGGCGCCGGCTTCTGCCGCGGCCGTTTCGTTCAAATCCTTCATCAGTCTGTTCCTCCCTGAAAGGCTGTCACTTGGCCATACGGTGGTCAGAAGCATGATTGCATTGCTTCCTCCTGCCGACTGACGCTGAGACGGCAAAATCCTCACAGACAGGCCAGCTAACAACTACACGTTCGTGTAGTTTTGAGTTTCGCGTGCTATAGTTATGGAGTCGGGACACCAACGATACATCGCTTCGGGGAGGGAGGGATGACAACGCCCTCCAGAGCAAACCCAGACGACATTTCGGGCTTTCTGAAACGGATGAATACCCGTCGCACAAAGTATTCTCAGGGTTGTCTAAAGCGCGACAGGCTGAGTTTTACAGGAAACCCGACGGCCAAGTGTCTTCTTTACAAAGCGCCTCCCGGCTTTGGCAAGTCGGTCCAGGTCGCCCAGTGCGCCCAAGCCGCGCTCGAAAGAAACGAAGACTGCATCTACCTGGATTTTTCGTCTTTCTGGCCAAAAGACCTATCTGAAACCGATTTGATTGCGAATTCGATTGTCGCGGCGCTTTCCTCCGAAGGATTCTCCGAGAAAACGACCACGAGTAGTGTGAATATCCTCGCGCTGCGCCTGCTCACGGATCATGAAAGACCCGTCACGATCTGCCTGGATGGCGTAGCAGACGCTGCCACTACGCAAAGGTTTCTGAGAACGATCACACTGGAAACGCCGGAAACCGTTCGATTGGTCATAAGCGAAGGCTTGCCCGACGCGACGGTCTCTCTGTCGGTCCTCTCGGATGTCGTTACGATCGGCCCGGACGATTTGGGTTTCACCCTCGATGAGACTGGCTTGTTTCTGTCACTGGACGCAGACCAGGCAAAGAGAGTGTTCGATTTGACGGGCGGCTGGCCGCTTCTGTGCGCGCTGGCGGGAAAATCAAATACCCCAGGCGTAGGCATCGCCCATCTGCCCGAGGTTCAAGCCTATTTCGAAAACGATGTGCTGGCGCAGGTGCCGCAACCGCTCCGCGATTGCCTGATGAAAGCCAGCTGGCTGGAAGAAATCAATGAAGATGTCTGCAACTACGTGTTCAAGACGGACGCTGCAGGCCTTAAACTGGCTAAACTTGAATCGCACTATCGCCTTTTGGCGTCCAGCACTGCAACGCCAAACCGCTATGAAATGAACCGGGCGCTGAAAGAGTATCTGCGCAATCGTTTCATAGAGGCAAACGGATCGCGCCAGTCGTATTTCCTGAAACGTATCGCATTCTGGCATTGGCGAAGAAGAGAATACCGCTTGGTCATTAAAGTGGCCCTGCGGGCCCAAGATCATAATTGGGCCCAACGTCTGGGCGAACAAGCTCTGCTGGACCTTGCCCTGAGGCAGGGAGAGATCGAGGCCTTGATAACTTGGTTCACCGGCATTCCTCGGTTCAAATTAATCCAGACACCATCCTTGGCCATCGGATATGCTTGGGTGCTGTACTTCGGCCAACGTGCTCAGGAAGCTCAAGAGGTGCTGGACAGACTGAACGTCTTGCCAGCTTCAGATCCCGCGAAACAGGACGACCCGAATGGATGGGGGGAACTGGTCCACGCCATTGGTCTGGCCACACATGATGAAATGAAAGAAAGCGATGAAGGCTGCACTGCATGGGTTGACACCTATGGGTTGGTCAACCCCGTCGGGCAGGCGGCTGCACAGACCTGCAGAGCCTTCATTGCCGCCTCTGACAGGCAGTTCACTATCCTCTCGGATCAAATCGCCACGGCCACGGTCACAAGCGGAGCAGTCCGTCACCGCTATGCTTTTGGCTGGCTTGCTGCGGCCGGTATCCTGGCCAGACTGCTCAATGGCGACATTTATGGCGCGCGCGCCGAAATCCGACGGGCACAGAAAGATGAAAACGTCGCCCACGAGCGCACGCCGTTTGTCAAAGGAATGTTCACCTCCTTCGAATTTCAGGTCCAGGCAGAAGACGGATCAATCACACCTGACGACGGCCTCCTGCATGAGGCTCTCGATTTCGCGCTGGCATTCGGGGTGACGGATGTGGTGTGGAACACGGTTCGAAGCGCGGTCGAGGTATATATTCGCCGAGGTGACACATCCCGGGCCTTCTTGTTGCTGGAACGCTGCCGCCTTACGGCAAACGAGCGCGGCTTGAAGCGGTTGGGTATCCTGATTCGGTTGGGTACCGAAGTCTTTGCCATGGGATCCCGAACGAGTACCTCGCTCGGGATCGGACCTCTCCCATCGGACGAAGACTTGGTCTTCTTGCCAAACCAAAATCGCGCTATTCGAGCGGAACGTGAGTTGCTCGAAGCCTCAAGGTTTCTGCGTGACGGGAAACTGGGTCTGGCCGAGAGGCAGGCGCGAAAAGCTTTGACAAACTTTGCCGCCATCAGGGACCAACGCGGTGAGATCAGGGCGCAATGTACGCTTGCGGCCACTATCCATCTGATGGGCGACGAGAAGCAGGCAATAAAAAGAATGGTCGATGCCAATCTGCAAGCACAACAACTGGGTGCATTCAGGTCTTTGGAAAACAGGCGGCATTTTCTGAGGGTCATCAGCCCAACAGCAAAAGCGTTCCTGGGTCAAAAGGCAGACCAAGTTTCGATTGCCGGAAAAACGGCGCATGAACTGACGATCTCTAAGCTCCCCGCTGCACATATATCTGCCCCGATCAGCCGAAAGCAAATCGGGGTTTTGCAGCATGCGGCACTCGGGTTGAGCAACAAGGAAATTGCAGCGCGCCTGCATGTCACGGAAGACACTGTGAAATGGCATTTCCGGAGAATCTTATCCTCCCTAAATGCCAGCAACCGTACCGAGGCCGTGTTAATCGCACGCTCGAAAGGCCTCATTTAAGAAGACTTCTATATACTCAGGGAGGAACGAAAAATGGAAACAACCGTGATCATTGGCAATGGGGTCGCTGGGACGACTGCAGCCGCAACACTGCGCAGAAACGGCTACGAAGGCACCATTAAGCTGATAGGTGAAGAAGCGGCGCTCCCCTATCAACGCCCACCTCTGTCAAAGGCGTGGTTGCTGGATTCAGACAGACCGAAACCGACCCCTTTGCGGCCTCTTTCGTTCTATGAGTCTAACGGCATTGAACTGATGCGCGCGCGCAAGGTCGTCAAAATTGACAGGAACAAGCGTCGAATCCGCTTCTTGGATGGAAAAACAACGAAATTCGATAACTTGATCCTCGCAACGGGAGCAACGCCTCGCCGCCTCGATTTGGCGGGGGCCGATCTTAAAGGGATTCACTATCTAAGAGATTTGAGAGATTCTGCAGGACTCCGCCAAGCACTGAATCGCCCAGGCTGCCACGACGTCGTTATCGTCGGTGCCGGTGTGATCGGACTCGAGGTGGCCTCTGCCGCAATTGATAGTGGAAAGGCCGTCACGATCATAGAGGTTGGTGGACGAGCAATGGCTCGCGTTGCCTCTCCGGCAGCGACAAACTTCATCACTGAAAAGCTATCAGATGCTGGGGTGCGTTTCATGTTCAACAAGCGTCTCGAAGAGTTTGGCGCTGCTAATCAACATGTTTCTTCCATTAACCTTGAAAACGGAATAGAGATTAAGGTCGATCTTGTCTTGGTGAGTATTGGAGCGACGCCGAATATAACCTTAGCCCAGGACGCGGGCTTGGTTTGTGACAATGGAATCTGTGTGGATCAGGACATGCGGACATCCGACCCCAAGATTTTCGCGATTGGTGATTGCGCGCGCGGTGACAACGCGTTCGTGTCGGGAAAGCCGCGCATTGAAACTGTCCATAACGCATCCTCCCAGGCACAAATCGCAGCAGCTACTATCTGCAATAAAACACGCCCAGCTCCCGTACCACCACGATTTTGGTCCGACCTCAAAGGCATGAAGGTTCAAGCCATAGGAATAGCGGCCGGTTACGATCTGGTACGACGCGTTCCAACCCAGCCTCCGACGTCATTGGAGGTGCACCTAAAATACCGCGACCGTCTTGTTGCAGCCGAGGTTATAAACCTTCCCCATCGTCAAGGCGAACTGGTTAAAGAGATTTCTCCCGTATCATTTTCAGATACAAAGTAACTGAAAATCCCTGTCAAAACCATGCGACTTCCGAAGGGAGTGTGCTTCGGATTTTATGGCCAACAGCAAATATGAATGCTGTGCAGCCTACAGCTAAAAGTCGCTTCCTTTAGAATTCGTCCTCTACAACCTCCCTGTGGACGACCAACTGGCGGCACCGGTATTGCCGGTGCCGCCCTTTTCCGAAAGAGTAATTGAACGGCCCATAATGTTTGCGAGACGGATCATCCCGTGACCTGCTTTTGGGCAGGCACCCCATTCCGGCGATCACGCGCCGTTCCAAGAATTCTACTCCGCACCTCCGAATGTAACATATATCGCGTGGCGATATTTCGCGCATCGTGTCCGTTTCGCGGGCATGAACTTGCGGGACCGTGTAGCACTGAACATCCAGGAATTGAGACGCGCCCGCGGCCTCAGCCAGGAGGAGCTTGCTCATCGGGCCGACGTGAGCCGCGGCCATATGGGCAAGGTCGAGAACGCCAAGTTCGCGGCCTCCCTCGACCTTCTCGAACGCATCGCTCGGGCGCTCAATGTCGACCCCGAAGAACTCTTCGCGAAACGCTAGTCTGTTTCCTGCGGCTTTGATCCCGCCATTCCCCAACGAAAGAAAGAACGGCAAGAACAGTACGAGTGGCACGGGTACATGGCGAAAAGAAAGACAGGCTGGCCCTTTCAGGACGGGTTTCTGAACGATGGTACGCAGGAGATCCACCTGTTCACCGATTACCGTTGGAATGATGGTTCGGTGAGCCGCCGCTGGCATGTCGACCGAGAACGCTTCGATGTCAGCTTTGCCGAGCTTCGCCCGGTTTCCCTGAACACATCGGACCGTTCGGATCAGTAAGAGAACCACTCCGAGTGGCCCATGTTGCCCTCGTAGTCGCCGTATTCGACCATGATGCTGCGGGAATAGAAGTGCCAAAGGCCACCGCTGGTCGGATAGGCGATCTCCTGACCGCTTTCCGAGATGAATGTCGAGGGCCAGGGCGTGTGGGATCCGTAGACCCGCTGGATGTAGCGGCAGGTCCGGTTCTCGCGATCGCAGGAACGGATCTGCCGGGGTTCGTCGCGAGGCTCGTAGGATCGCCCGGCGAACCAGATCACATGGGTGCGATTCAGCCATTCATACTCCGGCAGGTTGGTGTCGAGTTCGCCCTCCCCGCCGGGACCGCCCAGCTCGACCGGCACATGGGCAAAGGTGCAGACCCCGAAGGGCGGCAGGCTTGGCCAGGGCGTGATGCGGCGGATCATCGTGCGATAGGCCCGTGCGCAGACCGCGCTCGGCGGGAACCCTCCTGCCATGCAGAGCATGATGGCGCAGTCGATGTCATAGGCCTGCGCCTTCTCCGGGGATCCGAACACCGCCATCACACCCATCGTTGCCGCCATCACCTGTCGTCTCATGTCGCTCTCCCGCAAAAGTTGCGGCAACTATCGTGCAATATGCAATTTTCTGCAATATGTCGTATTGACTCCATATGACTTTATGGCCTTAGTGTCGTGAAGTAGAAGGGCTCTCGTGGGGAGAGTCCGAACATGCCGATAGCGCGCAACCAGATCCTGATCACCATCGATGGTGTCAAAGACTTGTCCGAGAAGGGCATCGCGTTCCGCTGCCGGTATGAACTCGTGGGGTTCACGGACGATGGCAAGCCGCGCTACCAGTGCATCTACCTGCGCGAGGGCGAGCCGGAAGCCATTCTGGTCTCGACACGGATCACCCCGCACGGGCCAGAGCCTCGGTATTTCAACATATGGCCGGGGCTCTTCAAACATCATCTCGAGTTCGGTGACGGGCGCGATCTGCGCTTTGGTCCTGACTACAGCATCACCCTCGAGGAGCGCGGCTGACGTCATCGCCTTCGGCCGCGACGGGACCGCCCGGACTTCGGGCTGGACGTTTCATGGTGAGCGGCCTGCCTGGGCAGGGCTGGATGATAGCGCTGAGGCCGAAGTCGTTCTGGCCTCGCTGGATGTTGCGCAGCCTTCCGGTCGTGACGACATCCTTTCCCTGATCCAGACGACTGCCGTCCGCCACCAGAGGAACCGTGCCCTGCGCCAAGTTAATCTGGGCGCCGACGACTGGCAGGTCCTGTTCCGCGCCCTTGTCGAGGCGGAAAGCAGCTACAACCCGACCGCCGTCAGTCCCAAGGGGGCCTATGGCCTGGGCCAGCTGATGCCGGACACGGCTCGCGCCCTGGGGGTTGATCCGCGCGATCCCACTCAGAACCTCGACGGCGCAGCGCGCTATCTGCTCGCGCAGCTTGCCACGTTCAAGGACATCGACTTGGCGCTCGCGGCTTACAATGCCGGGCCGCATCGGGTCGTCGAATATTCCGGCATCCCGCCTTTCACCGAGACCCGCGACTACATCGCGCGCATCCACCGGATTCGGTCCCGGCTGGCAGGCACCCCCGTTTCCGCGCCGGACACTCGCATCGCAGACCAGGTGCCAGCCCGCGCGCCCGTCCTTATCGATCTTCAGTAAAACAAGGGAACTTCGCATGCTCAGACATCGCCTCAGCCGCCTCTTGCCCGTCTCCACAACCTTGGCGGCTTTCGCAACGCCCGTTCTCGCGCAAGACTTGTCACCCATCCAGACCATGCTGGAAACCGTCGAGGCCGCGCTGACCGGTCCGATCGGGATTGCAGTCGCGACGCTCGCCGTCATCGGCACCGGTTTCATGTGCATGATGGGACGGCTGAACTGGGGCTGGTTCGCTTCGGTCATCATCGGGATCGTGCTGATCTTCTCGGCGGGCACAATCGTCGACGGCTTCTCCTGAGGTTGGCCGATGACTTTCCCGCAACCTCACATCCTACGTTCCTCTCGAACGCGTTTGCTCGGCAAACGCTGCCTCGAGACGACCTACGGATTCTTAATTTCAGCTAAGCGGGAAAGCATCTAGTTGGCAGAACGATCCCCCCTTTTTCTGGGCCTCGCCCGTCCCCCCAAGTATCTGGGTCTCCCTGTCGGATACCTGGTGGTTTTGGCGACTGGGGTCGTTCTGCCCTTCATCTGGACCAAGTCGATGGTCTTCTTCCTGATCGGGATCATTGCCTATCCGATCCTCTGGTTCGTGGCCGACCGCGAGCCGCATTTCTTCGAGGTGCTGCGCGTCTCCTACGGCACGGTCCGCCCGACGAAGAACCGGGCCCTGCACGGAGGCGACAGCTTTGGCGCGTGATGCAGGCACCCTGTCCACTTTTGGGGCCGCACTGCATCAAGCCGGCGGCGGGGAGTTCGCGCGGGAAAGCTATCTCGCCGAGCACCTGCCGTATTTTGGCCTCACCGATGACGATGTCATGGTGCTGCGCGAGGGCGATCTCCTCGCGACCCTGCGCCTCGACGGGCTCAACCCGATGACCAGCGAAGACGCCCGGCTCGATGCGCTCAAACGCGCGGTCGCGGCCATCGTCGCCCAGACCGGCAATGCCTTCGGCTTCTACATCCACCGCATCTCTGTGCCGCAGGATCTCGGGATGCGCCCCATCGAGGGCGACAGTTTCGCCGCTGCGATCGACGCGCGCTGGCAGTCCCATGTGAAGGACCTTCGCCCGGCCAAGCGCCAGCTCTATCTCAGCGTCATCCGGCGCCCCGACATCTCCGCGCGCATTCCCCTCCTACGTGCGCTGGCCCGCAAGGCCTGGGTCAAGGACCGCGCGACACGGATGCAGGAACTCAACGAGGTCATGGGCTTCTTCGAGGTGGCGCTCTCCTCGGCAAACCCTGTGCGGCTCACAAAGTCAGGCGGTGAATGGCTGGGCTACCTCAACACGCTGAACGCCGGCAGCTTCTCTCCCATTGCCTACGGGCAAAGTGCCCTGCCCCTCTCGCATACCTTGAGCAACTGCCGCGCCACCTTTGATGGCGACGTCGTCACCCTGACCGATGCCGTGACCGGTCAGGTCAAATATGGCGCGCTCTTTTCGATGAAGACCTATCCGGCCCTCACGGATGTCACGCTCCTCGACGCGCTCGACCTGCCGCTCGACATCGTGCTGACGAACTCCTTCAGCCCGATCCCGAACAACATCATGGCCGAACGCATCCAGCGGATCATCCGCCAGATGCATGCCTCCGACGATGCCGCTGTCTCCCTGCGGGAACAGCTCGGCCAGGCCGCCGATGACCAGGAGGCGGGGCGTATCGCCTTTGGCGACCATCACCTCTCCATCGCGGTCTACGCGCCGGACCGCGACACGCTGGAACGCGCCGCCGCCCAGATCAAACGCGTCGGCCAGGAGATCATGTCGGTGATCGTGCGCGAGAACATGGCGCTGAAAGCCACCTACTTCGCGCAGTCGCCCGGCAACTTCGGCTACCGTGCGCGCAAGACGCCGATCTCCTCGATCAACTTCGCCGACTTCGCAGCCCTGCATGGCAGCGTCGAAGGGCGTGGCCCGGACCAGTCGCCCTGGGGCCAGACGATCTCGGTCCTGCCCACGGTCGGCACCTCGGGCTATCGCTTCAATTTCCACGAGACGGGCAGCCCCGGCAAGGAACCAACCGTTGGCCATACCCTTGTGCTGGGGCGCACTGGCACCGGCAAGACACTGACCACTGCTTTCCTCGCAGCCCAAGCGCAGCGGGTCGGTGCGCGGCTCTTTTTCTTCGACAAAGATCGCGGTCTTGAGATGGCCGTCCGCGCCCTTGGCGGTCGCTATAACGAAATCCGAGCCGGTGTGCCCACGGGCTTGAACCCCCTCGATACCGAAATCGACGAACGTGGCCGCGCCTGGCTCTCGGATTGGCTGGCGACCCTTCTTTCCCGGGGCGGAACCCTGACCGGCGAGCAATCCCGCCATATCCAGAGCGCGGTCTCGCAAAATGCCCATGCCGAGGGCTCGCTCCGGCGCTTCACGAGTTTCGAGACCCTGTTCCAGTCGCTCGATGACGATGGCGAGCTACAGTCCCGCGTCGCCGAATGGGCCCCAGGCGGCCGCTACGGATGGGTCTTCGATGAGCCGGAACAGGGTGCCGGGCTTGAACTGGCCTCCGACATCATCGGCTTCGACATGACCGAGATCCTCGATATGACCACCGAGCGGATGGCGGTGCTCTCCTACATCTTCCGCCAGATCGAACGCGTGGTCGAGGATCGCCGCCCCACCATCATCGTGCTCGACGAGGCCTGGAAGCTCTTGGACGATCCCTACTTCGGGGCGCGGCTGGAAAACTGGCTGGTGACGCTCAGGAAGATGAACTGCGTCGTGATCATGATGACGCAATACCCGAGCCAATTGCGCGACAGCCGCGTCGGCAAGACCATCGTCGAAACAGTGCCAACTCAGATCCTCTTCCCGAACGACCGCGCCACGGTCTCCGATTACGACTTCCTGCGCGTGAATGCCAAGGAGGCGGCACTCCTCGTGCAGCCGACCATTGGCCAGCGCATCGCGCTCGTGCGCTCGGCGGGCGACAGCGTCTTCATCGATGCCGATCTCTCCGCGCTCGGCAACCTCCTTCCCATCCTTGGCGGCGGCGCCACCGGCGAGGCCCGTGTGCCCGCCGATTGGCGCGCCAACCCCGATTTCTGGAGACATGTGATATGAGTTCGAAACCCCTTGTCGCGCTTTGCGCCGCCGCGAGCCTTCTGGCCGCGTGCGAGAAATACACCGAGAAAACCTCGCCCTGCTTCGGACGCAATGGCGAGCCGCAGGTGACGCGATCCGCGCTTTCCTTCTCGACCATGGGCGCACCGGTTCAGGAGACGGCCAAACCCGACTGCAGCTTCGAACCCCTGCCCCGTCCGGAATGAGGCGCGCGGCGATCATATCCGCCGGGCTCTGCCTCGGTCTTGGTGCCCTGCCCGCGCTCGCCCAGGGCGTGCCGACGCAGGATAATTCCGCGATCGGTCGTGCCATCGCGCGGGTGACGGCACTGGCCGAGGATCTGGGTGTCCAGCAGGACAAGGATCGCACGGAGACGACGCTCGCTGATGTCCAGGCCGACCAGTTGCGCGTCCTCGAGGAGATGACTGCGGCGATCACCGGTCCCGGCTTCGATATCCGCGCGCTCGAGGGCAATGCGGATTTCGGGGTGGCGGCGGTCTATCCCAATACCGATCCAAGCCCGATGAACAGCCGCCTCTTCGGCGAGGGCCGCGAGACGGTCGAGATGATGATCGTCGAGGTCGCGGGCGAGTTCGCGAGTGCGCCCGGTGTGGCCCGCGCCGGTCTCTCGGCCACCCAGTGGCGCTGCCTTTTCCAGGCCCTGATCAAGCAGGAAAGCCGGTTCAACGTCGCGGCCGAAAGCCACGTCGGCGCATACGGGTTGACCCAGCTCATGCCCGGCACCGCCTCCGACCTTGGCGTCGACCGCTATGACGTAAAGGACAACCTGCGCGGCGGCGCACGCTATATGACGACGCAGTTGGGCCGCTTCGGCAACATCCCCCATGCGCTCGCGGCCTATAACGCAGGGCCCGGTCGGGTCATCGAATACGGCGGCGTGCCGCCCTTTGCCGAGACCCAAGGCTATGTGCGCAACATCTCCAAGTTTTACAACGAATACCTGGCTGTCGTGGGCGGCGCTGACGCGCTCGGCACGCTCTCGCCCTCGGACTTTGCGCTCGCTGAATATGCCAGCATCTCCGAGGCCGGCGTCTATTACGCCGCCGACAGCTCGGCCACGACCGAACAGGTCATCAACCGGTTGCGCGCGATCATCCTGCAGATCGATGCGCAACCCAATGCCAAGGCGGCCTGGGAGCTCAACACCTACGCCAAGGCCGAGATCGGCCGCATCCTCAATCTTCGCGTCCGGCTGATGGCCGCCAACCAGCAGCGCGAGGCGGCCTATGCGCAGCACCTCGTCGCCGACCGGCTGGCCGAGCGCGACTTCATGCAGATGGGAGTTCCCGAATGAGACGACTTCTCCTGGCCGTCACCGCGGTCACCTCGCTCGGCCTGTCCGGGTCCACCTCGGCCCAGGGCGTGCCGACCTTTGATGGCTCACAGCTTGGTCAGCTCGTGGCGCAGCTTGAGCACATGGCCGAGGACCTGAACGTCCAGATGCAGCAACTCGCCACCATGCGTCTGGAACTGGAAACCCAGCTGTCGCAACTCACGAACCTCGAGGCGCAACTGACCTCGTTGATCGAAGGCAGCGGGCTCGGCGAACTCTTTGCCACGGTCGAGGAATTCCGCGCCCTGCGCGGCAAGCTGGTCGCCCCCCTCAACACCGCGCAGTCCTTGGCGAGCGGCGATTTCCTGAGCGGGTTCAATCCCGGTGCAGAACTGTCGGCCTCGGTCGAGCGGGTGCTTTCGGGCAGCGGGTTTACTTCGGAGCGCCTGAGCACGCTCTCGGGCTCCGATCAGCCTGCCGACAACCGCATCGCCGCTTCCGCCGGAGCCAGCGCCATGCTCTCCGTTGCGGCGCAAGAAAGCCATGAAGAAGCGGGCCAAAGCCTCGAACGGCTCGAGACCATGGTCGGGCTCATCGATGATCAGGACGGGCTGAAGGCTGCCGTCGATCTCAACACCCGCGTCACCGCCGAGCTTGGCATCATCCTGACCCAGATCTGGCGGCTGGAAGCGGCGCAAGGCGTCAGTGCCGGCCAGCTTGGCGTCGTCGATGCCGCGACCCTCGCGGACGAGCGCAAGTTCCGCTCGATGGCGGTGGATCCATGAGGAGATCCAAACGCACCCCGAGCCGCTTCGACCTGATGGAAGCCGGACTTCTGAGCCTTTCGCTTGCCCTGCCGCTCGGCTTCCTTGTCTTGCCCGACGCGGTGTCAGGTCAGGATCGGCCCTTCACCTCGATGGAAATCGCACGGGATGACGCCGATGCGTGCCGGGTCCCGAAACCGCCCACGGGTCTCGCCGAGACCGCGTACCTGCGCAATGGCTACCGCGCGATCCTGCGCATCCTGATTGCCGAAGAGGCGCTGGCCACAGAGAACTGCGACTGCCTGCTCGACCAGTTCACCTGGGATCAGGCACTAGACGCCCTGCCCCGGTTCAAGACCTCGGACAACCCGCGCCTGCCCTTCAAGGTGCTGGACCTCTATGCGCAAGCCGATGCGCTCGAGGCGCAAGTCACGGAGGCCTGTGCGGAGTAGATGGGGGTCATTCGCGATATCCTGGGACAGGTCGACGCCGCTGTGAACACCGTGGCGCAGGACGGCTTTGTCTCTTCCGCAGCCTCGGTCGGCAATGTCATCTCGGCAGGTGCGACCCTCCTCCTCGTCCTCCTGGGGATCAACGCCGTGATGCAACTCCGCCCCCTGCCCTTCGGCACCGGCTTTGCCTTCGGGATCAAGGTCGCACTTGTCGGGATCTTCGCGCAGAGCTGGGACAATTTCAGCGTGATCTATGGTATCGTCACGCAGGTCCCCGACTCTATCGGCGCCTCCATCTTGGCCCTCACCGGTTCGGGCGACGAAGCTGGCGTCTATGAAAGCCTCGACAACATGGTCGCCCGCATCACCGCCTATGGTGACACGATCGGCGACCGCGCGGGCTGGGTCTTCGGCGCGGTGCTGGGCGCGATCTTCTTCGTCCTTTCCGCCGTCTTTGCCGCCGTCACTGCCGGGATCATCGCCTTCGCCCGCATCGTCTTCGCGCTGATGATCGTCATCGCCCCCTTCATGATCGTGACCTCGCTCTTCAAGCCAACCCAGTCGCTTTTCGAGGCCTGGACCCGCGCCACCATCGGCTATGCGCTTATGCCCGTCGCCGCTGCAGGTGCCGCAGGCATCATCGTCGCCATCGCCGAGGCCATCGGCGATGCCTCCGCCGATCCGGGCGATGTTGAGACCGTCAGCCTCATCCTGCCCTTCCTTGTCATCCTGATCCTCAGCGCCGGGATCATGGCCTCGGTGCCCTATATCGCCTCCAACCTCACCGGTGTTGTCGGCATCGCTTCGAATGCAGTGGGGCTCACAGGCCTCGCGCGCCAGGGGTTCGTGAACACGCGCCAGTATGGCACCGGCACAGCCGCGCGCCTCGTCACCGGCAAATCCCCGCACGAGTTGAATCAGGCCGCCAATACCGGCGTCATAAGAACCGGCGAGCTCATCCGCCAGAGCCCCGGCGCGCTCCTCTCCGCCGCCAAATCCTTCCGCAAACCCTGATGTGAAAGACAAGTACTTTGAAGAAGCTTGTTACCAGTTCTCCCGCGCCTGACCGCGACGCCTTTGAGGCGGATTTCATCTACGGGCCAAGACGGCGTGAGCGTTTCGCCTGGTTTGTCGCGGCGGCAGGGGTGCTGGTCGGCGTCGCCGGCATGGTCGCGGGCGCGAGCCTCTTTCCCCTCAAGACGACAGAGACCTTCGTGGTCGTCGTGGACAAGGAAACCGGCGAAATGGACCGAGTCGCCGCGGTTCAAGCGCTGACGCTTTCCGAGAGCGACGCTATCATCCAGGCCAATCTCGTCGCTTATGTCGATGATCGCGAGACCTATGACCTGACCGATGGCGAAAGCCGCATCAACTCGGTGCTCGACCGCTCCGACGGCGACGCCGCGCGCACGCTGCGCGATCTCTGGTCCTCCACCAACGAGGATTACCCGATCACCGTCTACGGGCGCGACGCCAAGATCGAGGTGGTCATCAAGTCGGTCAACCAGATCGAGCGCGGTGTGGCCCAGGTCCGTTTCACCCGCACGCTGCGCCGTCCCCGCGACACCCGCACCGTAACCCGGTCCTATGTCGCCACCGTTGGCTACGACTTCCAACCCGAAACCCGCCAGCGCCTTCAGGACGTCTGGGCCAACCCCTTGGGCTTCGTGGTGACCTCCTACCGCGTCGACGCCGAGACCCTGGAGAACTGACCAAGATGAAATCCCTGCCCGCGCTCCTCCTGGCGTTTGCCATGCCTGTTGCCGCACTCGCCGAGGCCACGCCGCAAGGCGGGTTGCTCGATATCCGCATCCGCACCGCCGTCTACAACGAGAACCAGGTCTACCGGATCGAGACCGATCTTCGGCATTCAACGACGATTCATTTCGGGGCGGGCGAACGGTTCGAGGCGGTGATCGTCGGCGACACCGAAAGTTTCCAGGTCGATCCGATCCCCGAGCTCGGCAATGTGCTCACGATCAAACCGCATGTGGCCAATGCCTCGACCAACATGACCGTCATCACCAATCGACGCACCTATTCCTTCCATCTGCGCGAGGGCTCGATCCCGAACCGCACCGGCATGTTCTTCGAGGTCCGCTTCCGCTACCCCGATGAGGAGCGCCGCGCGACAGGTGCTACCCAGCCCAAAGGCTTCGAGGCCCCGCGGAACTACAACTACCGCGTCTCGGGCGAAGGGGATTTCCGCCCCAGCCATATCTATGACGACGGGCGTTATACGTATTTCGTCTTCCCGGAGAACGGTCGCCAACCCGCCCTCTTCAAGGCCGATGACCAGGGCCGTGAGCGCACGGTGAACTGGACGCAGGCAGGCAACACCGTCCGGGTGCTCGGGGTGAACACCTACTGGACGCTGCGCATCGGCGACGAGGCGATCTGTGCCTGGCGCGACGAGAGCGCGATCTATGTGAGCAACTGACCATGGCCGATCAAACCCCTCCCGACCTGCAGGACCGCCTCGACCAGTTCAACCAGCGCGGCAAGTCCCAACGCCGCGGCAACAGCCTTGGAGTCGGTGCGCTCGCCGCCGCCCTTGCCCTCGGCGGGGCTGGCGTCGCGTATTTCCTGGCGACCGGCCTGCAGGAGGGCGACAGCGCACTCGAGACCTCCGATGTCGAGACCTTCCAGGACCGCCGCCCCGGCACCGGCGGGCGACTGGAGTTCCCGCCCGACGAGACCGAGCAACGGGTGAATGACGCGCTGATCGCTGTCGAGGAAGCGCTGGACGTGCCAGCCGCCCCTGCCCCGGAGCCAAGCAGCGAGGTGCTGGCCGAGATCGCCAAACTCCGCGAGGCCCTTGCCGCCAGCCAGGCCGCGCGGAATTCGGAAATCCAGTCCGCCGTCGCGGATCTGCGCGAGGCCTTCGACGAGCAGAAGACAGCACTGGAAGCACTCATCGCGGAGAAAGAGGCCGAGCTTGCCAACCTGCGGCGCCAGACCGAGACCCGCATCGAGGGGCTGCAGTCGATGCTCGATGCCGAACGGGCGCAGCGCGAGGGGCTCGAGGCCGAGCTCGACCGCGAAGGGCTGATCGCCGATCAGCGCCTGCTCGAAGAGCGCCGCCGGCAGGAAGAGGAACAACGCCAGCGCGAGGCCGAACGGGTCGCCGAGGAGCTTCTGACCGCGCAGATCAAATCCCCCGCAGTGGTCTATGCCGATGGTCCGCGCGGCGGCGCGAGTAGTGCGGCGGTGGCCGATCCTGCTGCCGCAGGCACCGGGGGGCCGGTCCTTTCGGGCAATGAGCAGTTCTTGCAAAGCGCGCGGCCACTCGAGGTGCAGGAGGCCGCGCGCCTCGCCCATCCTGAACGCACCCTGACCCAAGGGTCCGTCATCCAGGCCGCGCTCCAGACCGCCATCAACAGCGATCTGCCGGGCTCCGTTGTCGCGGTCGTCTCTGAGCCTGTTCCGGCGTTTTCCGGGGACCGGATCCTGATCCCCCGCGGCTCCCGCCTTTTTGGCCAATACCGCTCCGGGATCGAGATGTATCAGAAGCGCATCCTGATCCTCTGGACCCGCGTCCTGACCCCGGACGGCACCTCGATGGAAATCGCCTCCGTGGGCGGAGACCAACTCGGCCGCTCGGGCCTCACCGGTCTCGTCGACACCAAGTTTGCCGAGCGCTTCGGCGGAGCGGCGCTGATTTCCGTAATCGGGGCGGCACCGGCCGTCGCGGCAGAAAGTGCCAACAATGAAACCACAAGCATCGTCTTGGGCGATGTCGGCAGCGACCTGCAGGATGCGGTCGGATCGGTCATCGCAGATCAGGTCTCGATCGCGCCGACGATCTATGTCGATCAGGGGGCCTCTGTCACCGTGCTCGTGGATCGGGATGTGGTGATCTATTGACCGAGGCGGCATCACCAGCGTCCTACCTCGAGCGTTATCTCGACCCGTTCCGCGACCTCCTGAAGCGCGATGACGTGGTCGAGATCGCGATCAACCCGGATGGCAAGGTCTGGCTCGAGGTGGCAGGCGACGCCACAATGCGCCACGAAGGCCAGACCGTGGATCGCACCACCGCCCTCAACATGGCCCAGACCATCGTCGGCGACGCCAAGGCCCGCGTCTCTGAAAAGAACCCGCTCGTGTCCGGCAAGGTGGAATATGCAGGCCGGCCGCTTCGGGTCCAGGTCGCCGTGCCGCCCGCTATCGATCGCGGCGCCTCGATCACCATCCGCCTATTCGCCTCGGGCAGTGTCAGGGACTATGCTCCGGCCTATCTCTTCGGCAAGGCCGTCTCGCTCGATGCGCTCCGCGCCGAAAAGATGAAGAACATCGCCAGTCTCGCTGAAGAGAACCTTGAGGCCGCGCTGCAGACCCTGGTCGAGGCGCGGCTCAACGTCCTGATCAGCGGCGGCACCTCGACCGGCAAGACCACTTTCGCCCGCCACCTTCTGACGCATGTGAGCGAGCACGAACGGCTGATCACCATCGAAGACGCCTTCGAGCTATTCCCCGGCCAGCCCAACACCGTCGCCCTTCTGGCCGACCGCGGTGCCGGCTCGCAACGCATCGCCAATGCCCTCCTTCAGGCCTCCCTCCGCATGCGCCCCGACCGGATTATCGTCGGCGAGTTGCGCGGCGCCGAGGCCCTGACCTATCTCGAAGCGATCAACACCGGTCATGGCGGGTCGGTCTCCACCATCCACGCCGAAACCGCGGAACTCGCCATCGACCGGCTTGCGATCATGGTGCTGCAGGCCGGCACACCGCTGACCTTCGCTGAGGTGCGGGAATACATCCGCAAGTCCATCGATGTGATCGTGCAGCTCGGGCGGGCCGAGGGGAAGCGGGGGATTACGGAGTTCTATCTGCCGGGAAGGTGAATTCGGCAGACTGCACACGAAGCGCGCACAGACCCAGACTAGGCCTCTGAACTTCCGAAGGAATACTTCCGATCCTCCAAAGCCGGCTTCTACCCTGCTGCTTTTTAACCTGATGAGTGAATGCCGAAGGGATCAGGGCCGATATCCAACTTCTCCGCACTAAGGCATTGAGTTGAATGGACATGCAAGACCGCTACGCTGAAAGGACTAAAGTTCGTCCGCAAAGATTGGCCCTATCGTGATGTCGGCAACGATGAGCGGCAGTCGGCTGCCTTGATCTTGGAGAGCACCCCTGATCATCCACCAGCCACCCTCGGCGCCAACAGGATGACGGCCGCACCGATGAGGCAGATTGCGGCACCTGTCAGGTCCCAAGTATCCGGGCGCTGCTTCTCGATGAGCCACAGCCAGAGGAGCGAGGCTGCGATATAGACCCCGCCATAAGCTGCGTAGGCCCGCCCCGCGAAATCGGAGGGGGCAAGGGTCAGGAGCCAAGCGAAGACGGCCAGGCTCAGGAGGCCGGGGACCAGCCAGAGCACGCTCGCCCCTTGCCGCATCCAGGCCCAGACCGCAAAGCAGCCCGCAATCTCGGCCAGAGCGGCACCGATGTAGATGGCGAGGGTGCCGGGTGCGTTCACGATGCCCCCTCGCTCTCCGGATGCCGGTGATCGGTTGCGCATAGCGAATGGTCGCCCAGAACTTCAATGACCCGGCAATCGGCGATCCGACCGCCTGCACATTGCACGACCATGCGCTCAAGTTCGGCTTTCAGCGCAGTCAGGCGCGCAAGGCGGCTTTCAACCTCGGCCAGTTGCGCCCTGGCGATGACATCGGCGGCTGCGCAGGATTGATCGGGTCTGTCAGAGAGACTCAGAAGATCTCGGATAGTGTCCAGCGGAAAACCGAGCTCCCGCGCATGGCGGATGAAGGCTAGCCGATCCAGTGCCGACTGCCCGTAGAGCCGCTGGTTCCCGGCACTGCGATCTGGCTCCCGCAGGAGCCCGATCTGTTCGTAGTAGCGGATCGTCGGAACCTTCACGCCGGCCGCTTCGCCCAATTTTCCGATGGTGAGCATCAGATTTCCTCTTGAAGCTATAGCTACTAGAGACCTTAGGTTCCCGACTCAGGGAATACAATGTTGCCCGCTGGGCGGGGTGGAAGGGCGTGATGACGGCGAACGACAGTGCAACCTACGAATGGACGGTTTCCGGGATGGACTGTGCGTCGTGCGCCGGCAAGGTCCGGGGTGCGGTCGAACGCCTGCCTGGCGTGAGCGACGTCGACGTGGCGCTGATGACAGAGCGGCTCCGGCTGACGCTGGACGAGGCGCAGACCCCGCGCGACCAGGTTGAGGCGACCATCAAGCGGCTCGGCTACGGGATCGCGACGAAAGGATCGAGCCCCGATCGGAAAGGCTTCGTGCTGCCGGACGACGAGCAAGCGTCCCGTGCGGACGGCTCGCGAGATGCCGCAGGACTCGAGCCCGACGCTGGATCGACAGGGCCCGAGAGCGGTCCCGGTCCCGGTTCGCGTTGGTATCAGACCGCGAAGGGCAGACTGGTGATCGGCACCGGTCTCCTCCTCGCGGCGGCATGGGCCGTGAAACTGTTCGCTTCCCAGGACGTGGCAACTTGGGCGTTCGTCCTCGCCACGCTCATCGGCGTCGCCCCTATCGCACGTCGCGCCGTGGCGTCCGCCAGAGCGGGCATGCCGTTCACAATCGAGATGCTGATGACCATCGCCGCCACCGGCGCGCTCGTCATCAATGCTGCGGAGGAAGCGGCGCTCGTCGTCTTCCTCTTCGCCGTCGGGGAGGTTCTGGAAGGCGTCGCGGCAAACAAGGCCCGCGACGGAATCCGGGCGCTCACTCGCCTTGTGCCGAAGACTGCTCTTCTAGAAGTCGCCGGCAGGACACGAGTGATACCGGCCGACCAGCTGCAGGTGGACCAGATCGTTCTCGTGCGCCCGGGAGACCGGATCCCTGCGGACGGCGAGGTCATCGAGGGCACTTCGGGCGTCGATGAGAGCGCCGTCACGGGCGAGAGCGTGCCGAAGCTGAAGGAACCTGGCGCCCCCGTCTTTGCCGGCTCCATCAATTCCGAGGCGGCGCTGCGTGTCCGGGTCACCAATTCGGCCGAGGACAACACCATTGCCCGCATCATCCGTCTGGTCGAGGAAGCGGAAAGCGCCCGGGCCCCGACCGAGCGCTTCATCGACCGTTTCAGCCGCATCTACATGCCGGCCGTCGTCGGAGTTGCGGTGCTGGTGGCGATCGTCCCGCCCCTCGCGTTCGAGCAAGGCTGGGACACGTGGATCTACCGCGCGCTCGCGCTTCTCCTGATCGGTTGTCCCTGCGCGCTGGTGATATCGGTGCCGGCTTCCATCGCCTCTGCGCTTTCTTCCGGCGCGCGTCGCGGGCTGCTGATGAAGGGAGGCGCCGTGATCGAGGCAGCGGCGGCCACCACACATGTCGCATTCGACAAGACGGGGACCCTGACCCACGGACGGCCGCGCGTCACGGACGTGGTGCCGGTCTCGGGATCGGAGACGGAGGTGCTGGCGCTGGCTGCCGCCGTCGAAGCGGGGTCGAGCCATCCTCTGGCGGAGGCGATCCTGTCCCGCGCGGAAGCTGCGGGAGCGCCGTTCCTGGCCGCGACCGCCGCCAAAGCGCTTCCGGGCAAAGGGGCCGAAGCAGTCGTTGAGGGTGAAACCGCCTGGGTGGGCTCTCCACGGCTTGCCGAGGAGCACGGTGTGTTGGACGACCTCGCGCGCGGGGCGGTGGTCGGCATGGAGGATGAAGGCAAGACAGTCGTCGTGATCTTCCGCCGGAGCCAGCTCGTCGGACTTGTCGCGCTCCGGGATGAGCCCCGGGAGGATGCCGCCCGCGCGGTGCAGCAACTCAAGGCGCTTGGCATCGCGTCTGTGATGCTGACCGGCGACAACCGGCGCACGGCAGCAGCAATTTCCGCTGGGTTGGGCATCGAGCATCGCGCCGAACTGATGCCTGAAGACAAGGTCGCGGCGATCCGCGAGATGACGGCCACGGGCCATGTCATGATGGTGGGCGACGGCATCAACGATGCCCCTGCGCTCGCCACCGCCCACATCGGAGTTGCCATGGGTTCCGGAACGGATGTCGCGCTCGAAACCGCGGACGCTGCGATCCTGCGCAATCGGGTGACCGATGTGGCCGGCAAGATTCGGCTTGCTCGCGCAGCCATGGTGAACATCAGGCAGAACGTGGCGATCGCGCTCGGCCTCAAGGCGGTGTTTCTTGCGACGACGATCCTCGGCATCACCGGGCTATGGATCGCCATCCTTGCTGATACCGGCGCGACGGTCCTTGTCACGCTGAACGCGCTGCGGCTTCTCGCTTTCAACCCCGAACGGTCGGGCTGAGACAGCAACCCCGAGCCGAATGCTTGCTCAGCCAATTCGTCCAAGCACGGGAAAGGTGTCAAGTATCCAGTAGGACAGCGCACTCAGCCGCCCGGTCATCATCGCCACTCCCATCAGAACCATGACCGCGCCCGCGCCCTGGTGCAGCCGACGCCCGATCCGTCCGACGCCCCGCAATCGGCCGGCGAGCCTGTCGGTGAAACCCGCCACGATCAGGAACGGCACGCCCAGTCCCGCGGAGTAGACCGCAAGCAGTGCCACACCTTGGCCCACCGTTGCGCTCGCTGCGCTGGCGGTCAGGATCGCGCCGAGTATGGGGCCGATACACGGGGTCCAGCCGAAACCGAAGGCGAGCCCCAGCACGTAGGACGCGGCGGGCCTGCCGCCGGGAATGTCGAGATGGAAGCGCAGATCCCGCTGCATGGCGCCGATGCGTGCTGCGCCGATCATGAAGAGTCCGAACAGGATCACGATGCCGCCGCCGACGAGATTAAGCTCGTAGCGCCACTGCAGCAGCGCTTGTCCGAGGGCCGTCGCGGACGCACCGAGGATCATGAATATGGTCGAGAAGCCGAGGACAAAGCAGAAGCTGAGCCAAAGCGTCTGTGACCGGCCGGACGCCACGCCGCCTGTCGCCGTCCTTCCGGCGATGTAGGACACGTAGCCGGGCACCAGCGGCAGGACGCAGGGCGATGCGAAGGAGATCGCCCCAGCCAGCAAAGCCGCAGTCATTCCGAGAAACGACAGGTCAGCCATGCGCGACCTCCACAGGTTCGTGCCGCCACGGCCGGGCTCCGGTGGCCCAGCAGTAGCCGACGACCGAGATGACGATCCATTGCAGGATCGGGCTCAGCCCCGCGTCGATCACTGGGATCACCGGCATCATCTCGCGATAGGCCCAGGCCTCGCGCAGCTCGATGTTCAGCCACTCGCTGAAGATCGTGTAGGCGACGCCGAAGATCACCGCGCCCCCAAGCACGCGGTGCCCTCGGCTGCGGGGCCAATCCGCGCTGCCGAACACGCAGAGCGACAGCATGGTCGTGCTGAGCGTGATCAGGATGTCGCCGCCCGTGCAGTGGACCGCCGCAAAGACGAGCTCGCCCGGGGTCCCGGTGAGCCAGATCGTGTAGAGCGGCAGGTGCGCGAACTCCCAGACCAGATGCGCAATGGCGGCGAAGGCGATGTACCGGCGTAACGCACCGAGCCAGTCCCGTCCCGGCGCCGCGCCGGTCTCCAGCCCCGCTGTCATCGGAACGCCCTGAACAGTCGGTCCAGCAGTCCCGGTTCAGGCGGCGGCGCGTTGGTCAGGCCGTTGATGTAGAGCACCAGGTTGATACGTCTGAACTCCGCTCCATGGAAAATGCCGGCATGACGCCTGCCCCGACCGATGACATGGACCATGGGCGCATCCGCCCCGCGAGCGGAGAGCGCCGCGAAGGCCCCTGTGGCGGCCTCCACCGTTTCGTCAGTGGGCATGACGGACCGCCAGTTCGCGGCCTCCCCGTCCGGATCGGGCGCCGCGTCACCGCCAACGGCCAGAAACTGGACCATCTCGCGCATCGGCGTAACGTTCACAGCTTCGCGAACCTCCTGCAGAAGCGCCTGCTGATCGGCACAGGGCGTGCCGCAGCCCTCGGGCTGGAAGCTGAGCACGACGATCTGATCGGAAAGACCTGACAGATCGAGGTCGACGCCATCCGCTCCGGTGAGCGCCAGCGGCGGCATGCGGCGCGAGTCCGTGGGCTCGAAGGCCGGTTCCTTCTCGGCCATCACTTCGTCGAGACGTTCGCCGGGATGGTGCGCGACGGCCGGCGCGGCGCCTGCGAGGAGAAGCAGCGTGACAAGAGCGGGCAGCCTCATGGCTCTACCTCCGGCCCGGTCGCCGCTACGCCGAGCACAGGGACCTCCACGGTGATTGCGCCCGCGCGCTCGAAGGTCAGCGTCAGCGGAAACGAGGCGCCTTCGTCGAGCTTGCCCGCGAGCCCGATCAACATCAGATGCATTCCGCCGGGAGCAAACCGAACCGTCTGTCCCGCCTCCAGATCGAGCGCGTCGAGATGGATCATGCGCGTTACGGAATCCGTTCCCGTCTCGGAGGCATGGATCATCACGCGATCCGCGACCGGCGTCGTTGCTGACAGCAGCCGGTCGTCGGCATCGCTGCGCAGCACGAGATAGGCCGCGCCAGGACGCGACGCGAGAATACTGGCCCGCGCCCAGGGATCGCTGACGGAAACATCCGCCAGAGAGGCTGCGGGAAATGCGGCGATACACGCCGCGGTAAGAAAAAGTTTCATCAGGATCTCTCGTCCCTCTCGATACGCTTGAAAATCTCGTCGGCGAGCCCCTCCGGCGGTTGATCTCCTTCCCGGTAGACCGAGTCGAAGCCGCCATCAGGTCGCATCAGGTAGATGTAGCCGGAATGCGCCATCAGATAGCCGTCGGGCGCGGCGGCGTCCTCGGATCGCTCGTACCAGACGCGGAAATTGCCGGCGGCCTCGGAGACTTGCGCCTCGGTCCCCGTGAGGCCGATCAGCCGCGGATGGAACGCGGCGACATACTCCGCCATGATCTCGACGGTGTCGCGCGCTGGGTCGACGGTGACAAAGATCGGTGCGACCCGATCCGCCCCTGGCCCCAGAATGTCCATCACGCTGGCCATGTAGGCGAGCGTGGTCGGGCAGATGTCGGGACAGAATGTGAAGCCGAAGAACACCAATTGCCACTGGCCGTCGAAGCTGTCCGACGTCACCAATCGTCCCGCATGATCGGTCAGCGTGTAGGCGTTGATGATTGCGGCCTCGCCGGTCACTCGCGGTCCCGGCAGGTCGGATAGGATGAGGGCGCGCCAGAGAACGGCACCGCCGAGAGCCAGGGCGGATCCGGCAACGGCCGCCCAGAGCAGGCGCCGGATGCGTCGCAAGCCTTCGGAGTTGGAAGCGGAGTTCATCGGATCGGGTCCTTCTGGTGGGGCGAGCATCAGTCCCGTGCGCCGTCCGAGCTGGCGTCCGAACTCTTCTGGGCCGCGCAGGCCTTCGAACCGCCCATCATGCAGAGCCCCAGCCCGCACATGACGGCGCAAGGCGCAACCGCGAGGATCAAGGGGGCAGCGCCGATTGCGGCCACCCAGCCCCAATTGAGCCACAGCCCCGCGCCGATCAGCGCCATCGCGCCGAGGATGAGACCGCGGCGCCCGAAGGCCATGGAAAAGCGTCCTGGTCGGGCGGCGCCTTGGTCATAGGATGTATCAGGCATGGTCATCTGTTCCTTTCAGCGATGATGGTCTGGAATTGTGCGATCGCCTCCGCGCTGTCCCATTCGGCGGGTCCCGTCAGGCGGCCGCGTTCGCGCCCCTGCCGGTCGATCAGCAAGGTCGTGGGCAGTCCGATGACGGCGAAGGCGAGCATCGCGCGGATGTCCTCGGCGAGGTACTGGCCCAGATGTCGAATGCCGATTTCTTCGTAGAAGCGGCGCACCGGGCGCAGCCCCGCTCGATCGATGGACAGGGGCAGGACGTGGAAATCGTCGCCGCCAAGCCGCGCCTGCAACGCATCAAGCGTTGGCATCTCCTCGCGGCAGGGTGCGCACCAGGTGGCCCAGATGTTCAGCAGGACCACGCGGCCCTGGAAATCCGCCAGCGTCAGGTCGCGCCCGTCGCCATCCACGAAGGGCGGCGAGAGCATCTCGCGCGGGGTCTCGTGCAGCGGCATCAAGGGTCGAGCGGCAGCGGGTGTTGCAGCAAAAGCCAGCGCACCGGCCAACAGGTCGCGCCGCCTCATGATCCGTCCCCCGCCTGCAACCGGCGGACGACGGGCAGGATCTCTTCGTCCAGCGCGCGGCGGTCGAAGGGTCCGACATGCTTGTAGGCGATCCGTCCATCGCTATCGATCACGAATGTTTCCGGCAGGCCGTAGACGCCCCAGTCGATGGAAACACGTCCGTTCCGGTCGGCGCCAATGCGGGTGTAGGGATCGCCGAGTTCACGCAGAAAGGCCAGTGCGGCCTCGGGTGGATCCCTGTGGTTGATGCCATAGATCGGGACGGTTCCGGTTTCTGCCAGATCGACCAACAGGGGCATCTCCACACGGCAGGGCACGCACCAGGATGCCCAGACATTGACGATGGACACCCCGCCCGCGAGGTCGGAGGTGGCAAGGCCGTCACCACGGCCGTCTATCGGCGGCAGGTTGAAATCCGGCACCGGCCGGCCGATCAGCGTCGAGGGCAGCCGGTCGTCATTGTTGAACAGCCCCCAGTAGAAGGCGGCGCCTAGACCGGCAAAGACAATCAAGGGCAACAACGCCAGAGGCGAGACCCGGCGCACGCCCGGCTCCGTACCGACTGTCAAGACCCGCCCCCGTCGTTGACTGTCACTTCGGCCTGAAACCCGCGCTCGCGTTCGGGCCAGGTGCTCTTGATGTAGGCCAGAACGGCTACGATCTCGTCATCGGACAGGATGCCCTCGAACGCCGGCATGTCGCTTTCATAGCCGGGGACGATGGCGCTCACACCGAGCCTGGTGATTGTGAATAACTGGCGGTCCGCATGGTGCCAGGTATGGCCGCTCGCATCGTGCGGCGGCGCGGGCATCCGGCCATTTTCGTTACGCCTGCGCCAGTCGGGCTGGCCTTCCAGGTCCGCCCCGTGGCAGGAGGCGCAATTGGCGGCGTAGACCTCCTGCCCAAGCGCAAGCTGCGCCGCGGTGACCGGCTCGCCGAGGAAGGTCAGGCGCTCGGCGTCCGGCGCTTGTTGAGCCGACGCGATCCAGCCTACCGCACCGGTCGTCGCCACAAGAGCAGCGGCTGTGAAGAAGCCCCGGCGCGTCATGCGGGCCTCCGCAGATACTTGATCAGCGCCGCCACCGCCAATATCAGCACTGCGATCAGCAGCAGCAGGACAAGTCCGCCACCCAGCATCATGCCCACCATGGGCCCGCCCATCATCTGGCTCATGCAGTCGCCCATCAGCCTGCCTCCCTTGTGTCATCGCGCCATGCCACCACCCAGGCGGCGACGAGCGCGAAGAGAACGTGACCGACGAGCGCGACCCAGGTGATGCCTGTGAAGCCGAGGAAGGCGGGATTGCCGGCGACGAGATGCGCCATGACATAGAGCGCAAAGATCCAGAGCAGGACGCCGTAGAGGACGGCGGGGACCGCCCAGCCAAGCCCCGGCGCGAGCGTGCGCGCGATGGGCCGCGCGAGCACCATCCAGCCCAGCGGATAGGCGACCATCCCCGCGAAGTAGTGCAGGAATTCCGCCCCCGGCCGATAGGTTGCGCCGAAGAGCGTCTGGATCACGTTGTTGGCGAGTGGAACCGGCGCGAGGTTGGCGAAGCCCAGCATCGGGCTGAGGCTCTGGCCGAAGAAGTCGAAGGCGACGGTGGCGCAGGCGCCCGCCAGAGCCATCGTGACAAGGCCGGGTAGCGTGAACAGCGTTACGATTGCACCCTTAATCGCGACGCCCAAGTTCATCTGTGGGTTGGTTTCAGTATCGTTCATTCCGAACTCCTTATGTGTTTGAGGATTGCCCGAACAGCGAGGCAAAGTGCTGCCACGACCAGAATGGGACCGAGCGTCATCGCGAGGATCGCGAAGGCGGTTCCCAGCGTGTCAGCCATGAGGCCCGCGCCGTCATTCATCGGAATAGACAGCCACGCCGTCCGGCCCGAACGAATAGGTGCGCAGCGTGCCCGTCTTCGCGGGCGCCATCCCCGGCGCATTGGCGGGCATGCCCGGCAGGGTGATGCCGGTGATGTCGGGGCGTTCCTCGAGCAGCCGCTCGATGATCTCGGCGGGAACCAGACCGCTGACGACATAGCCGTCGATCATGGCGAGGTGGCAGCCCACCCCCTGCTCGGGGACGCCTGCGGCGACAGAGCGGTCGACGAAGTCATGATCGTCGTCCACGGTGACCTCGAAACCTTCCGCCCGCAGGTATTCTGCATAGGCGTCGCAGCAGCCGCAGCCGGGATCGCGCCAGATAGTCACGGGTTCGGCTGCAAGGGCCGGGGTGGCTAAAGCGAGGAAAGTGGCAAGAGCAATACGTTTCATGTTTGATCCTTTCATGTGGTCGGAAGCGCGGCCCATGAAGCCCCGCCGTCATGGCTGAGGATCACCCCGTCCGCGGTGGCGGCGGCGATCCAGGATGGCTCTGTCGGGTGAACGGCGAGCGCGGTCGCGACGAGGCGCGATCTCCGCGACCAGGTCACCCCACCATCGGTGGAGGCCCAAAGGCCCGAGGGCAGCCCGGCGACAAGTCGTTCCGGGGCAGCCATTGCCGAGGCGAGAGCCAGTACCGGCTCGCCCTCGGGCAGCGGGGCCTCGGGCGCGGGCGGCGTGCCCGCGACCAGCGCATCCATTGCGTCGCCCGCCACCACGTCCTGCCAGCGGCAGAAGCAGTCGGGCACGCGGGTCAGGCCGCGCTCGGTTCCGGCGTAGACCCAGATGCCGCCCATGCCTGAGGCGAGATTGACAGAGGCGAGCGTCAGCACCTCGCGCTCGGCCTCAGCGATCCAGGGGCGGTCCATCACGAAAGACCAGTTTTCCCCCGCGTCTTCACTGCGCCAGAGCCCGTCGCCTGCGGCGGCGGCATAGAGCGTGTCCGGGGCGCCGGCTGCGATGGCGAGCGCCGTGACCTGCGCCTGCGGCAGTCCTCCCGATGCCGCGCGCCATGTCCGGCCGCCATCGTCGGACCGGTCGAGCCCGCCGCCGTCCAAAGCCGCGAACAGCCGCCCGGTCCGCGCGGGGTGACAGGCGAGCGCGCGAATATGGTCGCGTGGCGTGGCCGAGGCTGCGGAGGCGCCGCCCGACAGGTCGTGCCGCCACAACTGCGCGCCCGCAACGACGAGCGCATCGCCGTCGAAGGCCAGTGCAGGGGCCACAATGCCCTGGGCCCGTGCCCGCAGCGCTGGCAACAGCCCGGCGGCAGCCACACCGCCAAGCATGGCAAGCACGTGGCGTCGTCCGAACGGATTTGTAGCTGGATTGTTCATGTTCATTATCTCGTCCTCGTCATGCCACACGGAACACCCCCATCATGCCGCCGGCTTGGTGCTCGAGGATGTGGCAATGGAACATCCAGTCGCCAGGATTGTCGGCGACGAAGGCGATCTCGACCCTTTCGCGTGGGGCCATCAGCACCGTGTCCTGCCACTCGCCATGCGCCGTGGGCGCGCCGTTGCGGCTGATCACGCGAAAGGAATGGCCGTGCAGGTGGATCGGGTGGTGGAACGCCGTGGCGTTGGTCATGGCGATGACGTGAGAAGCATCGCGCTCCAGCGTCAGCATCGGGTCGAGGATATGCCCTTCGGCCGCCACGCCGTTGACGAACCAGATGCTGCCGTCGTGCATCCGGCCCATCATGCCGCCGCCCATCATGCTTTCCTGGCTGGCAATCCCCATCTCACGCTCGACCATCCCGCCCATCATGCCGCCGGTGAAGGTCACCTCGTGGCGGCGGGCGCGGGCGATGTCGGGCTCAGGCAGCGGGTTCGGGGCCAGCGCCATGTCCCAGTCGGGCGGCGCGTCGCGCAGTGGCGTCTCGGCGTAAGCCAGATCGACCACGCCAAAATTCTGGTCCGAGAAGAACCGGTCCGTGATCGTCATCGTTTCGCCCGGCGCACCCGTCATGTCGAGCATCAGATCGACCCGCATCGCCGGGCCGATCACCACCCATCCACGCGGGTCTTGAGGCGTGTGCGGCGTGACCGGCTGGCCGTCGAGCGCGATGACCTGCGGCGCGAGATCCCTGAAATCCAGCGCGAAGATGCGGGCATTGGCGGCGTTGATCAGGCGCAGCCGGATCCGCTCGCCTGTCCGCACCGGCACGGCATCGGGGGCGCGACCGTTAATCGTCACCGTGTTGCCCAGCCGTCCGGCATGGCTCATGTCGTGGAACCCGCCGAAGTCGTCCGAGATGGCGGCCTCTTGCGTCAGCCGCCAGTCGTCCAGCACCCAGACCAGCTCGCGGTCCACGCGCGGCGGGTCTGCCTCCTCGATGATCAGCGCGCCGTAAAGCCCGCGCCCGACCTGCTCGAAGCTGCGCTGGTGCGGGTGATACCAGAATGTGCCGGCATCGAACGCGTCGAACTCGTAGGTGAAGGTTTCGCCCGGCGCGATGGGCGCCTGGGTCAGATGCGGCACCCCGTCCATGGCATTGGGCACCCGTAGCCCGTGCCAATGGACCGTCGTCTCCTCGTTCAGCGCGTTCTCGACCGCGATGCGCAGCCGGTCGCCTTGCCGTACTCGGATCTCCGGGCCCGGCACGATACCGCCATAGCACCAAACGTCGCTCTGGCCCCAGGGCTCTGGAGCCAGCCGCGCCCGTCCCGGCGCGGCGCGCAGGGTGAAGGCGCGGTGCGTATCTGCCCAGGCCGGGTGCAGTGAAAGCGCGGCGCCCGCTGCGGCGCCACCGGCCAGAAAGCCTCGGCGCGACAGCGCCGGTGGGAAATTCGAAGTCATGTGTTTGTCTCATCTGAATTGTGCCGTTCGATCTCGCGCGAGCAGCGCGAGGGCTGAGCGCCTCCAGTCGCCATTCAGGCGCTCAGAGACGCGGGCCAACGGTCACAAACACGCCCTCGCAGGCGGCCTACCGTCGGATCAGATGAAAGTTCGGGGAGGGAAAGGGTCCGGCGGCGCTCTGAGCCCGCGCGGAAGGGCCATGCCGAGAGGCCGGTCCTGACGCAGCAACGGCATCATGAACTGTGCGGGTTCCACCGCTTTCAGGACGGCGAACGCGGGCGCAGTACAAATCAGATCGCAGCTTGCGTTCGCGCCGCTGTCGCCGTCCTCGGGACAGCCCTGGCACTCGGGCATCGACATCGCGCCGCCGTCCGCCATATCCAACGCCATCGCGTTCGCGCTCACCGCATGCACGATTGTGCTCGCGGCAAACACCACAAGAAACATGACGGCAATGAGTGAGGCGAATTTACGCATTCTCAATGAATTACTGCCCGGTTCATCCAATGTCCATTCACGAAATAGTGCCGAAGTCCACGGTCGCAATCGACACCGGAAATCGGCTTCATCCCGCACAACACGACAGCTTCGCGACATCCTTGGCGAAAGTCTGTGCGGCGAGCTTCAGCCCCTCGACCGTGGTCAGATAGGGAAAGATCGTCTCGCCGAGCGCCTTCGTCGTCATGCCGACCTTCAGTGCCATCACGAGCGTCTGGACACTGTCGGCTCCCTCCGGCGCCATGATCACGCCGCCCAGCAGGCGGTCGGTCGCCCGGTCGGCGACCAGCTTGATCAGGCCGCGCGTGTCGCGGGCAGCAAGCGCGCGGGGCACGTTGTCGAGGGTCAGCACGCTGGTCTTGACGTCATGACCCGCCACGCGCGCCCGCGCCTCGGTCAGCCCGACGCCTGCAACCTGCGGATCGGTGAACACCACCCAGGGCATCGCGGCGTTGTCGTATCGCTCCGCCCCGCCCAGAACGGCGTTGCGTGCCGCGAGCTTGGCGCCGTAGGCGGCCATGTAGACGAACTGGTCGCGGTCCGTGACGTCACCCGCGGCAAAGATCCCGGGCTTTGTGGTCTGCATGTCGTCGCCAACCCGGATCGCACCGCGTGCGTCGGTCTCGACGCCCATCTCAGCCAGGCCCAGCCCCTCGGTGTTGGGTGCGCGTCCCGTCGTCAGGACGAGGCGGTCGGCCGTCAGTTCGCGCTCCGCGCCATTCACCGTCACGGTCAGCACCGCACGGTCTCCGTCGCGCCGCGCGGCGTGATAGGTTGCGCCGTCAAGAACCGTGACATTCTCGGCGCGCAAGACCTCGGTGAGCGCCTCGGACACCTCCGGCTCGGTGCGCGGCAACAGGTGCGAGCGGCAGACTATGGTGACCTGGGTGCCCATCCGCGCCATCATCTGCGCCAGCTCCACGCCGATATAGCCGCCGCCGAGAAAGATCAGGCTTTCGGGCAATCGGTCCAGCTCCAGCAGCGACGTGCTGTCGAGCGTTGGTGCGTCCTGGATCCCAGGGATGTCGGGCACGGCGGGTCGGCCACCGGTCGCGACGATCACCTTGGGAGCCGTGATCCTGCGCCCGCCGACCTCGACCCCGCCGGGGACGAGACGCGCCGGCCCCTCGTCGAGATAGCTGACGCCCTCGTAGCCCGGCAGCAGGTCGGCGTACTTCTTCTGGCGCAGCGTCGCGACCAATTCGTCTTTGGCGGCGACGAGCGCCGCCCAATCAGATACCTGCGCCTCGCCGTGCAGGCCCGGGAACCGGGACGCCGCCCGCGCACCGTGCAGGGCTTCTGCGGCCCTGATCATCGTCTTGGAGGGCACGCAGCCTACGTTCACGCAGGTGCCGCCGATGGTACCATGGCCGATCAACGCGACCCGCTTGCCACTTTCGGCGGCGGTAATCGCGGCCGAGAACCCGGCCGATCCGGCGCCGATCACGGCAAGGTCGAAATCGCCCTTGGGCGCGCAGCAATCGTCTTTCATCAAGTCATCCATCCGTTCGAGTGGTCTGCCGCCGCTGCCGTCTCCAGACCGCGTACACGGTCAGCGCGCCGAAAAAGGCGAGCGCGGGCAGCAGAACGTAGTCGAGCCATCCCAGCCAGGCCGACAGGCCCAAGGTGCCGAGAAACACGACCAGTACTGGCGTGAAGCAGCATAGCGCCGCGATCACGGTGCCGACGATCCCTGTCGCGATCAGCTTGCGGTCGGTCTGCTCAGTCATCCCGTCAGCCCGCGAAGCGCCGGGTAACCTGCATTGGCCGACGCGGTCGCTATGGCGTCGGCGCTCGTCGCGGCGGAGTCGAAGAACACCGTGGCCGTGCGGGCCTCGAAGTCGATCTCGACGGTGCGCACACCATCGACGCCTTCCATCGCACGCTTCACCGTCACCGGGCAGAGCGCGCAGGTCATGTTGTCGACCGCGAATGTCACGGTCTGCTCGGCGGCGACGGTCTGCGCGGCAACAGGGATGGCCGTGATCGGCGCAACGGCAGTCAGGCCGAACAAGGCGAGTGCAAGGATCTTCTTCATGTGGATGTCCTTTCGGGGTCAGTAGAGAAGCGGGGCCCACCAGTCGATGGTGAGTGCTGCGACAACGAGGATCAGGGAGGCCCAGAGCGCGGTCTTGGTGATCCGCGCCGAGGACGGGCGCGCGCAGTAGGAACCGGGCTCGCAGACGGTTGGTTTGCGGAAATAGACCTGCCAGAAACCCGCCCCGATGAAGCCGAGCGCGATCACAGCGAAGATCGGCTTGTAAGGCTCCAGCGCCGTCAGGTGGCCGATCCAGGCCCCCGAGATGCCGAGGGTCAGCAACACCAGCGGCCCGATGCAGCAGGCCGAGGCGAGAAAGGCGCCGAGCACCCCGCCCGCCGCGAGCCAGCCCTTTCGGGCCGGTTGATCCGCGCCCGTGCTGTCCGTTCTGTCGTCTGTCAGCGCCATGTCGCGCACCTCTCGCCTGTGATTGAGGAGAGGTGTAGGGTCTGTAGCAACTACAGGCTCAAGAGGAAACTTGCCCATGACCGATCACGAGCGCGAGAGCGGCTTCACACGCGGCGACCTGGCCCGGGCGACCGGCTGCAACATCGAGACGATCCGCTATTACGAGAAGACCGGCCTGCTGCCCGATCCGCCCCGGACCGACGCCGGCTACCGGATCTATTCCGCCGCACACGCCACGCGCCTGCGCTTCATCCTGCGCGCCCGCGAACTCGGGTTTTCTATGGAGGACATTCGCGGGCTGATGGGGCTCGAAGACGGTGCCGCGCCGACCTGCGCCGAGGTCAAGGAGCGGACGGAGCGCCACCTTGCGGACGTGCGGGGGAAGATCGCAGACCTCAGGCGGATAGAGAAAGTGCTCTCAGTGACGGCGGCTCAATGCTCTGGAGAGGATGTCCCGGAATGCCCGGTTCTGGAAACGCTCGAAGGCTCGTGACTGCGCCGGGATCTGCCACGTGGGACTCAGCCACCGTCGACACACGCCCGCGCCTGGTCGCGCACGGCCCGTTTGACCCTTGCGTTACAACCGGACGCCTGCGCCCGTCATGTCGGCGGATCACCGAGGAGTTCTTCGACGCGCGTCTGGAGCATGGGCAGCACGTCTTCTTCGAACCAGGCATTGCGCCGGAACCAACTTGCGTTGCGCGGGCTTGGGTGGGGCAGCAAGATCACCTCGGGCCAGCGCGTACGCCAGTCCCGCATCGCATTCCCAAGCGACAGGTTCATGGTTTCAGGCAGGTGCCATGCTTGCGCATGGCGTCCGATCACCACGGTGAGGCGCACATTGGAAAGAGCGTCGAGCAATGGCTGCCGCCAGCGGGGCGCGCATTCGGGGCGCGGAGGCAGGTCACCCGATGGTCCGGTTCCGGGAAAGCAAAACCCCATAGGCAGGATGGCAACCTTCGCAGGATCCCAAAAGGTGGCCGCGTCGAGGCCGAGCCAATGTCTTAGCCGCACCCCTGAAGCGTCGTCGAATGGGCGCCCAGCAAGATGCGTCCGCCGCCCCGGTGCCTGGCCCGCGATCAGAATGCGCGCGCCTGCACCGATCTGAACGATCGGACGCGGCCCGAGGGGCAGTGCCGCGCATGCCGTGCAGGC
>NZ_AXBF01000007.1 GCF_000473205.1 Pseudophaeobacter arcticus DSM 23566
GTGATGGCCGTGGCGGAGCAGGCTGGCCAAGAGGATGAGGCTGGCCAAGATAGCCAGGACGGGCAGCAGGAACAGGGCGCCGAGGCTGTTGCAGCGGCAGGCGACTGGCTGCGCGCCCAGGCCGTAGCGGGGCTTCGCCCGGCGCAGGCGGCCTTTGGGCAGCTGCTGCTGACCCGCGGTGAGGCCGCGGCTGCAGCGCCCTGGCTGACCAAGGCCGCCGCGGCCGGGGAGGTGCAGGCCCAGCATGATCTGGGGCGGCTTTATATTCAGGGCGACGGGGTGCAGCAGGACTATGTGCAGGCGCATAAATGGCTCAATGTGGCGGCGGCGGGGGGCAGCTCTGCCGCCCTTGAGATGCGCGCCGTGGTGGCGGATCTGATGACCCCTGAACAGGTGGCCGAGGCCCAGACGCTGGCCCGGCAGTTCTTTGCGGCGGCCAAGCCCAATGTCCTGCCCAGTACAGCCCCCAATGTGGCCCCCAGTGTGGCTCCCGGTACAGCCCCCGGCGTGGTGACAGAATGACCGGGGCGGGTGGCATCGCGCAGCCCCGGCGGTTGGGGCTGTCACGGGCTCTTTTGAGGGGGGCTGCGATTATACTGGGTGCGGGCGTTTTGATCCCCGAGGCCCAGGCTCAGCAGGCAGGACAGGCTCAGCAGGCAGGACAGGCCCCGCAGGGGGAACCGGCCAAGAGTGCACAGGCGTTGCAACCGCTACGGGCCCAGGCCGAGGCCGGCAATGCCCAGGCGCAGTATCAGCTGGGCCGCTATCTGCACCGCGGCGAGACCGTGCTGCAGGACTATGCGGCGGCGGCGCAGTGGTTTCGCCGGGCGGCAGATCAGGGCGTTGTCGAGGCCCAAAGCCAGTTGGGGCAGATCTATCTCTATGGCCTGGGGGTGGCACAGGATCGCAAACAGGCCCTGCACTGGCTGCAGCTGGCCGCCCAGTCGGGCAGTGCCGAGCCGCTGTTTCAATTGGCCAATTTTCTGGAACAGGCGCCGCCGCCGCTGGCCGATCCAGCCCGGGCGGCGCGGCTGTATCAGCGGGCCGCGGATCTGGGGCATGGCGATGCCGGTGTCAGCCTTGGGGTGCTGTATCAAAACGGCATCGGGGTGGCGCAGGATCTGGACCGCGCCCGCCAGCTTTATGAGGCGCCGGCCGCAGCGGGCCATGCCCGCGCCCTGAACAATCTGGGCCTGATCTACGTGCGCGGTGAGGGGGTGGCCCAGGACTACGGGCGCGCCGCACAGCTGTTCCAGGCCGCCGCCAACCGGGGGCTGGCGGTGGCGCTGAACAATCTGGGCACGCTGTATGAAAACGGCTTTGGGGTGGCGCTGGACGAGACCCGGGCGCAGCAGCTGTACCGTCAGGCGGCAGATCTGGGCCGCGGCGGCGCGGCGCTGATCAACAGCAAACGTCCCGGTGCGCTTTATGCCGCGGATCTGGGAGCGCCGGATCTCAGCGCCGCCGGGATCGGCGCGCTGCAAAACCGGGCGCAATCGGGAGATCCGGCGGCGCAGTTCCAGCTGGCCTGGCTGATCCTGCAGCCCGAAAGCGGCGCGGGGCGCGGGGCGCAGCTGCAGGCGGTGCAGCTGCTGCAGGCGGCGGCTCAGGCGGGGCAGGCGGCGGCGATGGGCAATCTGGCGCTGCTCTATGTGGAAGGCCGGCTGCTGCCGCAGGACTATATGTTGGCCTATATGTGGCTGGTGCTGGCCATTGCCGCCGGTCAGCCCGAGGCCCCGGCGCTGGCCGCCAGCCTGGCGGCGCAGATCCCGGCGGCGCAGATCCTGGAGGCGCAGCAGCGCGCCCAAAGCTGGAGCAGCACGGCACAGCGCTGAGGCCGGGCACAGAGGTTGGGCACAGAGATCTGGTCCTGACTTTGGGCGGGCCTGGCTTGGGGGTCTGGCACTGGGGTCTGACTTGGGGGTCTGGCACTGGGCCCGGACTGTCACGCTGAGAGCGATCCAAATGAAACAGCCGCGCCTGATCAGGCGCGGCTGTTTTATGTCTGTCTGCGGCGGCGATCAGAAGTCGAGGCGCAGCCCATGTTCGATCTTGAAGGCGTCAGAGCTGGGCATCGACAGGCGGGTGACAATGGAGCCGCGCTCATTGGCAAAGCGCCGCTCGCGGTGGAAATCAACGCTCACCCGGTCGGTTTCATCGACATTTTCATAGTCGATCTCAAAGCTGTAGCTCAGCCCGGTCATCGGGTTAAAGACCTCGCGGCTAAAGCTCAGCCCCAGGCCACAGCCCAGACTGCTGTCATAAGAGGACATCTCGCAGATCACCCGGGGGGTCAGCGACATCTGGGCAAAGACAGAGCGCGGATCATCACCCTGCTGGCTGCCCAGCCCGGCGATCTCCACCTCGGCAAAGAAGCGGCCGCCGTTGTAATTGGGGATATCAATGCTGCCGGTGCTGGTCAGTCCCAGTTGGGTCGCGGTGACATCGGCATCCCCGGCCAGCGCATAGGCCAGATCCAGCCCGACCCGTGGGATGATCAGCAGCTTGTCCCGCTGATGCCGCCCCGACAGGGCGACCCCGGCATAGGCCGCGGCATAGTCATAGCTGCCATCCGCCTGGATGGTGCCGCCCGCATTGGCAAAGCTGAGATCAAAGCGGTGATGACCAAAGCCGCCGGCGGCGTAGTAATCCAGGAACAGGCCTGTGCCGAGCTGCCGGGCACCATAAAGGCCACCATTGACGCCAAAGCCGTGGATCGCACCATCTGCCAGCCCGGTCACATTGGTCCGGCTGAGATAGCCGCCCCAGAATCTGCCGCGCAGATCACTTTCTGACAGGAAGCGCTCGCGCTGGCGAGAGAACTGGACCAGCGCCTGGGTGCCGATGTTCTCCGTGCGGGTCAGGCTAAAGCTGCCCGCCAGGATATCCCGGCTGCCGGTGCCACAATTGTAGACATCATAGCCAAAGGTGCCGTCGCTGCCGCCGGTGCCGCCCTGGGTGTTGATGCTGCCATCCACGTCAAAGCTGGCCAGAGTGCCACAGCCCAGCCCGGCTTCACCCGCCTGCAGCCGCGCCAGCGCCCCCTTGGCGATGCCGCTGAAGTGACGCTGCTGGCTGCCCAGGGTGTCTTCAAGATCGTTTTTCAGGATCTCGGTCAGCGGCGCGCGGATCTGGTCGATCAGATCATCCGTCACGGTGACCTGCGCCAGGGTGAGGCCAAAGCCGTTAAACGAGGTATCGGCGGAGGTCACCGTGACCGTGGGCTGACAGCTGTGCGGCCCCTCGACAATGGCGTCGTCGATGGCGGTGATGGTCAGGACCTGGGCGCTGGCGTAAGTGACGCTGGTAAAGGTCGCCTGGGCTGGCGAGACACTACACTGGGCATCGCCGGCAAAGCTCAGCAAGACATCCTGGGTCGGCTGACCCATCAACACAAAGGACATCGAGGCGGTATCGCTGCCGCCCTCGGCGGCGGTGAGATCGGTATTGGTCACCGCAATGGTGGCAAAGTCATCATCATTGATGGTGGCAGCGCCGCTCAGGTCCGCGGTGGTGGCCGAAAGCGCCACCCCGGGGCTTGCCGTGGTCACAGCGGTGAGGGTCAGGGTGATGGTCTCAGCCCCCTCGATCAGCCCGTCTTCGAGCACCGGCAGATCAACCTGGGCCGTGGTGTCGCCGGCCAGGATGGTGACGCTGCCGCTGGGCGCGGTGTAATCGCTGCCCGAGGTGGCGGTGCCGGTCAGGCTGTAGCTGATGACGCTGTCCTGGGCGGTGGCCAGGCTCTGGCTGATGGTAAAGCCGGCGCTGTCGGGGATGGCGCCATTGGCCTCGGCGCCATTGTCGCTGGCGCTGACGCTGACCTCGATCACCTGGCAATTGGTCATCGGGATATTGTTGGCCAGCACATCCGGGTCGCCCGCCTCGATCACAAAGGTATCATAGAAACTGGGGTTGGCGGCCAGCGAGCCAGAGGCCAGAACCCCGGTGGAGCCCACTTCGGTCGAGCCCAGAACCGCCGGGTTGGCCGGCAGGAGTGAGGTCACATCCAGGGTGCCGGACGACAGGCGCGTGGTGCTGGCAACCCCGGTCGAGGGGTAGCTGTAGGCGACGCTATAGCTGCCGGGCACCAGGGCGAACCACTGGTATTCCCCGGTGGAGCCATCGCGTACGATATTGATGTTGTTGGAGATCCCGACCGTGCTGTTGGAGCCACTCGGGCCGGTGACGGTGATCCCGCCGCCGGACAGAATACGGCCATCGTCTTCGCAGTAGAAATAGCCCTGCGGATCATAATCGGCGCTGTCGACAATACCGTCGCCATCGCGGTCAGCAGAGCTGCTTTCCAGGTAATCGGGGACGCCATCGCCATCCGCATCGGCGGGCGGGGTGGGATCGGGGGTGCCGGTCAGATCCGCCGCAACGGTGAGACTATTGCTGTCCAGGTTGCCATTGCCAATGCCATCCTGCGCACTGCCGGCGGGCAGCGAGATGGTGATGGTGCCATCGTGATCCGGGGTCACGGTAAAGCTGTAGGTGGTACCGCTGCCGGTCAGCGCCGAGGCGCTGCCGCCGTCGATCACAAAGGCGGTATCGACCAGGCCGGTCACCGCTTTGCCAAACACAAGATCAACGCTAAAGGCGCTGCTTTGGGCCGTTGTCGGGCCGCTCAGGGTGGCGCTGGCCTGGCTGGTGTCCTTGCTGGTGGTATCGGTGGCGGCGGTGCCCGCCTGGCTGGCGCTGTCGGTCAGGATGACTGCAAGCGTCAGCGTGCCATCGCCCAGCCCGGAGACATCAATACCGGTGATCTGATCGCTGGCACTGGCAATGGTGCCGCTGCCGGTGACATCCGTGCCGCCGCCATCCGAAGAGATGGTATAGGCGTATTGGCTGCCAACCTCGGCGCTGGCAAAGGTAAAGCTGAGCGCGGTTTCAGTGCTGAGAGTGACCGGATCCTGATCAAAGCTGGCGCTGTAGCCGCTGGGCGCATTGAGATCCAGGGTCAAACTGGTGCTGGCCTGGTCCACCGGATTGCCAACGCTGTCGCTGGCATCCGCCGTCAGGCTGAGAGCGCCATCGCTGAGGGTGCTCAGGTCCACCACCAGGCTCCAGGTATTGCTGCTGACATTTGCGCTGCCAGAGACGCTGGCCGTGGCGCTGTCGGTGACAATGACGCTGACGCTGCGGCCGTCTTCCAGACCAGAGGCGCTGCCGGAAATGGTCAGCGCACCGGCCTCTGTGGCGGCAACGATGTTATCGCCGGCCAGGGGGCTGTCAAAGCTGACAGAGGGTTTGTCGGTGTCCAGGGTGAGGCTGGCGCTGGCCTGTGGCGTTGGCGTGCCTGCCGCATCCGAGACATCGGCGGTCAGGCTCAGCGGGCCATCGCTGAGACCGCTGAGGTCAATGGCCAGGGTCCAGACGCCAGCGTTGACACTGGCGCTGCCACTGGCCGTGCCACTGGCGCTGTCGGTCACGGTGACGCTGACGCTGCGGCCGGTTTCGATCAATGTGGTGGTGCCGGAGATGGGGGTGGCGGGGGCCTCGACGGCATTGACGATATCATCGCCGGCCAGCGGGCTGTCAAAACTCAGTGTTGGCAGCTTGAGGCTGGCTGAGGCGGGGCCGGAATTGCCCAGGCTGGAGGTCAGATCGCCGGTGGTATTGACCAGGGTGCCGCTGGTGCTGGCGATGACATCAACGCTGAGACCACAGCCGCTGCTGGCTGCAACAGCGCCGCCGGTATAGCTGATGGTGCCACTGCCGGCCAGGGCGGTCAGGCTGCCACCGCTGCAGGTGACACTGGCATTTGCCGGGCTGGCCACCACCATGCCGGCGGGCAGGGTATCGGTGAAATCCAGCGCCGTGGCTTCGATCAGGGCGCTGCTGTTGTCGATGGCAAAGCTGAGCGTGGTGCTTACCCCCAGGGTGGCGCTGCTGCTGGTAAAGCTTTTGGTAAAACCGGGCAGCGGTGCGGCGCTGACGGTCAGGCTCTGTGTTGCGGTCCCGGAATTGCCCAGGCTGGAGGTCAGATCGCCGGTGGTATTGACCAGGGTGCCAACCGCGGTCGCACGCAGATCCAGGGAGATGGTACAGCTGGCGCCGGCAGCGACGCTGCCGCCGGTATATGAGATCACCGACCCGCCCGGCACAGCCGTGGCGGTGCCCCCCGTACAGGTGACACCGGCATTGGGCGTTGGCGCCACCACCAGACCTGCGGGCAGGGTATTGCTGACATCCAGACTGCTGGCCGCCAGGGCAGAGGCGCTGTTGTCGATGGTAAAGGTGGCGGTGGTGACCCCGCCCTGGGCAATGGGTGCAGGTGACAGGGCCTGGGCAAAGCCCGGTGCCGGCTCCACCGAAAAACTGCCCGTGGCGCCACTGGCGGCAAAGCTGCCGCCGGCAGAGAGGTCGCCGGAGGTACTGCTGTAGCTGCCGGAGGAGGCCGAGCCGGGCAGGGAGACGGTCAGCGCGATGGTGCAGCTGGCACTGGGGGCCAGCTCGCCCCCAGTCAGCGTAATCAGGCCAGTGCCCGAAACGCTGGAGCCGCTGCCACACAGATCGCTGCCAGTGCCTGCGCTGACCACAAGGCCGCTCAGCACCGCATCCAGATCATCGCTAAAGCGCAGCGCGGTGAGGCTGGCGCTGGGGTCGGTATTGGTAATCACATAGGTCAGCGTGGTGCTGCCGCCTGCCGCCAGGGCCGGATCGGCAAAGCTCTTGCTGAAGCTGGGCAGGGAGGTGCTGGAGACGGTGAGATTGGCCGCGGCCACAGTGCCGCTGACAGCTATGCCACTGCTCATACCGCTGGGCGTTCCGGTGGCACCGACATAGGTATTGGCGCTGGCGCCTGCGGGAACCACCTGGGTGATATCAAAACTACAGCTGGCTCCCGCCGCCAGAGTACCACCGCTAAAGCTGAGGGTCGAGGTGCCGCTGAGGGCAGAGCCTGTGCCGCAGATATTCGACAGGGCGCCGGCACTGGAGGTCAAGCCAGAGAGCTGCGCATCCAGATCATCGGAGAACACAATGCTGTCGATGGCATGGCTGCTGCTCAGATTGGTGAGGGTATATTGTGTGGTGACCGTATCACCCGGCGCTGTTGCTGTGGTGGCATAGGATTTGACCAGCGAGAGCGCCGCGCCTTGCACTGTCAGCGTGTCGTTCATGGTCGGCAGGGTCACGGAGGTGCCGTTCAGCGTGCCGGTGACATTGGAACTGATCAAGGCATAAGACCCATCCGAGGCCCCGGCGGGCACCAGCAGATCAACGGAAAAGACGCAGCTGCCATTGGCAGGGACTTCGATCGACGAAAACAGGCCAGAGGTTGTACCGCTGGCGCTGCCGCTGCCGCCACAGAACCCTCCGGCGGGCAGCGAGGCCGGAACGATAGCCAGCGAGGACAGGGCAGAGGAGTAGGACTCGGTGAAAAACACCGAAGTATAGCCCAGGGTCGGATCCGGATTGGTCAGCGTATAGGTCAGGGTGATGGTTTCACCAGGCAGGGCGGCGCTGGGAACAAGGCTCTTGGAGACTTCCAGAGGCGCGCCTTCCAGAACCTGCAGGCTGTCGCTGCTGGCGGGCACCACCAGGGATTCGCCACCGGCGGTGCCGGTCAGGGTGCTGGTGGTATTGCTATAGGTGCCGTTGGAGACGCTGCCGGGGATCGACACGGTGGTCACCAGGCTACAGCTGGCACCGGGGGCCAATGTGCCGCCGGTGTAGTTCAGCAGGGTATCGCCGGCAGAGAGTGCCGCGCTGCCGCCGCAGCTGTTGCTGGTAATGGCAAGGGTGGCGCCGGACAGAAAGCTGCTCAGATCATCGCTGAAGGCCAGACCAGTGGCGGTATTGGGGGATTCCGCCGCGCTGGTGATGGTAAAGGTCAGGGTTGCGGTATCTCCCGCTCCCACACGGTCTTCGCTGAAATTCTGGACAAAGGTGAGATTGGCGCCGCCCTCAACCTGCAGGGTATCGCTGGCAGCAGGGCCGCTGACACCGCTGCCGCCCATGACAGCGGTCAGCAGGCTGGTGCTGCCCGCATAGTCGCCGGGTGTCGTCTCGGCAGGGATCTGCAGCACCAGCGGGATGGTACAGCTGGCCCCTGTCGCCAAGGCCCCCCCAGAGAAGGTCAGGATCACGGGGCTCGCGCTGGTCTGGCTCATGGTGCCGCCACAGACCGAGCCTGTGCCACTGGCGATGGTCAGCCCGGAGAGGTCATCAAAGCTCTCGGAAAAGCCGATGGCGCTGGCGGCCTCGGTGGTGCTGCTGTTGGTCAGGGCGTATTCAAGAGTGACGGTGTCGCCGGGGGCCACCGGATCGGTGGTATAGGATTTTGTCAGGCTGGGCGCGGTCAGATCCGGGTCGGCGATTGTCAGGCTGCTGCTGGCGCTGGGGCCGGTATAGGGCGTGCCGCCATAATTTGCCGTCACCGCACTGGTGGTATTGTTATAAGAACCGGGCGTGGCGCCGCCGGGCACCGTCAGGGTGACATCAAAGCTACAGCTGCTGCGCGCCGCCAGGGTGCCGCCTGACAGGATCAGGGTGGAGCTGCCGCTGAGGCTGGAGCCGCTGCCACAGGGATCGGTTGGCAGGCTGCTGGCCACCAGGCCGGTCAACATCGCGTCCAGATCATCGCTCAGCGCGATATCGGTGGCGCTGTCAACCGTGTCCAGATTGGTCAGATCAAATGTCAAGGTGACGCTGCCACCTGGGGCGACCTGGCTGAGATCAAAGCTTTTCAGCAGATCCAGCCCGGCTGTTGGCGGCGCCGGAACGGTCAGGGTCACAGCAGCGGTTTCGCTGGTCGTGCCGGGAATATTGTTGCTAAAGGTAACGCTGTTGCTGAGGACATAGCTGCCGCTGGTGACGGCCTGCAGCCCCAGGGTCACACGGCAGGTGCCGCTGGCTTCAAAGGTAGGACCGGCAAAATCAATGGTGCCAGCCTCGCTATCCAGATCCACGGTGCCGCCACAGTCTGTGGTCGCCTGCAGCGGGCTGCTGAAGGTCAGCCCGGCAGGCAGGGTCTCACTAAACGAGGGCGTGGTGTAGTAAAAGAAATCCAGGCTCGGCGAGCCGGGATTGGGGGCCACCGTGACGGTCATGTCATAGGTCAGCACGGTTGTATTGCCCCGTGTGACGGTGCTCTGGCTCAGGGATTTGCTGAAATTGGCGGCGGCGGCATTGACCGTCAGATTATCTGTGGCGGTGCCGCTATTGCCCAGATCAGAGGTCAGATCACCACTGGTAAAGACATGGGTGCCCACCGTGCTGGAGGTGACAGGCAAGGCAACCAGACAGCTGGACCCATTGCCCAGACGTCCGCCGCTGAAGCTGATGCTGGTGCCGCCGGCTGTGGCCGTCAGATTGCTGTTGCTGCAGGTATTGCTTTGGCTGCCGGCGGCAATGGTGACCCCTGTGGGCAGGGTGCCGCTAAAGGCCAGATCCTGCGCCGGGGAGCCGCTGTTATTGCTGATGGTGAAACTCAGCGTCGTCACATTGCCAGAGTTCATCGCGTCCGGAGAAAACTGCGCCGAGAAGCTGGGCACCGCAGGGCTGGCCATGGACAGGCCTGGCAACACAATGAGACCCCAGGCAAGAAGCAGATGTGAAAAGCGGCGCAGCAGATCGGTCATGGGTAATCCCGGAAATATGAGAGGTCTTCAAAATGCACGTTCCCCCTGCACGCGGCAGCTTACAGGGTTGCGGCAACCTAGGGCGGTGGCGCGCCCGGCAGCAATGGCGCATTTTCAAAAGAGAAAGTTTTTCGACAACTGTCGCAGATTGGCCAGTTTCCGCTGATGGCGCCAGTAAAAACCGCTCTGGTTGCGTAATATGCGCAGAAATTGCCCCCCAAAAGGGGCCTTCCTACAGCCGCCAGCACCGGCAAGATGCGGTCAAAATACGGCGCGGCGCCCCTCTGCGGCGGGCTATGTGACCCAGGGTATTTGAGCCGGATTATTTGACCCAGGGTATTTAAACCCCGGGCCTTTTACAGGCGGGCGTCTACAGGCGGGCGTCGCGCGCGGTTCCTTTTGGGCCCCTCACTCTGCCGGCTGGCGGCGAATGTGATAAAGCTGCCCCGGCAACAGCGGCCCCTGCAGGTGGGCCTCGGCCCCATCGGGCCAGCGGATGTGCAGCCCCTGGGCCGCGCCGCTCTGGCCGAGGCCAAAATGGACGCGCGCCGCATCAAAGCTCATGAAGCCGCCGCCGAGCTGGATCTCGCGGGTCTGGGTGGCCCCCATGTCCGATCCCGGCGCCATTTCCAGGGTGACACGGGCGCCAATGGCGGCGCGGTTGCCCCGCTGATCTTCCAGCTGCACCGCCAGCCCCGGCTGCTGGCCATTGTTGCGCCACAGGGTCAGCGGGCCATTGACCGGATGCGCCAGCAGATCAAGATCGCCATCGCCATCCATATCAAACTGGGTGGCGGAGGCGGTCATCAGGTAATCCTCCAGCCCCATCTCGCCCGAGGCCTCGCGGAAGCTGCCGTCGCCCGTGTTGTGAAAGAACAGATTGGAGGGCGAGACCTCATTGGGCACCCAGGTGCCATTGACAATATAGAGATCCTGCCAGCCGTCCTGGTCAAAATCCGCCACCTTGGTGTCCCAGCTCCAGCCGCCGACCTCAAGCCCGCGGGCCGCCGCCGTATCCGCATAGGCCGTGCCCTGCCAGTCCAGCAGCACATTGGCCCGCAGGATCTGCGGATGGCTGAGGGCAATTTCTTCGGCCAGGGGGGGACGGCTGGGTTTGAAATGCACATCACAATAGGCGCGCGGCACCACCTGCGACGCCGGGATCAGCGTACAGAGGCTGGCGTCGCGCTTTTGAATGGCCAGATCCTTGATCAGCATCGCCTTGCACACCTCCCGGTTGCGATCTGTCAGCGTCTGGCAGCGCCCGGCATAAGAAGGATCAAATCTGTTGCCGGATTTGTACCAGTCCTTGATCGCCATGTTCTGCTGGCAGGTGGCGCGGGCCTGGGTGTCCTGGATGGCATCGCAATAGAGCGCCAGCGGCTGCATCTTCAGCCGCTTGGAGACCCCGGAGGAGCGCCCGGCAATCTGTGCCAGATAGATCTCGGAGCGCCCATCATTAAACAGGTCCGCCACCTTGACCGCCATGGTGGTGGTGGTGGTATGGGGGATCAGCCCCTCGGGCTGGGTCACCATCTGCAAGCCCCCGGCGCCATCGCCGCGGTAAAAGTAATCGGGGATGTCAAAATCATTGCCGACAATCAGATCCTGGGCGCCGTCACCGTCAAAATCGCTGAACAGCAGCGACAGGGTCTCGCCGGGAATACCGGGCAGGTCGCGAAAGCTCTGACCGCTCAGCGCCCCATCCGGGTTAAACACCACCCGGTTGCGCGATTCCTCGCCCGGAATGCGCCGGTACCAGCCCGCCGCCCAGTTGCCGAGGCCAAGATCGAGATAGCCATCGCCATCCAGATCGGCAAAGCTCAGCGCCATGGAAAGCGGTGTCTCGGCCTGGTTTTGCACCGGGCTGAGCGGCGTGGCGCCAAAGGCACCGGCATGGTTGCGCCACCAGAAATTGCCCTTGAGGTAGCTGGCCAGGAACAGATCCAGCCAGCCGTCATTGTCGATATCCACCAGCACCGCATTAAACACATGCAGATCCGCCAGCGGCCCAAGATCCAGATCCACCCGGGAAAACTGCCCCTGGCCGTCGTTGGTATAAAGATACAGCCCCGCCTCGGTGGAGGCCACGGCCAGGTCGATGTCGCCATCGCCGTCGATATCGCCCGAGGACAGGCTGCGCCCCTCCCAGAAGGGCGGCCACATATCGCGCATGGAGAATTCCAGCGGTTTATCAATGCCAAATTCACTGGCCTCGGCGCGGGTGAACAGGGTTTTAGCTGCCGCTGAGCGCGGCGCAAAAGCCGTGGCGGTGATCTGGATCGCCGCCGCATCCTCGCTGGTCACCTGCGGCAGCGCAGCCGCCTCCAGGCCTGCGGCATCCAGGGTTGCCGCCTGGGCGGCGCTCCAGAACAGGCTGTCTGCCGGGGCGGGCTGAACCGCCTGTGGTGCCGCGCTTTGCAACAGCATCTCCAGGGCGCGCTGGCTTTGCCAGTTGTGATAGCTCTGCGCCCCGGCGCCGGCCAGAATGCCAAGGCTGGCAATGGCCGCCGCCAGCAGGGCGGCGGTGCGCAGCCCCAGCATCTGGTGGATGATAAAGAAGGAATAGATCGAAAAACTGCCCAGGGTCATCAACAGCGCCATGACATAGCCCTGCGCCAGCCCGCTGGCGATCAACACCCCACACATCACCACGTCAAAGCCGATCGGCACCGGCATGAACAGCCCCACCAGGGCCACCAGCAGCAGCACCCCCAGGCCAAAGGGCAGGGTGGTAATCATCGCCGAGGGCAGCAATGTGCCCACCAGGGCGCCGAGGAATCCCGCCGCCAGCATCAGCGGCACTGTCATCCGCACAATATACCAAAGATTGCTCAGATAGGCCTTGATCACCTCCCAGAAGGCGCGGATCAGCCCTTCGCGGTGGATGTCACCCGCTTTCAGATTGCCCGTCTCCAGATTACCTGCCGCCAGTTCGGCGGCGCTCCAGCTTGGCGGCACCGATCCGGTGACCTCTGCCTGTTGCGGATTCTCTGACGGGTCGGCGGAGGGCAGCAGGCGGCAGATCAGCGGCACCACCGCGAGGATGATCACCAGCGACAGCGCCACCTTGATCACCACCATATAAAACGGCACCAGCGCCAGCAGCATGGTCAGCACCACAAAGTTCAAACTGGGCGAGGCCACCATGGCCGACAGCGCCGTCTCGGCCCGCATCCCCGAGGCATAAAGCCCGCGGCCAATCGGCGCGGCGCAATTGGCACAGACCCCCAGGGGGGCACCGAGAAACAGCCCCAGCACGGAATTGGCAAAGCCGCCCTGCAGGCTGCGGCGGCGCAGATAGCCAAGTGTTGTCATAAAGCCGGCGGCAAAGAGGATGCCAAATGTCATCCCCTTCTTATTGGTATTGATCCAGTTCAGGGTTGAATAAAACACCCTCTCCGGGATGCTCATCGCCTCGGTCAGCGGGTATTTTGCCTCAAAGCTCAGCGGGTCTTCCAGCTGGATTGCCCCCGACATCATCAGCTTTTCATTCAGCGCCGGATAGCGCGAGCCGGTCCAGAACAGCACACAGAGCAGAGCCAGAAGCAGCAGCATCAGGACAAAGCGGGTGCCAAAACGAATGCCAAGCTGCCTGTGCAGCGCCGCGATGACCCCCCGGTCAGAGGTGTCAGGCTGGGGATTTGCGCTCATGGGATCTCTCTTTGATGTTCATCGTTGCGGATGGCGGCGGCATGCAACCACGCCGCGATCTGTACCTGTGCTTATGCCTGTGCCGCCAAGGCTAAAGCCCACAAGAGCCGGTGCCAAGCGACGACTTGAGCCGCGGTGCGAAACGCGCGCTTTTGAAGGCGCGCGCGGGGGATTGGGGGGTATCCCGGGTCTGGCGCCCTGCCCAAAGCAGACAGGAGGCCAGAAGGACAGGGGAGGACACCGGGCACAAAGGAGGGGGCGCCCTGCTTGTGTACCCGGATCAAGCCTGCTTCAGGCTCAGATCAGCCCTCGTTCAGGCGGGTTTCCAGCTCTGAAATCCGGGTGTTCAGCTGTTCGATATAGATATGTGCGGTTTCCAGCTCGTTCAGCATCCGCAGCATCTTTTGCGAGATATTGACCGGGATGGTCGGGCCGGTCGGACCAACCGCTGGCAGGTGTTTGTTGGCCCACATATCGGCGGCGTGATCCTCGATCGAGGGCACCTGATAGATCTCGGGGTCAAAGACCGCGTCACAGGGGTCGGCCGCAGTACAGACGCCGCCACCGCCGGTGGTGATCAGATGGCCGGGAATAGTGACATTGCCGGCCTGGTCCAGCAGCAATTCGGCATCGCCGGTGCCATCAAAAGACAGACGGAAGGTGCCGCCACCCAGGACCATTTTCAAATCGGGACCGGGGTCACTGCTGTCAGACATGATCAACGAGGTGGTCCCAGCATTGGAAACCGTGAGCGTGCCGCCCGTCGTCCCGTTGCCGGTGACATTCAGATTGCCGCCCGTCGAGACGCCAGCGGTGACATTAATATCGCCGCTTGCCACATTAATATCGCCGCTTGCGATATGCAGTTTGGCATTGGGGGATGCGGTGCCCAGGCCGATCTCCCCAGTCGACTCGATAAAGAGCGCATTGGATGGCGCCGAAGGCTGGATCCTAAGGGGCATGCGGCTGCCATTGGTGGCATCGCGCACAAAGAAATTGGCCTCGTTGCTGGCGATATCCCAGGTCTGCGGGGTAAAGCCGGAGGAGCCGTCCTGCTCAAGACGCAGGGTTGGGGAATCCCCATCCACCACATGCAGCTCGACCACCGGAGTGCTGGTGCCAAAGCCAATGCGGCCGCCGTCATCCGTATAGAGCGAATGCGACGGTGCATTGGCTTCGATGGTAAAGGGGGTGCGACCGCCATCGATATCATCGATGGAGAACTTGTCCTGCCCGCCGTTTGCCGTCTCGTTGAAGGTCAGCTGCCAGTCACGGCTTGGGAAACTGCCGGAATTGGAGGTATCCATGGCGCGGATCCGCAGGTTGTTTTCCTTCAGGCGGAGGGTGTCAAAGCCAAAGCTTTCGCCATTGGTGCAATCGAACCCGACGCAGAGGCTGTTTTGCACGATCAGGTCGTCAGTGATGACCTGATCCGCCTGCGCCACCCCGGCCATCAGACCCAGAGAGCTAACGCCTGCAATCAGGCTCCGCTGAAATGAAACTGTCATGATAATTCCTTTTATGCACCGCAGGTGTCCCTGCCTGTCGACTATTGGGGGAGGGTTCAGTCTTCGCGGATCTCTTCCGGGATGATGATCACCCCGCGAGACACCGTGAAGAACCCGGTCATATAAAACGCCTTGGCCTTGGAGCTGGGGGTCTCCCCCCGGCCATTGTCGATTGGATTGACGATTTCAACCATCTCCTGCGTGGCGGCTTTTAACTCGTATCGGTAAATACCATCCTGCACCTCTCCCCGGTTCAATTCATAAACGGGGGTGCCGGAGGCGGCAAAGACCTCGGTGACTTTGCCATTTGGGGCGGCAACAACCAGCGTCGCATTGCTGAGGCCGGACCAGTTTTCAAACCAGACCGCGTTTGAATTGCTCTGCTGCACCGGATCCACGGTCATGGCCGTCGCCGCCAGGGGCAGCAGAACCAGACCAAGCAACAGGCCAAGCCCCCGACCAAGAAGCGGGCCAAATGTCGCCCCCAGCCGGGCCGTCAGTTTGCGGGCCAGTCTGTAATCCTGACTGTAATCCGGGGATCTTACTGAATAGGACATCGTCAAAAGGGCCTTATCTGGAACATGGTAAAGCGCTTCAGCTGAGGTCTCTCGACCAGGTCGCGCCGCAGGATCTGACTAAACTGGCGCGATATTAGAGGAAAACGCGCAAAATCTTAAGCAATTTCTTGCCGTTTGTTGCCGCCGGAGACGTTTTCCCTTGTCCTGTTCCCTTGTCCTGCGACCGCGCCGAGGCTCCGAGGCCGGATCGGACCGCCATGTCAGCGCCCTGTCAGGGCCTGCCATGGCCCTGCGGATCACAGAAGACCGGCGCGACTGAAGACGCCAAAGAAGTTACCGATGATATTGGAGATGGTGAGCGCATCATTGATCGGCGATTCTGTTGCAATCACCAGATCTCCGGGGTTGATCTGGAACTGGCGGGCCGAAAACAGCCCATCAGCCGAGGTCAGGTCCAGAGTAAAGACCACCCGGGTCTGGCGCGGACCGCGCACCCCCGGTGCCACGGCCTCGGGGCCATATTCGCGCAGCACCAAAAGCCCCTGCGGATCGGCACGCCCGTCCTGAAAACCGCCAGAGATCGACATCGCGTCCATCGCCGAAAGCTCATCCTTGCTGAAGATATGCAGATCTTCCTTGCCGGTGGCACCAAAGGAGAGGAAATAGCGCTCATCCTCTTCGACAAAGACCCGGTCGCCGCCGCGCAGCAGGGTATCAAGCTGCGGATGGTTCAGCAGATTATCCACCGAGGTGCCATAGATGGTGCGGCCCCGGACCAGACGGATCTGCGGGTTGTTGAGATGGGGGCCAATGCCGCCGCCCATCGAGATCAGCCCCATCACCGAAAAGTTGCGGTTGGGCATCGGATAGGTGCCGGGATTGGCAACGCCACTGACCAGATCAACCGAGTTGTTGCGCCCCTCGGCCATATCCAGCTGCAGCTGGGCCGAGGGCACAATCGACTCCAGCTCGTCCTGCAGTTTTTCCCGCGCCAGATCCGGCGTCATCCCCAGCACGTTCACATTGCCCACATAGGGCATGAAGATGGTGCCATTGGCCGCCACCCGGACGTCCTGCAGCTGCACCATCTTTTGTTCAACCGAGGTGAGCAGGGAATTATCGCTGCTGTCCCAGATCCGCAGCGTCAGCTTGTCGCCGGGCTGGATGATCTGGGTCTTGGCGCCATTGCTGGCGCCGAGCCAGTTCAGCCGCTCCTGCTTGCCTGTGGCCGGCCACTGCGCCACCGTTGGCAAAAAGGCGCGATTGACGGAATACAGCGCAAAATTTGCATCCAGATCCGCAGACTGCCTGACGATGTCTTCGCTGGCAGGGCCGCCACTGGGCAACCGCCCGCAGGCCGCTGGCAACAAAAACAGGCTGGCAGCAGCGAACAGAAGAATAGACAGGCGCATGGAGGCTCTTTTCAGGAATGGTCTTGATTTTTGCTGACCGCAAGATACTGGGCTTGCACGGCGCGTCAACAGCACGGCGCGTTTCACGCAAACAGAGGCGATATATGGGCTTTCCGGTCACAGTTGTTCTAGGGGCCTCGGGGCGGATCGGCACAGTGCTGCGCCACTGCTGGCCCGGGATTGTCTCCCCCTCCCATATCCCGGCCCAAATCCAGGCCCAAATCTTCTGGCAAAGCCGCCGCGGGCTCGGAGCGCTGCCGACAGTGCAGCCGACAGTCCAGCCGATAGCGCAGCCCGCACCTGCCGCAGCCTGCCTGCTGGATCCCCTGGCCGAGCCTCAGCGCCTGACAGAGCTGCTCTGCGGCGCCGAGGTGGTGCTCTGTCTGGCTGGCAGTGTTCCGGGGCGCGGCACCGATCTGGGCGATAACAGCCGCCTGGCCACAGCTGCGGTGCAGGCGGCGGCGGGGGCGGCGGACCTGTCAGGAGCGCCTGCCGCCCGGGTGCTGCTCGCCTCTTCGGCGGCGGTCTATGGCAATCAGCCGGGGCTGCTCGGCGAAGACAGCCCGCTCAAACCCGCCAATGCCTATGGGGTCGCCAAGGTCGAGATGGAGCACCAGGCGCGGGCCCTGGGGCAGCAGCTGGGCGTGCCGGTCACCGCGCTGCGCATCGGCAATATCGCCGGGCTGGATGCGATCCTGGGCGGATGGCAGCCGGGGTTTTGCCTGGATCAGTTTGCCGATGGCCGCAGCCCCCGGCGCAGCTATATCGGCCCCCAGACCCTGGCCCGGATATTGGCCGCACTGGTGGCCGCCGCCGACCTGCCTCCGGCGCTGAACCTGGCCCAGCCCGTGCCGCTGGAAATGGCGGCGCTGCTGCGCGCCGCCGATCTGCCCTTTGCCTGGCGCCCGGCGCCGGGGGCGGCCATTGCCGAGGTCGAGCTGGATCTGCGCCGCCTGCAGCATGTGCTGCGCGGCAGCGCCGCGCTGGCCCCGGCCGAGGCGCCGCAGATTCTGGCAGAATGGACCAAGATAGAGCCTGTTTTGACAGCCGGACCGCATCACTCTACAGATCAGAAACCCCCCAAGGAGCCCCACAGCTGATGACTTGGTACACACAAATGACTTGGTACAAATGACCTGGCACAAACGTCTTTTTGATCTGTTTTTTGTCTCCCTGCTGATTGTGATCCTGGGGCCAATCCTGCTGATGATCCTGATCTGGCTGCTGTGCAAAGAGGGCCGCCCGGTGTTTTACCTGGCCGAGCGCATGACCACGCCGACCCGCAGTTTCCAGCTGTGGAAGCTGCGCACCATGACGGTGGTCGCCGAGGACGCCGGGGTCTCGGGCGGCGACAAGAGCGCCCGCATCACCCAGACCGGCGCCTGGCTGCGCGCCAAGCGGCTGGATGAATTTCCGCAGCTGTGGAACATTCTCAAAGGCGATCTCTCCTTTGTTGGCCCGCGCCCGCCGCTGCGCCACTATGTCGAGGCCAACCCCGAGATCTACGCCCAGGTGCTGAAATCACGCCCCGGCGTCACCGGGCTGGCCTCGATTGCCTATCACAAACACGAGGCCCGCCTGTTGGCCCGCTGCAGCACCGCGGCAGAAACCGATGCGGTCTATTCCCGGATCTGCATCCCCGCCAAGGCGCGGCTGGATCTGATCTACCAGCGGCATCAGAACATGTGCTTTGATTTTGATCTGGTGTTTCAGACCATAGGAAATCTCTTCCGGCGCGGCTAAGGTGCAGGGCAGCAAAAACGGCGTCACCAGTCGTGTTTCACTCTTTCATGTTTCAGGATTTCCGATGCGCAAAAAAGTAACAAAAGCGATTTTCCCGGTTGCAGGTCTGGGGACCCGGTTCCTGCCCGCGACCAAATCGGTGCCCAAGGAAATCATGACCCTGGTGGACCGCCCCCTGGTGCAATACGCCATCGACGAGGCCCGGGCGGCGGGCATCAAGGAATTCATCTTTGTCACCTCGCGCGGCAAGGGGGCGCTGGAGGATTATTTTGATCACGCCCCGGTGCTGGAACAGGAGCTGCGCAAAAAGGGCAAGGATGACCTGCTGGGGATCCTCAAGGACACCTATATGGACAGCGGCGCCATCGCCTATATCCGCCAGCACAAGGCCCTGGGGCTGGGCCATGCGGTCTGGTGCGCCCGCCGCCTGATTGCCAATGAACCCTTTGCCGTGATCCTGCCCGACGATGTCATTGCGGCGGAAAAACCCTGCCTGCAGCAGATGGTCGAAGCCTATGAGGAGATCGGCGGCAATATGGTCGCCACCATGGAGGTGGCGCCCGCGCAGACCGCCTCTTATGGGGTGCTGGATCCCTGCGACGGCGCGCAGATGTCCGGCGCGGTGGTTGCCGCCCGCGGCATGGTGGAAAAGCCCAACCCCGCCGAGGCGCCGTCAAACCTGGCGGTGATCGGCCGCTACATCCTGGCGCCTTCGGTGCTGCGCAATCTCAACAAGATGAAATCGGGCGCCGGCGGCGAGATCCAGCTCACCGATGCCATCGCCGAGGATATCGCCGCCCAGGTGCCCACCCATGGCTTTCGCTTCAAGGGCGAGCGCTTTGACTGCGGTTCCAAGGCGGGGTTCTTGCAGGCAACGGTCTCCTTTGCCCTGTCGCGCCCCGAGCTGCGCGACGATCTGATGCAGCACCTCAACAAGGTCACCCAGCTGGATCAAGCCGCCGAGTAGCACCCCGGCAACACCCGAGCACCCCCCCGGTCGCAGCAGGCAGAAAAGCGCCAAGCGCCAAAGACCACAAAAGAAACGTAATCTTTACAGAAAATACACGTCCAGGTGGTGATTTTTTGGCGCTTTTCTTTGCCCAGAACCCAGTTTCATGCTAGGAAATTCCATGTGAATGCCCCCAGGGGAACAGCTATCGACTTCAGGATTATACCCCCTGAACGGCAGCCTGTCCCGCAACCTGTGACGCACATAATGTTTTGTTATGAAAGACTATTCATGACCAAAGACCGGCCCGTTCAGCGACCAGCCCGTTTTGCAAACCGGCCACGCCCCTGAATTTACCCTGCGAAACGGATCTGTGAAACGGGCCTGAATTCAAACGCCCTCTATTTACTGGCAAACCCGTCAATATAGGGGAATGGTTGTAAAAGGGGATGGTTGCAAAAGGGGGGCGGTTGTAAAAAAGGACTCACTTTAAACAAAAAGGACCCAGTTAAAAATGGCTCCGAGTCTCAAAAGAGGCTCTGGCTCCCTTACACAAATGTCAGTAAACCGCGCGCAGCGGTATGAGAGGCCAAAAAATTGGGCAGTCCGGGGATGTTAGATTTGATTAGTGCGCTCTCGCGCAAGCAGAAATCCTATGTCTTTCTGGCGGTTGACCTGGCTCTGATACCGCTGGCGCTGCTCTTTACCCTGATCATGCAGCCGCCGCCCGTCGCGGCAGTGCAGAGCCTGGTGGCGCTGCTGCCGGTGCTGCCCTATGTGATGGCCGTCATGGCTCTGGCCTCGATCTGGCTGGGCCTGCCCATGGTCCAGCTCAACGCCTATGAGCGCCACGCCGTGGGGTTGACGGCTGCGGTGGCCGGGCTGACCGCCAGCGCCCTGGCGCTGCTGACCCTGCTGTTTGGCCCCGCGTTCTCGCTTGGGACTTATGTGATTTTTGCCACCAGCCTGGTGCTGTTCATGATGGGCACACGGGCCCTGCTGCACCAGATCGTGCTGATGATCTACCGCCGCGCAACGCCGCGCTGCAGGGTGCTGATCTATGGCGCCGGCACCACCGGCACCCAGCTGGCCCAGGCGCTGAAATCCCATGATGGCATTGATCCCGTGGCCTTTGTCGATGACAACAGCTCGCTGCAGGGGATGACCCTGGTGGGGCTGCAGGTCTTTGCCCCCGCCCGCATTCAGGACCTGGTGGCCAGCCGTCAGATCAACCGGGTGCTGCTGGCCATGCCGTCGCAAAGCCAGCCGAAACAGGCGCAGGTCATCCGGCGGCTGCAGCGTCTCGGGCTGGAGGTGCAGGCGCTGCCCTCCTTTGCCCAGCTGATTGGCGAAGAGGCCCTGGTCGACAAGCTGACCCTGGTGCCGCCACAGAAATTCCTCGGCCGCCAAACCCGCAGCCTGCCAATGTCCGAGGCCAGCAGCTCCTATGCCGACCGGGTGGTGCTGATTTCCGGCGCCGGTGGCTCCATCGGATCCGAACTCTGCCGCCAGGTGCTGCTGTGCCGTCCAACCAAGCTGATCCTTTTTGAGCTCAGCGAGCTGGCGCTCTATACTGTGCACCAGGAACTGGCAGAGCTGGCGCAGGAGAGCGGCGTTACACTGGTGCCGGTTCTGGGATCGGTCACCGATCCGCGCCAGGTCCGCCGCGTCCTGGGAACCCATGGGGTGCAGGTGGTGCTGCATGCTGCCGCCTATAAACACGTCCCCCTGGTTGAGGCCAATCCGCTGCCGGGGCTGGCCAATAATGTCTTTGGCACCCAGAATCTGGCCCAGGCTTCGGCGCAGGCCGGGGTGGAGCGTTTTATCCTGATTTCCTCGGACAAGGCGGTGCGCCCGACCAATGTGATGGGCGCCTCCAAACGCATGGCCGAGCTGTTGTTGCAGGATCTGGCGCAGCGCAACAGCGCCACCATCTTCACCATGGTGCGCTTTGGCAATGTGCTGGGCTCTTCCGGCTCCGTGGTGCCACTGTTTCAGGAGCAAATCAGCCGGGGCGGGCCGGTGACGGTGACCGATCCAAGGGTGAAACGCTATTTCATGACCATCTCCGAGGCGGTGCAGCTGGTACTGCAGGCCGGCGCCGAAGCTCTGGGTGGTGAGGTCTTTGTGCTCGACATGGGAGAGCCGGTGTCGATCCTGCAGCTGGCGCGCCAGGTGATCGAAAGCGCCGGCTACTCCCTGCGCGACGCGGAGAACCCCGAGGGCGAAATCGAAGTTGAGATCATTGGCCTGCGCCCCGGCGAAAAACTGGAAGAGGAGCTCACCCTGACGGAGGAGCTGATCACCACCCGGCACGCCAAAATTTTCTGCGCCCGCGAGGCCACCCTGTCGGAGATCGAAGTGGCCACCTTTATGCGGGGCCTGCGCACCGCGGTGGCGGCCGGCGACGAGCCGGCAGCGCGGCAGCTGCTGCACCGCTGGGTCGAGGGCTATGGCCATCAGGACACAGACCGGAAAACTTCCTGAGGCAAAGCCGCCAAGGCGGTGCGCCCGCGTTGATCCCCAGGGGGGATCTGTGTTCTAACCGCTGCAACACTCGTAGAAAATGCGACAGGTGTATCACCCGACCGGCAAAGGCAGTTTCAATTCCGTGACCCGCAGCTCTTCTCTTCCGTTCAGGATCGCCCTGATCAGCGCTGCTGTTCTGGTCTTTGTGGCCAGTTTGCTTTTTGCAGCCGGTGCAACCCTGGCCTGGGGTCCCGATATCACCCGTACCGTGCAAGACCCCGAACCCGGCAGCCTCGAAGCCGCGCCGCGGTTCAAGCCGCTGCCGCCGCCCGCGCTGAATTTCTATGGCACCCCGGGCCTGATCGACACGCCCTCTGCTGAGATGCTGCCAGATGGCACCTATGCGGTGAGCTATTCTTTCTTTGGCGGCCAGAGCCGCTACAACATCACCTTTCAGGCGCTGCCCTGGCTCTCGGCCAGCTTTCGCTACAATGGCATCCGCAATCTGAATCTTTTTGGCTTTTCAACCTATTATGACCGGGGCTTTGATGTGCGCGCCCGGCTCTGGCGCGAGGGCAAATACCTGCCCGAGGTGACCATGGGGCTGCAGGATTTTGCCGGCACAGGCGTCTATGCGGCGGAATATTTTGTCGCCACCAAACGCTTTCAGACCCCGGCGCTGTCGCGCCGCAGCGGCGCGGGCCAGCTGAAGATCTCCGCCGGTCTGGGCTGGGGGCGGCTGGGTTCTTATGGCGCCATTGGCAATATTGGCGGGGTGCGTCCCAGTTTTGTCGGCGGCGGCACCGGCGGTTCGCTATCTTATGACCAGTGGTTTCGCGGCGATTTCGCCCCCTTTGGCGGCATTGAGTGGCAGCCCAATGAGCGCCTCAGCCTGAAGGCGGAATATTCCACCGATGCCTATCGGACCGAGACCCAGACCTCGAATGTCTTTGAGCGCAAATCCTCGCTGAACTTTGGCGTCGAATATCAATACAGCGACCGCACCCGCCTGGGCGCCTATTACCTCTATGGGTCGGAAATTGGCTTTAGCGCCCAGTTCCAGCTCAACCCCAGACAGCCGATGACCGCGATGGTGGTGCCCGCCGCGCAGCCGATCATTCCGCGCAGCCACTGGGCCCGCACGGAGGCCAACTGGAACCAGAACTGGCCCGCCAGCACCCAGCAGACCACGGTGTTTCGCGATCAGGTGGCCGAGGCGCTGAAAAAGGACGGGCTGATCCTCGAGGCGATCACCTTTGACGCCACCGAGGTGGAGCTGCGCTATCGCAACCCGCGTTATCAGTCGGATATGCAGGCGGTGGGCCGGGTGGCCCGGATCATGACCGCAACCCTGCCGGCCTCGGTTGAGACCTTCCGCATCACCCCGGTGCGCAACGGCCTTGGCTTGTCGACGGTGATCATCCGCCGCTCGGATCTTGAGGCGCAGGAATTTGCCGCCCAGTCCAGCGCGGGCATCAATGCGGTGACCGGCATAACCGCAGCCCGCCCCCTGGCCGAGGATGCGGTGTTTTCAAATGAGCTTTACCCGGCGTTTTCCAGCAATTTTTCCCCCTATACCAAACCCTCCTATTTTGACCCGGCGCGGCCCTTTCGGATTGATGCCGGCCTCGATCTGACCGCCAGCTATGCCCCGGCGCCCGGCTGGTTGATTGGCGGCGCCCTGCGCCAGCGCCTGGCGGGCAATATCAGCAACAGCCGCGCGTCAAACTCGGTGCTGCCCCATGTGCGCACCGATATTTCGCAATATGCGCAATATGGCACCACCCTGGAAAATCTCTATGTGACCCGCCACTGGAAACCCGGCCGGGATCTCTATGCCCGCGCCAGCGCAGGGATCTTTGAGTCCATGTTTGGCGGCGTTTCCGGAGAGGTCTTGTGGAAGCCGGTGAACAGCCCGCTGGCCCTGGGGGTCGAGGCCAACTACGTGGTCCAGCGGGACTATGACCAGCGCCTGTCCTTTCGCGACTACAAGACCTTTACCGGCCATGCCTCGCTCTATTACGAATTGGGCAGCAACTATCAGCTGCAACTGGATGCCGGGCGCTATCTGGCCGGGGATTATGGCGGCACCTTCAGCCTGGACCGGGTGTTCAACAATGGCTGGATGGTGGGGGCCTTCTTTACCCTCACCGATGTCTCCGCCGCAGAGTTTGGCGAAGGCTCCTTTGACAAAGGCTTTCGCTTTCGCATTCCGCTGGCCTGGATGCTGGGCAAGCCCAACCGCCGCGGCTTTGGTCTGACCATTCGCCCCACCCAGCGGGATGGTGGCCAGCGGGTGGCGGTGCCGGGACGGCTCTATGGCTCCATCCGCGAGGCCCATCAGATCCGCCTGAACGATCAACACGTGAGGTTCTGGGAATGACTCCGGCCCTCTCCCGCACAGGCCTGCATCTGCGCGCCGCCCTGATCCCCCTGACGCTGATGATCCTGACCACCCTGGCCGGCTGCAGCAGAGGCCCCGACGAGGCCAGCGGTGCGATTGAGCTAGGCCGCGCCATCCGGGCCCTGGTTGCGGAACGCCGGGCCGGCGATCCCGCGCCGCTGCAGATCAACCGGGCCTTTATCGAGCAATTCCAGCAGCCTCACCTGGAAATCCATGTGGAAAAACCCGGCCTGACCGGCTATCTGGGGCTGGTGCTGACCCGGCAGGATGATCTGCCCGGTGAGATCACCACCTGGAGCGCCGCCGACAACAGCGCCCTGAGCTTTCGCAATGGCATGTTGATCGCCACCCGCGGTCTGGGCGGCAATCTGATCTCCGCCAGCGTACCGGTGCAAAACGGCATTGCCGGACCGGCCCATGGCGGCCAGCGACGCTATTATCTGCGCAGTGGCAACAACCAGGAACGGGCTGTCACCCTGGCCTGCGAGATCACCGACCTGGGGCCCGAGCCGCTGGAAATCTACGCCCGGTTCTACAATACCCGACATCTGCAGGAACACTGCGAAGGCCCGGTGCAAAGCGGGCGCAGAACCGTGGTCCTGAATGACTACTGGGTTGATTCCCAAAATCAAAAGGTCTGGAAGTCACGGCAATGGGCCGGCCCGGAGATCGGGTATCTGCGCATTCGTGACCTCTCGAACTAGGCGTTTGTGCCACAGAGTGAGAATTTTCACGCTAATTTTCGCTTAAAAACTATTCGTCAAGCACTTCACGACTATGCCTTGCGTTGAAATTGGACTCCAGCCCGCATAGAGTGGCCACAACTAAAATTCCAAAGGAGATTTGGATTATGAAAGAGATTCTTGCAGCCCTGCTTTTGACCGCAGCAACCACCACAGCCGCCTTTGCAGTGGACACCGATGATACCACCGCAATTGACCCGACTGTTACCAATGCCGCAGGCGCAGGCGGCGGGTTTGGCACAGGTATCGCCGGCGGTACTGCCGGTGCTGCAGCCATTGGCGTTGCCGTGATCACCATTGCCATCACCAACGAAGACGGCACCACCGGTACAACCACCACCACAACTGCAATCAGCAAGTAACTCTGGCGGTTTCCGGATCTGACTGCGCTCCCGCCCAGTGACCCCTCAAAGGTCTGGAACCGGGGCTTTGGTTTGGGTCGAGATATTCAAAAGGCGGGCCTCTTGCAGGTCCGCCTTTTGCTGTCTTCTGTCAGCGTCACACAGGAGAGGACAGCCTCTTGCAAACTGCGGCCCAGAAGCGTCAGCCGCTTGGGCCCTGAAACATGCGGGATCTCGCCGGCGCGCCGCTGACGACAGGTACAGCTCTGGCGCTGCCCGTCTCCTGCTTTATGCTACAGGCAAGGGCTTTGGACCTGGCGGCGGTGACACTGGCCAATGCGATTGAACACTTATGGGACATATTTAAATGCGCAAATTATTTGGAACTGACGGCGTCCGGGGCACCGCCAATATCCATCCAATGACCGCCGATATGGCGCTGCGCATCGGCGCCGCCGTGGGGCGGTATTTTCGCCGCGAGGCCGGTGGCGTCCACCGGGTGGTGATCGGCAAGGATACCCGGCTCTCGGGCTATATGTTTGAAAACGCGCTGACAGCGGGGCTGACCTCAACAGGTATGAACGTGCTCTTGCTGGGACCGGTGCCAACCCCCGCCGTGGGCCTGATGACCCGCTCCATGCGCGCCGACCTGGGGGTGATGATCTCTGCCAGCCACAACCCGGCCGAAGACAATGGCATCAAGTTTTTTGGCCCCGACGGCTTCAAGCTGTCGGATCAGGCCGAGCTGGAAATCGAAGCCCTGCTCGAGGAAGGTGTGACCCCTGCGCAGGCGCAGAATATCGGCCATGCCAAGCGTATTGATGACGCCCGTTTTCGCTATGGTGAACGGGTGAAATCCTCGCTGCCACGGGGCATTCGCCTGGATGGTTTAAAGGTGGTCCTGGACTGCGCCAATGGGGCGGCCCACCGAACCGCGCCCGAAGTGCTCTGGGAGCTGGGCGCCGAGGTGGTGCCGCTGGGGGTTGCCCCCAATGGCAAAAATATCAATCTCGGCTGCGGCTCGACCCAGCCACAGACCGCCGCCGAAGCCGTGGTGGCCCATGGTGCCGATGTCGGCATCTGCCTGGATGGCGACGCCGATCGGGTGATCATGATCGATGAGACCGGCACCCTGGCCGATGGCGATCAGCTGATGGCCCTGCTGGCAGGTCGCTGGGCCAGGACCGGAACCCTGACAGGCAATGCCCTGGTCGCCACGGTGATGTCCAACCTCGGTCTCGAACGTCACCTCGCAGACCAGGGGCTGCGGCTGGAACGCACCGCTGTTGGCGACCGCTACGTGGTGGAGCGGATGCGGGCCGGTGGCTTTAACCTGGGCGGTGAACAGTCCGGCCATATCGTGATGAGCGATCACGCCACCACCGGCGACGGGCTGATGGCCGGGCTGCATATGCTCGCCGCCATGGTCGAGACCGGCAAACCCGCCTCAGAGCTGCTCAACCAGTTCACCCCGGTGCCGCAGCTGCTGCAAAACATGCGCTTCACTGTCGGCCAGACCCCGCTGGACAACCCGGCGGTGCAGGCGGCGATCCGCAGCGCCGAGGCCGCACTGGCGGGCAAGGGCCGCCTCTTGATCCGCAAATCCGGCACCGAGCCGCTGATCCGGGTGATGGCCGAATGTGAGGATTCAGCCTTGCTGAACGCTACCGTCGCCGAGGTCGCCAGCGCGATCGAGGCCGTCGTTGGCTAACCCCGATCGCGCAATGACCACTCTTGGAAGACAGGGGGCTTTGCCCCCTCGCGTCAAGACGCTCACCCCCAGGATATTTTTAGCCAAATGAAATTATAAAGAGGACCTTCCCTCTTCATTTGGCCCCAAATATCCTGGGGGAGGCCCAAAGGGCCGGGGGCAAAGCCCCCTCATTTTTGCCAAGCCAAATAAAACCGCCGCCGGGAGAGGTCCCCGGCGGCGGTTTTACGTCATCTATTTTTTTTCAACCTTTGGGGCGGCGCGGCTTGGCAGTGCCGCCTTTGGTGGCTTTGGATTCGGCCACGCGTGCACGGTTCTTTTTGCTGCTGGCCTTGCCCTTTGGCGGCGGTGGGCCTTTGGGGCCACTGCGTTTTGCACCGGGTTTGCCCGCGCCCTCTTTGCGCCAGCTTTTGCCCGGGTCGCCAGCACCAGCGCGATAGCTTGGCTTGCTCTCGGTTTTTGCTGCAGGTTTACCAGCAGGCTTGCTGCGGGGGCTGACTTCGCTCACCACCGCGTTTGGTTCGCGGGGAGCTTCGGATTTGTGACGAGGGCGCTCTGCGCGGTCTTTACGTTCCGGGCGCTCAAACCGGTCGCCACCAGAGCGCTCGCCGCCATAGGGTTTTTTATCCCTGTAGCCGCCCTCGCGGGGGCCGCTCTCGCGCTTGCCTTTGTAGCCCTCATCGGCGCTGCGCTGCGGGCGTTTGCCCTCATAGTCGCCACCTTTACGGGGGCCACCGGATTTGGCTGGACCAGAGGGACGACCTGCGGGGCGGCCGGCGGGGAGATTGGGCGGGGTGGCCAGACGGGTTACCTTGGTGCCGTCATCCAGCACCATATCGGTGCCCATGGAGTTCAGGAAGCCCGCGACCTGGGCCTCCCGGATCTCGGCAAAGCTCTCGTCTTGCTGAATACGAATCGCACCAATATCGCTTTTGGTGATGTCACCAGCGCGGCACAGCATCGGCAGCAGGCGGCGCGGGTCGGCGCCCTTGTCGCGGCCGGTGTCCAGCGAGAACCAGACGCTGGGGCCAAAGGGCGCGCGTGGCTCGGGCTTGGCATTGGCCGCCGACAGCTCTTCCGGCGCCGAACGGCCGGCATTCCACAGCCGCAGATAGGCCGCGGCCAACTGCTGCGGCGAGAATTCCTCGACCAGCTTGGCAACCATCGCTTCTTCGCTGGCGGCAGGCACCTCGCTCCAGGCGGGATCAGCCAGCATGCGCTCGCCGTCGCGCGCCTTGATCATCTCCGCCGAGGGCGCATTATCCCAGGTTGCGGTGAGCTTGGCCATCTTCAGCAGGCGTTCGGCCTTGCGGGTGGATTTTGGTGGCACCACCAGGGCGCTGACGCCCTTGCGTCCGGCCCGACCGGTCCGGCCCGAGCGGTGCAACAGGGTCTCGTGGCTGTTGGGCAGCTCGGCATGCACCACCAGATCCAGGTTCGGCAGGTCAATACCGCGCGCCGCCACATCCGTCGCCACACAGACCCGGGCGCGCCCATCGCGCATCGCCTGCAGCGCATGAGAGCGCTCGGCCTGGGACAGTTCACCCGAGAGGGCAACCACCGAAAAGCCGCGGTTGGACAGGCGGCTCAGCAGCCGGTTGACCATGGCGCGGGTGTTGCAGAACACAATGGCATTGGGCGATTCAAAATAGCGCAACACATTGATAATAGCGTTTTCATCGTCGCGCGCCGCGACGGACATCGCCTGATATTCGATATCGCTGTGCTGGCTTTTCTCCGCCACGGTAGAAATCCGCTGGGCATCGCGCTGATAGCTCTTGGCGAGGCCGGCAATGGCCGGCGGCACGGTGGCGGAAAACAGCAGCGTCTGGCGGCTGTCGGGGCTTTCGCCCAGAATGAATTCCAGATCTTCGCGAAAGCCCAGATCCAGCATCTCATCGGCTTCGTCCAGCACCACGGCGCGCAGCTCTGACAAATCAATCGAGCCGCGCATGATATGGTCACGCAGACGTCCCGGAGTGGCCACCACGATATGGGCGCCGCGATCCAGGGACCGGCGCTCGTCGCGCATATCCATGCCGCCCACACAGGAGGCCATCACCGCGCCGGCCTCACCGTACAGCCAGGCCAGTTCGCGTTTGACCTGCATCGCCAGCTCGCGGGTGGGGGCAATCACCAGCGCCAGCGGCGTGGCGGCGGGGGCAAATTTATCCTCTGCACCCAAAATCGTATCGGCAATGGCCAGGCCAAAGCCGACGGTCTTACCCGACCCGGTCTGGGCGGACACCAGAAGGTCGACCCCGGCAAGGGCAGGGTCAGAGACCGCCTCCTGTACGGGGGTCAAAGAGGAATATCCACGGCGCTCAAGCGCCAGAGCTAATGTCTGTTTCAAGATGATCTGCTTTTCTATTGGGGCGGAGGCCAAACCAGGTCTGCCGCACGAAAGGCCAGGGCCCCGGCAGCAATTGGCCGCGTATAGGCCATTCAAAGCCCCATGTATAGCCATCTCTGGTCAAGTTGGGTCAAGTCGGGCCCAGTCCGCAGAACCTCCGCAAAGCGACAGCCGGCTTTGCCCACCCGAGGCCGCAAAATGGCGCGGCACCTGCAGTTCAGGCGGCAGGGTCAGTTGTGCCCATGCCTGATATTTTATCTCAATTTTTACATTCTCAGCGGCAAAACCACCCCCCCGAGGCGGGTTTTCTTATCGTTCCATACGCTCATTTAACCAACTGTTGGCACACTCCGCCTGCAGGTTACGACAACGGTGGCTCATTTCATCCGGGCCATCTGCGTTCTGACTGCGGCCCTCCCTGATGCACAGCCAGAGGGGAGGTCACTCATCGCGACCACGCCAAGCACCGGGATCAGGTCAAACCAGAGACAGGTCAAACCAGAGACAGGGATCCGCAAAGAAATGAATTTTTTTGCCAATACATCTTTCCGCACCCGCCTGTTGCTGAGCATGGTGGTTCCGGTTTTCCTGATCCAGTGTTTCAGCATTGTGCATGAGGTGCTGGATCATCGGGAGGTCTTTTTGGCCGCTCTGGAGCAAGAGCGCGATCTGATGCTGCGGTTTATCGCCGCCAGCCTGGCACAGCCAATGCACTATGACGAGCCTGCTCAGATCCAACATCTGATCCAGGATATCCTGCGCGAAGGCCGGGTGGCGCAGGTGCAGGTCTTTGACACCAGCGGCGCTCAGATCTTTGGCGAGCGCAGCCTCGGCTACAGCCCGGCACCAAATGATCTGCACGCCAGTCAGCGCATCACCTATACCGGCTCCGGTCAGCCCCGTGATCTGGGACACCTGGAGATCATCCTGCCGGTTTCTGTCATTGCCGGAGCGATGCGCGCCGCTATCGTCAGCCATCTGGCGCTCTCCAGCGGTGTGCTGGTGCTCATCACCCTTGTCATCTGTCTGGCCCTGTCGCGCCTGTCGCGGCCGGTGGCGGCGATCATCCAGACGCTTTCGGCCATGCGCAACGACAGCTTTGACGGCACCATCCCCGGATTGGAGCGCCGCGATGAAATAGGCCTGATGGCCCAGGCGCTGCACCAGCTGCACGAAAAGACCAACGAGGTCGCCGAGCTGCGCGCCCAGGATGACGAAAGCGTGCGCCGCGAGCACAAACGCATCCGCCGGGCGCTGCAATCCACCCGTGACGGGGTGCTTTTGGCCGATGAAACCGGCGAGGTGGTGCTGTGTAACCCCAATGGCGAGCTGTTCTTTGGCGATGCCCAGGTTGGGCGGAAGCTGAACCTGAAATCCTGGTTGCCCCCAGAGCTGGCAGAGCAGGCCTGCGCCCATATCAAACACAACGAGAGCTTTGCCTTTGAGGCCACCACCACCCATAACCTGTCGGGCCATGTGCTTAATCTTCTGGTGCGCGGCGGGCCAATCCGGGACGAGCACGGGCATTATCTGGGCGCGATGCTGCTGGCCTCGGATCATTCGGATCAGTCGCGCCAGGCCGAGCGGGTCCGGTTCCTGGCCGAACATGACAGCCTGACCGGGCTGCCCAATCGGCGGCTGATGGAGCAAACCCTGACAACCTGGCTGCAGCAGGAGGGCGAAGAGGTTTCGATCCTGCTGGCCGATCTCGACCATTTCAAACAGATCAACGACACCCTGGGCCATCCGGCGGGGGATGCGCTGTTGCGGGTGGTGGCGCATCGGTTTGAATCCTGCGCCAGCACCTATGTCATGGCGGCGCGGCTTGGCGGCGACGAATTTTCCATTCTGGTCAAGGGCGCCGACAGCCTGACCCGGATGACCAATATCGCCAACCGTCTGGTGGCAGAGATGGCCCAGCCCCAGGAGGTCAGCGGCCAGGTGCTGCATACCGGCATGTCAGCGGGCATCGCCACCCTGTCGGGACCGCAGGCCAGGCCCTCGGAAGGCATCCGCCGGGCGGATCTGGCGCTCTATGAGGCCAAGCGGGGCGGCCGCGGCATGGTCGAAATCTTCCACGAGGATCTGGAAACCGAAATCAAACGCAAAAGCCTGCTGGAAAGCGAGCTGCGCCAGGCCTTGACCCAGGGCGACCTGCGGCCGGTGTTCCAGATGCAGACCGATCTGGGCACCGGCGAGGTGATCGGCTTTGAAACCCTGGCGCGCTGGCACCACCGCCAGCTGGGCACAATTTCCCCAGCCGAATTCATTCCCATCGCCGAGGACTGCGGGCTGATCCGCGAGCTCACCTATCAGATGATGACCCAGGCCTTTGTCGCCGCTGCGCGCTGGCATGATGCCGGGTTCCAGGGCCGGGTGGCGGTCAACCTGTCGCCTAAATTATTTGGCGCCCAGGTGGATGAATTTGTCAATGACTGCCTCTATGAGACCAACTGCCCCGCCGAGGCGATCGAGGCTGAAATCACCGAAACCGTGGTGCTGGCCAGCGGCCAGTCTGCCCTGCGCGAAATCCAGGCGCTGCAGGAACTGGGGGTCACCGTGGCGCTGGATGATTTTGGCATGGGCTATTCCTCGCTCAGCTATCTGCAGAAATTCCCGGTCGACAAGATCAAGGTGGATGCGGCTTTTGTCTCTAAACTGCCGGAATCCGAAGAAACCCGCGCCATTGTTGGTGCCATTGCCGAATTGGGCCATGCCCTGGGCATGCGGGTCACCGGCGAGGGCGCCGAGACAGACGAACACCGCCAGCTGCTGAAAGCCTGCGGCGTCGACTATCTGCAGGGCTATTTTGACGGCCCCCCCCTGACCGAGCGCGCCGCCAGCGAACGGCTGTTCCCGGGCCAGGGGCAGCACCTGACAATTCAGGAAATCACCCAGGGTTCATGACACAGGCCTCATAAAACAGGCCTCACAATACAGGCCCCATAAAACGGGGCTGACCAGCCGCCCAGGCAAGGCAGGTTGGCCACACCTTCATGACAGGCCCAAAGGACTGGGCAAAACCGGCGCTGCGTCAGGCCGCGTCCTCTCCTGCGCCCTCCCCCATGAACAGCTTTTGGATATCGACAAACATGCTGGCCCCCAACAGCGCCTGCACCGCGGCCCAGGGGGCGGGCGCTGCGGCAATGTCATCATAAAGAGCGCGCGAGACCTGAAAGTCATTCAGATGTTCCTCGCTATCAGAGCGGATCCAGGCCAGCTCCAACATATCCTGGCGCAGTCCCAGAAGGCGCAGATCCACGCCCTCGGCCAGAGGCGCATCCGGCAGGCTGCGCAGCAGATCCAGCTTGGCCGCCTCCCAGAGCACATCATCAAAGCCGATCTCCTGCAGCACCAGTTTTTCACGTAAAGCCGGCCAGCCAAAGACCAGCCGCGGCTGCAACCCCTGGCCAACGCTTTGCGCCGCCGCCGGCGCCTGCGCCCCGTAGCTCAGATCAAACACCGCCTGTTTGTCCGCTGCGATCTCCAGATGGTCCCGCAAACAGCGGGCGGGCAGGGCGGCAATCCACTGGCCGCGGCCCACATCAAGATAGTTGAAATCCGGCTCCAGACGAAATTCATGGGCGCAGGCGCTGCACTGCACCGTCTGAAACTGCCCCTCCAGGATCTCGTCGCGCAGATCAGAGCGGCGGTCGGCATTGACGCTGCCCACCGCCTCATAGGTAAAAACCTCTGCACATTCAGGGCAGGTCAAAGTCATTGGAACAAAAAGTGACATCGTTAATTTCCCCTCACACCAGCTTTGCCAACCATTGGACAGCCGGATGCTGATCTTTCAGTTTCTTGCTGTGATACGCGGCGTAGAGTTCTGAGAACCACTCCCCCGGCGCGCGGAATTGATAGCCGGTAATGGCCTGTTTTCGGGCGGCAAAGGCATAGCTGTTCCAGGAACCGGTATCATAGCTTTCATGATAGACCCGACCGCCGATATTAAGCTTGCCGGCAATGGCGGCGCTGCCCCAGGGGTTATTGCCCGCCCGCGCCATATCCACATGGGCGCAGGCCTGGCGGCGGCGCTGTTCCCAGACCTCCGGGTCCACATTTCCCGGACAGTCCGGCAGCGCCGGAGCGGCGGCGGCATTGCTGATATACTGCGCCACATAGGTGGCATCAAAATCATAATGCCCCGCAATGGCATCAGCCACCGGTTTGACATTGCCGCCATGTTCCTGCCAGCCGCCATAGGCGGCATCGCCTGCCACCCCGGTCATAAAGCTGCGCTGATCATCCACCGCATGACCGGCCTCATGCAGGGTGTTCCAGGAGAAGAAATCCACCTGCTCCTGATCCGCCGGTTCGCAGTCGGCATCAACCACGCCCACCTCATGGGGGCGGCCAAAGCCATAGGCATCGCTGAGATTGGCATTGCCCTCGCGCATCAGCACCTCTTTGTTGCCGCCAGAATAGACCGAGCCCTTTTGCGTCTCGACCATCTCATAGCCGACAATCGCCATGGAGCGGTTGTCGCGGGTATCCTGCGGCGGCAAGATCGACATCACCTCATAGAGACGGCGGATATTGGGGCCCTTCTTGGCATCCGCCGCCACCAGATTGCCCGCCGCGTGAATGTCGCGGGCATTGCCTGCGGCATCCGTGCCAGAGGCATCCCTGTACAGGTTCAGCTTGCAGCCATATCTGGCCTCAAAGGCCACCTTGAGCACCCGCCGCTGCGCGGAGCCATCCAGCCCCTTGATCATCTCATCAAGCTGCGCATCGCCGCCGGGGCGGGCGATGATGGCCTTGATCTCGGCAGTATCCGGCGGCTGGTTGGCGGCCATCTTGTCCTTGACCCTGGCATCCACCACCAGGGCCTGGGCGGTTTTCACATGGGCTTCGCCACTGTCGTGGTCGCGCCCTTCGGCCGCCTGGCGGGCCTGGGCCACATAGCCTGCCAGCTGTTCCAGATCCTCGCGGATGACATAGCGATGAGCGCTGCCCAGCAATGTCTTATGCGCGGCCTCCAGCGCGTCGCAGTCCTGCACCAGCTGATCATGACGGGCGGCCATCAGCAGCAGCGCGTGGTGCTTGTCCATCACCGCCTCAATCGCCGCGCTGGCCGCAGCCAGATCGCCCCCGGCGCGGGCCGCTTTCAGCGCCGCGGCAACCTCTGCCGTCAGCGCCGCGGCATCCTCCTGGATGATGCTGTATTTGACAAAGGGCGCGGTTTTGTCGGCGATGCGGCTGCTCACCCGGCTGGCCAGCTCGCTCAGCTGCTGGTGATGGCTGATCTCCAGCTGCAGCTCTTCGCAGGCCGTCAGCGCCGCAGGAAGCGCCTGTTTTACCTTATTTGGCTCTGTTTTCAGCTGCGCCTCCAGGGCCTCGACCTGGGATTTGGCGCCGCCAAGCTGGGCGGCATACTGTGCCTCCGCCTCACCGCTGAGCCGATCAAAGACCGCGCGCAGCGCCGCAACCGCAGTGGTGAGCCCGGCAGTATCCTCCTCCGCCAGCCCGGCCAGATCGTCGCCAATCGCGGTCAGAGCCGCGTTGTTTTTTGCCGCGGCCAGCGCCTCGATGCAGTCCTGAGGCAGCACATCCACCAGCGCCTTGGCCTGGCCGATGTTGCCCTTGGCGGCCAGCTCCAGCGCATTGGCATATTTGCCCTCCAGCCGGGCGATCATTGGCGCGATCAGCCGCTCGTTTTCCGGCGTCTTCACCGCCGCGATCCTGGTCTCGGCCTCGGCACGGGCGGTCTCAAACACCAGATAGGTCTTGGCGGCGTCAATCACCGGCTGGCAGTCAGCCACCAGCCTGTCCATCGCCGGGGCGGCCGTATCAAAGGCACGGGCCGGCACCGCCGTTGTGCCATGGGCCGCGCTGTAGCGCTGACGCAGGCCAACCGCCTGGGCGGTGAGCGCCACATTTGACGCCACCTTGGCACATTCGGTCTCCGCCTCGATGACCTTGGCCTCCGCCGCCTGGCGCTTGAGCTCATAGGCGGTGCGGGCCACCAGAAGGGCCTTGCCGCGATCAATGGCAAAGGAATCGTCATTGGTCACCTTGGCGGCGGCCTTGAAGGCCCGCTGCTGCAGCAAAGCGGCGATCTTTACCTTGGCGGCGGCAATCTCGTCCCGCTCTTTCTGCAGCAGCGGATCGCCTGCGATATTGACCTCATCGTCATAGATCCACTGCTGGCGCCGCTTGATGGCGGTGACATAATCGGCGCGGCTGGCCTCATAGGCCTGGGCCCGTTGCACATCCGCCTTCAGCTTGGTGAGGCTGGCCGCATGTTTGCCTGCGGCCCAGTTGGTATCAAAGGCGCTGGCAAATCCGGTCACCTTGTCGATCTCGATCTGCAGGCTTTCCTTGGCATCAATTGGATTGGTAAACCCCAGCGCCCTGTCGCGGCTGCGAATAAGACGGCGCTTGGCGTCCCCAAGCTGGACCTTAAGCAGCTTGGCCTCGGCATAAAGCGCCAGTTTCTTGCGCGCGGCCGCCACCGCCGCCTGCGCCTCATTGACCGCTGCCAGACCGCTGCCAAAATCCAGACCCGGCGCCTTGACCGCGTCATCTGCGGTTGTCAGCAGCGCCGTGATGGCCAGCAGATCACTGGCCAGACAGGCATCATTGGCGGCACTGCCGTCTTTCAATTCGGTCTCGACTGCGGGCCGGATGGCGGCGCGCTGACTGGTGAAACTTGCCTTGCAGGCGACCCGCTCCAGCACCCCCTCAAGCTGGCTGATCGCAGCGCCCAGATGCGCCCGCACCTGATCCAGATCGGGGCTGGCCCCCATGGATGCCGTGCGGCCCTTTTGCGCCTCGGCCGCTGCTGCGGCGCGCAGGCTGGCAAAGGTGCCGTCATCCTTGCTCTCGACATAGCTGGCCAGGGCCTCGTAGTTTTTGAAGGCCGCCACCACGTCCTTATCCACCGCCGCCAGCACATCGTCCTTTTTCAGCGCCGCCATCTCGGCGCGCATCTCGATCAGGCTCTGAGCCACATCGGCGGCGGCATCCCCGGCGGTGACGCTGTCCAGCGCGCTTTTGTAATCGCGGGCCGCGCCCTGGGTCGCAGCCTGACGCAGGTAGAGATCACAGGAGGCCAGCTCCTCCACAGCCGCAGCAGCCTGCGGGGTCTTGCGCAGCGCGACCAGCCGGGCCTCCAGCGCGTCGCGCTTGGGCTTATAGGCCAGATAGTCATCGGCGCGCTGCTTATAGGCGGGCCACTCCGCCTGGCTGGCGGCCAGAATACGGGCGGCGCCATCAAATTTACGCTGGCCTGCGGAGGTTGCTGCACTGGCGGAATCCGCCTCCATCCGCGCGATCACATCATCAATGCCCGGATGACCGGCATGGGCCTTGAAATCCCCGAGCTTGGCATCAAAGACCCCGCGCAGAGCCACATAGGCCTTGGCCCTGTCCCCCCGGTTGCGCAGATCGCGGGCCTCGCGCTCGGCCAGTTCCAGGGCCTCTGCCGCTTTCACCAGATCCGGCTGCGCCCCGGGCTGATTGGCCGTCAGCGCCGCCTGACAGCGCGCAATGCCGGTGCTCAGCAGCGCCTTCACATTGGCCGGATAGGAATTAAAATAGGTAAGATAGGTCTGCATGGCCTGCAACAGGCCCTGCTGCTGGACCCAGCCAGCTGCCGCCGGATCCCCGTCCAGCTTTTTGGCGCGGTCCAGCATCAACGCCACCTTCTGGTCCAGCGCCGGCACCTTGTTCATCAGCTGAACCGCCGCCTCATAGTCTTCGGTCCCGGCCCGCGCCACACCGTCATCATAGGCCGTCAGCACAGCATCAATTGCCGCCTGGACCGGCGCCCGGGGCGAGACCTTGCCGCGAATGGAGAGAACCCGTACCGAACGTTCCTGCTGGATCGCCCGGTAATGGGCAAAGTCATCCGCCAGAGCCTCCAGTGCGTCACCGCGCGCCAGGAAGGAGACAATGCCGCTGGCCGCCTTCTGAAAGTCAAACCGGGCGGCATCAGCCTCGGCGGCGGCAATCTCATCCTCCAGCGCCTTGAGCTTGCTCTTGACCGGATCGACCGCTTTTAGGGCATGGGCCTTGATCGGCTCCAGGCGGGCGGAAAACAGCGGCTGCTGCTGCTGCCAGGTCTGTTTGTCCAGAGTGAGCTGCTTGACCTTGGGTTCCAGATCGACCAGCAGGCTATCGGCCTGTTTGGCGGCCTTCTCGATCGCCTCTGCGGCGCTCTCCTCAGCCGGGGAGAGCAGCCCGCCGGCCTGTTGCACCAGGGTGCTCCACTCGCCGGGATAGGGCGCGCCAAAGGCGGCAATCAGCCCCTCAACCCGCAGCAGGGTCCCGCGCACCTTGTCGATATTTTGCAGCGCCTGCTTTTTTGCCGGATCATCGGTGCTGTCGGCCAGCGGGGCCCCCTGTTCGGCGGCGGCGGTTTTTTTCGGCCCGGCTTCTGGTGCTGCCTCCGGTGCAGCCTCTGGTGCTGCTTCTGGTCCGGCCACAGGATCTGTCCTGCCGGCGGCTGGCGCGGCAGCTTTAGGGGCGGCAGCTGCAGCAGCGGGGGCCGCGTCCAGAACCGGGCGCAGCCGGCCAACAATCATATTGGCCTTGTCAAAATCCCCGGCCTGACCCGCCGCCACGGCCATATCCCAGGCCGTCTGAATCTTTGTTGCCCGCGGATCCTGCGCCGCCGCCAAAGCAGCCACAACCGGTGCATAACGCGCCAGAACCCCGTCCCAGGCCGCCTGCAGCTGGCTGTTGTCCTCCCCGGAGGCCACCTCGGCGGCCTTGGCAACCTTGGCCGCCTCAGCCGCCTGCGACAGCAGGCTGGCAAGCTGACCAATGGCCTTGAGCGCCACGGCAAAATTCCCGGCGGCGGCCTTTTCCTGGGCATAGGACCAGATTGTTTGAATTTTGGCCACATCCCCATGGCCCGCAGCCAGCACCCGGCGCACATGCGGTTCCAGCTTGGCAGAGCTCTCCTGCCAGCGCGCCTCTAGTGGATCCGGCGTCGCGCCCGGATCCGGCGTCGCGCCGCTCTCTTCGCCTGCCTGTTGACCAGCCTGTTGACCAGCCTGTTCAGGGGCCTGTTTTCCGACCTGTTGACTGGCCTGATTGCCGGCCTGTGACGCCGCTTGTTTTGCTGCCGCCTGCGCGATCTGCTGCAGCGCCTTTTCCAGCTGATCCAGCAGTTTTGCCGCCTTGGCCCCGGCGGTCTTGGCGCCGTCGCCCGCGACCAGCAGCATCTGCGCCCGTCTGTGTCCTTCGGCAATCTTGTCCAGAACGGCGCCTTCAAGCCCGCCAAGCGCGTCTTTGACAGCATCAATCCGCGCCTGCAGCGCCCGGGTCTCTGCTTCGCTCAGCCCGGGATCGGAGGCGGGCGCAGCGGCGGCAGCGCTCTGCGTCTCGGTATCGCCAGCCGCCTGCGGGGCAGGGGAGTCCGCCGGTGAGTCCGCCTCTGCCGCATCTTCCGGATCCAGTTTGAACTCCGTCTCGCCGGGGGCCAGAACCGCCAGCTTCATGGCAATGCTATTGCTGCGAAAGAAGATTCGGAAGTTTTTCACCAAGCCGGCCGGGGGATCACTGCGGCAGGTCAGTTTCACCAGCTGGCCATCCACTGTCAGGGTGCCATAGCAGGATTTCTGCGGCTGCACGCCGTCGATTTTCTTGACCTGCAGCAACAGCTTATCACCGCCCCGCTCCTTGTGCATAATCAAGGCGCAGTCTTCCGGCTTCTTGCCCAGAGCCAGCGCAAAACTCAGCTCCTTGTTGCGGGCCAGTTTAATCTTCTGCTTCAGCTCTTTTAAGGCTTCCATGTCCAGCGGCATGACCATCCCCCCAACTAATCAATTGATAATACTATTTAAAACGATAATGCAGAGACCATTCCAAGCCAGGATGGCAAGCCTCCCCCGGTCAGGATGCACTCAGATGGCAATGTGGTCCAGTTTTTTACCCGCCAGGCCAATTTTATCCGGCAGGCCCGTTGTCTCCGGCAGGCCCGTACTCCAGCCGGGGCCAGTGTTCCAATCGGGGCGGGCTTTGGCGCGGGAAAGCACAGACGCGGGACCCAAAGGCCCCGCGCCAGCAAAAGGTTAGGTGCTAAAAAGAGCTTGTCGACTCGCCACCACTCACGGTTCTTTACAGCTGTCGGACTGCGGATAAGTTTAAGCCAACACATTCAAGTGTCAATATGATACGGGCAAGTGTCAGTGTGATCCTAAAAAGTGTCAACATGATACGGGGTGTTCGGAATTCTGTTTACTTTTGTGTAACACTCGGCAAAATAGTCGCCCATGCCCCGGCCCTAATCGTCGCAGAACCGCAGTCACAGAACCTCAGAGAGCCTATGCCCGAAATTTCCAAACTGACAGAGTTGAGAAAATTGCTTTTGGACATGGAACAGTCCATGGGGCTGCAGGATCTGTCGACTGTTGAGCGCGATATCTACTATGCGGCCAGCGATCACACCTCCAGTGCCGGCGCCGTCAAGACCACTCTGTTGCAAGAGCACGCGCTGCTGGCAAATGTTTCGCGTCCGACGTTTTTTCGGGCTCTGAAATCCCTGCAGGTCAAAGGCTACCTGGAACAGTGCAAAAACTCTGTTCGTGGTTATTATATTGTTAAGATCCCGGCGAGATAACCCTAGGTAGCAATACGCGAGGGCAGCAGTGGCAACAGCACACACAGGGAAGCTACGCGACCTGGGAAAAGAGACAGCCATTGTGTCTTTGGCCTATCTCGGAGCCTTTTTTGCCACCTTTGAGGTGCTGATGCCGATGCAAAACAGCCTGTTTCCCGGTTTCGACAGCCGGGCCAGCCTGTTGTTCCTCCCCCATGGGGTGCGGGTGCTGGCCGCCTGGCTGCTGGGGGGGCGCTCTGTGCCGGCGCTGCTGCCGGGGGTTGTTTTTGTGTTTTTCTATCTGGTTGGCTGCAGCGCCTTTAGCCCCAGTCGCCTGGCAGCCATCGCCGGTGCCGTCACCGTGCCCGCGGCCTGTTTCTTTGTGCTGCGTCTGCTGGGGCATGATCTCAGACCCTCCCCCGAGCGCAGGCCCTGCTGGCTCTGTATCATGGGCATCGGGCTGGTGATCTCCCTGGTGACCTCGCTGGTGACCAACTATGCCTTTGACAGCGCCCCACAGGATTACATTGCCTATCTGATCGGCGATATGTTTGGGTTGTTCTTCCTGATGCTGGTCCTGATGCTGATCTTTCGCGCCCTGCGCCAGTCCAACCTGTCCACCCCCTCCAGCTAGTTCGCTCCCGTCCAACCCGGCCATGCAAGCAGCCGGGTCAATCGGCCCATTCAACTGGCCTGCTCAACTGGCCCATTCAACTGGCCTGCTCAACTGGCCCGCTCAACTGGCCTGGCGCAGATCTGCCGCCGCCGGATCCCAGCTGGCCTGCTCCGCGCCGCCGCCAGTGCGAAACCCGCCCAGAGCCGCATCCATCGCCTGCGCCTCCTGCGACAGCCCGATGCTGGAGGAGGTCACCTCCTCGAACAGGGCGGCATTTTTGGCGGTGGCATCGTCCAGATTGCCCATCGAGGCATTGATCTCTTTCAGATTGCCGGACTGTTCCGATGAGGCCCGGGAAATATCCTGCATCAAGGCCGCCGCACTGGTCACAGAGGTGGAAATCTCCCCGATCACCGCGCCGGTGCGCGCCACCAGATCGGCGCCCAGCTCGACGTTTTCGCCGCTTTCCGCCACCAGGATGGCAATCTCCGTGGCCGCTTCCTTGGAGCGATGCGCCAGGGTGCGCACCTCCGAGGCCACCACCGCAAACCCCTTACCCACATCCCCGGCCCGCGCCGCCTCGACACCGGCATTCAGCGCCAGAAGGTTGGTCTGTTTGGCAATGTTTTCAATCATCCCGATGATCTTGGCAATCTTGTCCGAACTGTCTTTGATACTGTCCATGGCCGCAACGGTCTGGCGCACCACATTCAGGCTTTCATCCGCATTCTGCCGCGCCACCTCCACCGAGGCCGAGGCCTCTCCGGATGCGGTGGCCGTCTGGGAGATCGAGACCGAAAGCTGGTTCACCGCCGCCGCCGTGCTGGCCAGCGTCTGCGCGGTGCGTTCCGAGCGTTCCGACAGATCGCGCGAGGCGGCGGAGATTTCCGAGGTGCCCCCGGCAATGGATTTGCCGCTCATGCTGAGGCTGCTGACAGAGACTTCCAGGCCTTCGAGGGCGGCGTTGAAATCATCCCGCAGCTTGGCATAGCCGGGGCTCATGTCATCGTGGATGCGAATGGTCAGATTACCGCGTGACAGCTGCGCCAGACCCTCGCCAATGGCGGTTACCGCTGCGGTCTGATCGGCCTGCCGCTTCTGGCGCTCGGCCGTGGCGGCTTTTTCGTTCTCGGCCTTTTCCACCAGCCCATCCCGGAACACCGACAGGGCGCGGGCAATGCGGTAGATTTCATCACTGGCGCGGTCAAACCCCGTCACCGGGCTCAGATCGCCCTCGGCCAGACATTCGGTGGTTTCGCTGATCCTGGCCAGCGGCCGGGTGACCAGAATCCGGGTCAGCACCAGCGCCAGCACCAGCACCCCGGCAAGCCCCAACATCAACATCTGCATGCGCTGTTGCGCAAGCCCCATGCGGGTGGTGATCCCATTGGCCATTTCGGCAATTTCAACCTGGCTGACCGCGCCCAGATCAGCCGCATGACGGGCAATGCTCAACACCACCTCGGCGGTATGATGCGAGGCCTCAGCGGCGGCGGTATTGGCTTTCAGCGAGCCCACCTTAAAGGCTGCCAGCCCCTGCTCGGGATCGGCCAGGGCAATCATCCCCTCCAGTTCGCCGACAAGACTGCCTTCGTTGAAGTCCAGAAACTCGGTCAGCCCTGCGGCGGCCTGTTCTATCGGTGCAATGGTGGCTTCGGCGGCAATGATATCCGAGGCGGCGACAACATCCAGAGCCGCCAGCTGGAACGCGCTGATCGCGCCGGTCACCCGCAACAGATCCTGCAGAACCCCCACCTGGTTGTCCAGCAGGTCCTGGATCGCCTGCTTGTTGTTGTCGCTGGCCTGGCTGGCGGCCACCGACAGGGTAAAGACCATCTTGTCCAGCGCCCGTGACAGCGGCGCCGAGCTGGTCTCGCGCGCCTTCAGCACAACCTTGCGGTTTTCTTTCTGGTCCTTGCGGCTGGCATTCAGGGTGCTCCTGAAGACCTCAACCCCGTCGCGCACCCGTCTGGCGCCAAAGGCATCCAGGCCAATCTCTTCCAGCTGATCCAGAATCGGTTCCAGATGGGCCAGCGCGTCGATGGCCATGACCTCCAGCGCCTTGCGGGTTTTGACATCGCGCACATGGCCCAGAGCCAGCGCCGCACCGGACAGCAAATTGATATCGCCGCGCGCCTCCAGCAGGGTCTGCAAACCACCAAACTGTTTTTCCACCAGATCGCTCAGCACCCCGTCCACCTGGGTGATGGTCTCGTCGCCGCCCGCGCGCAGATTGCGATAGGCCTCATCGGCAACCACCAGAAGTTTGCCCTGCAGCAGCTCGCTGTAGCCCTGCAGTTCAGCGGTCTGGGCTTCGATCCGGGCCTGATTGCGAAAGACGCTTCGGCGGGCGGCGACCAGGCTTTTCAACGTCGCTGCCGCATCCGCCGCCTCCACCTTGAACCCCTCTTGTTCACCAGCCGGCATGGCCGCGATACTGGCGTTCAGCGCTTCGGCCGCCTGCGCCACCAACTGTTCGGCATTCGCCAGCTCAGCCTCATCTGTCGACAGCAGGACCCGGGTCATGGCGTTTTTGCTTTTGCTGGCGGACTCGCCCAGTTTCCGGCTCATCTCAAGATGCGGCAGCTTGTCCCCTGACAGCTGCTGCATCTGGCTGCCGACATCGCCAAAAACCAGAGTGACCAGAACACCGCCCACCGCCGTAGCCGCCCCCAGCGCCAGCAGGATCAGGGTAATCTTGGCACCAATGCTGGAGAAGGGCAGCCTTCTGCGTTTGGCACCCGCCGGTTTCTTTTCCGCGTCTACTATTGTCATGTTTTACCGCGCCTTCAGCTAATTCCAAACAGCCCCAAAACCAAGCGGAGCCGATACACCCTGATCAAACGCCACAGCTGCCGGAGCCAACAACTGCAGACACAACTCACCAGAGAAGAGCCTGACCGTTCCCAACAGACAGGCCATAAGAGGGTAAAAGAAGCATGATCAGTGGATAAAAAAACGCCGCGAACTTTAATGGTCTCCAGGCCCGCCGCCAGAACATCCGTGCAAAGACTGCACCAGCAAGCACGACCCAAAAGACGGTCCTCGCGATCTCATGCAAAGAGAGTGACAGATCTGCTTGGCCGATGGGTGACAGTACTGCTTTGCGGCTACAGGAAAGTCGCCAATAATCCATATTATGCAAAATATCTTGATATGCCGGGGGTCAGAACAGGAAATCATCCGCCGTGACCGCCTCCAGCTCGAGCCCCTGCAACAGGATCTCGCCATTGCCGGTGACCACCAGAACGCCGCCCGCCTGCTGGCTGACCACAAGATCCGAGAAATCATCCCCCGCGACCCCCATGGCGCGCAGATCAATCACATCCTCCCCCGGGGTGAAATCGGTGATCTCGTCGCGCCCGTGTGTGCGGCCAAAGATAAAGCTGTCAGCGCCACCACCACCGGTGAGCCAGTCACCGCCGATATCCCCCGACAGGCTGTCATTGCCATTGCCCCCAAACAGGTGGTCGCGGCCACGCCCGCCCCGGAGATCATCATCCCCGTCATAGCCCCAGGCCCAATCCGCATCCGCGCCCCCCTTCAGGGTATCATTGGCGGCGCCGCCAAACAGGCTGTCGGCGCCGGCCTGACCAATCAGCAGATTGGCCCCTGCCTCGCCCCAGAGCCGGTCATCGCCGGTGCCGCCGCGCAGGTCATCATTGCCCGCCCCGCCATAGAGAAAATCCACCCCGGCATTGCCCTTGAGCCTGTCATCCCCGGCGCCACCCCAGAGGATATCATCGCCCTTGTGGCCCTGCACATCATCGTGCCCCGCTCCCCCCGACAGGTGGTCATTGCCGCCGCCGCCCAGCACCAGGTCATCGCCCAGCTCCCCCTCCAGGGTATCAGCGCCCCAGCCGCCGCGCAGGGTGTCATCGCCATCGCCGCCCAGCAGCTCATCATTGCCGCCCTGCCCCAGCAGCTCATCATTGCCGCCCAGCCCCTGCATCCGGTCGGCGCCGGTGGTGCCGGCCATTTGATCCGCCCCGCCGCCGCCATATTGGATCTCCTGATCCGAGGGCTCTGTCGGAGAGATCCGGTCCGGCGTCGCAAAGCGCCCATCGGGCCAGAGATCCGTCAGGCTCAGCGCCCCGCCACCGGCGCGCAGGATCACAATCTGGCTGCCGCCAAACTGCAGCCGCAGGCCTCCGGGGATGTTTTCAACCTGCAGCTGCGCCGGACTGTAAAGCCCGGGGATCAGCGACAGATCCAGATGATCGGTGCCGGGGTGGAAATCGGTCACGGTCACCCCTGCCGCTGTCAGTGTCGGCGTTGCGCCAACCACAAAGCAATCGGCGCCCGCGCCGCCGGTCAGCCGGCTGCCATCGCCGCTGGCCACCAGAATGTCATCGCCCAGGCCCCCATTTAAAGTCACCAAGGCCGTCGCGCCCCCCTGCAACAGATCATCCCCGGCGCTGCCCCAGAGCGTGCCCTGATCAAGACTCTGCACCACCCCGAGGGTCGAAAGATCCAGACTGAACCGGGAAATACCGCCCGCCGTGCCGGAGGTGACATAGATCTCCAGCTGATCCCCCAGCACGGTCCCCTCCAGCGCGGTGACATTCTCCAGCCCCAGACCCTGGGCATGGGCCAGGCTGGTCACATGCAACAACTGCCCCGAGGGCAGCAGCCGCAGCAGGCTGATGCCATCATCCGCCCCCGCCGCCAGCACCAGCACATGCTCCCCGACCTGCACCACCTCCAGCACCGCCACGCCGCCAAACCGTGTTGCCAGGGTATCATTCAGCTGATCACTGAGCTCGAGACTGCCATCCGCCGCCACCCGCAACAGGCTGAGCGATCCAGTCCCGGAGGCGGCCAGCAGCAGCCAGCTGGCGCCATAGGCCTGAAAGCTTTGCAGCGCGCTGGGATCCGACACCGGCAGCCCCTCGGCCATGCCAAAGCTATCCGCCGCCTGCAGCGCCCCGGTCTGGGTGGTGATCCGGTAGCTCCGCACCCCCTGCCCCATGGCATCCAGCGCAAACAACAGATCACCGTCGGCGCTGATCTCCAGCGCGCCTTGTCCGGGCAGGTGATAGGAGGCAGAGGTGCCGCTGGTGGCCACCTCGCCCAGGCTCTGCCCGGTGGCATCCAGGTGCCAGCCCGTGAGCTGACCTGCGGCACTGATGCCGTAGACCAGGCTGTGGCCCGCATTCAGGTCTGCATTCTGGCCCCCATCCTGGCCTGCATCTATCGGCGCCGTCACCAGCGCCTCCAGCCCCTGTGGCCCGCCAGTAGAGCCGCCAGTAGAGCCACCAGCAGATCCGGTCTCCAGCTCCTGTTGCTGCTGCCGGGCCAGGTTTCCATTGCTGCCGATCTCATATGACAGCAAGGCCCCCGAGCTGCTGCTCTGCTGGATCAGCCGCAGGCTGCCGCCGATCTCGCCCCAGCTGAGCCCGCCGGTGCCGAGGCTGGCGTTTTCATGCCAGTAGCGCTGCAACAGCTGCGGCGCCGCGGCGCTGCCATCCAGACGATAGAGGCTCAGCCCGCCATTCATCCCATTGCTGGCATAAAGCCAGCTGCCGCTTTCGGTCTGTACCACCGCAAGGTCGCGCAGATCCGCATCAAAGCGATCGCTGCCCGTCTGAAAGCGCTGCTGAAACTCAAACTCCATGTTCATATCCCCAGGCCGTCTCGTGACCCAGGATGGCCTCCGCAGCACGGCAGGTATCAGGATCTAAACCGCACAATACAGTGGCGATTGTTAACAAATTGGCGACAATCCCAAGGGCTTGCTGGTGGGCGAAAAAATCCCAGTGGCCTGGTCATTGGGGCAAGAATCAGCGCCCAGAACGGGCGCTTTTTTGCCACCAGATTTGCCCCTGCGGCACCCTGCTCGGGCCCGGATTTTCCCTGTTGCCCTGCGGCTGTTGCCGCCACCGCGCCCGCGCGGTTAGCGCCGCTTTGATCTGCACAGCCGATGCTGGCGCGCAGCTTTCTTGCCCTCTGTCCCTGCCCTCTATCCCTGTCCTCTGTCCTTGTCCGCTGCCCACAGGAGCCCAAGCCCCATGTCCGAGACCTCTGCCATCCTCGCCCTGCCCTATCTGCTGGCCGCGCAGGCGCAAAAACATGTGACCCACAATGAGGCCCTGCAGCTGCTGGACGCGCTGGTGCAGCTGCGGGTCAGCGCCTTTGATGCCGAAACCCCGCCGTTTACCCCCAGCCCTGGCGATGCCTATGCGCTGGGGGCACTGCCCAGCGGCGCCTGGGCCGGACAGGCCTCGCAGCTGGCGATCTGGCAGGGCGAAGGCTGGCTGTTCATCGCGCCGCAAATCGGCTGGCGCGCCTGGGGGGTTGATGTCGCTGAGCTGCGGATCTGGCAGGGCAGCGCCTGGCAGCAGATCAGCGCCGAGACCCAGAACCTGGCCCAGGTGGGGGTCAATACCAGCGCCGATACCAGCAACCGGCTGGCGGTGGCCGCTGAGGCCAGCCTGTTCAGCCATGCAGGCGCCGGTCATCAGATGAAGCTGAACAAATCCGCCCCGACTGAGACCGCCGCGGCGCTGTTTCAATCCAACTGGTCCGGGCGCGCCGAAATCGGCCTGTTGGGCAATGACGACCTCAGCGTCAAGCTCTCCAGCGATGGCAGCAGCTGGGCCACCGCCCTGGCGCTGAGTGCCAGCGGAAATGCCGGCTTTGGCACTGCCAGCCCCACGGCCCATGTGGAGATTGCCGGCAGCGGCGCCGACTATCTGCTGGCCGGCGATGGCAGTGGCCCGGCCTTTCGGCTGGGATCGGATGGCAATGGCGCCTGTGACGGCGCCTGGTCGGGGGGCGGCGCCGATTATGCGGAATGGTTTGAATGGGAGGATGGCAACCCCGGTGGCGAGGACCGGCGCGGGCTGGCCGTGGTCCTGCAGGGCGCGCATATCCGCCCCGCCCGGACCGGGGAAGAGCCCATCGGCGTGATCAGCGCCGCCCCGGCGCTGATTGGCGATGATGATATGGGCGGCTGGAAGGGACGCTGGCAGCGTGATGGCTTTGGTGCCCTGCTGCTGGACACAGATGGCCAGCGCCAGGAAGACCCCCGCTATGACCCCACCCGCCCCTATCAGCGCCGGGGCAGCCGCCCGGAATGGGCGCTGGTGGGATTGCTGGGCAAGCTGCGCCTGCGCCGGGGCCAGCCCTGCGCCGCCCGCTGGCAGCGCATGCGGCAGGTGTCGCAGCAGGTCGAGGAATGGCTGCTGCGCTAGATCTCGGCCAGGGCCGCAACGGCCTCGGGGATGGGATAGTGGTGGTTGCCCACAAACAGCCCATTGGCATCGATGTAATCGGCATTGGTCAGGCTGCCGTGGATTTCATAGTCGAAATACTGCATCACCTGGTTCTTGGCAAAATTGCCCGCCACGATGGGGCGACACTCAAAGCCCTTGGCCAGGAGCTGTTTCACCAGATCGGCACGGGCCAGCCCGCAGCCTTCGCGAATGACCAGCGCAAAGCCAAACCAGCTGGAACAGCCAATTTCCTGCTGGATGGCAAATTTGGCGTGGTTGCCCAGCTGCGCCTGCACCAAGGCGCCATTGGCGCGCCGCCCCGCGATCAGATCCGGCAGTTTCTTCAGCTGCTCGCGCCCCAGCGCGCCGGACATCTCCAGCGGGCGCAGATTGTAGCCCGGCAGCACAAAGCGGAAGCTCTCCTCAAAGGGGTCCTCAGATTTCTCGCCGGTCACATGGTTGAACTTTGGCAGGTTGCGGGTCCAGCCATGGGCGCGCAGGGACAGCATCACATGGTAAAGCTCTTCGTCGTCGCAGGTCACCATGCCGCCTTCCATGGTGGAGATATGGTGCGAGAAAAACGACGAATAAGACCCCATGACCCCAAAAGTGCCGGCCTGTTTGCCGCCAAAACTGGCGCCCATGGATTCGCAATTGTCCTCGATCATCACGATGCCGCGCGGCGCACAAAGCGCCTGCAGCACCGCAAAATCATTGGGGTTGCCCAGAAGGTTCACCACCATCAAGGCGCGGGTACGCTCGCTGATTGCCGCTTCCAGGGCGTTCAGATCATAGTTCAGGGTGGCGCGGTCGATATCGACAAATTTCAGCCGCAGGCCATATTGCTGCAGCGGGTAATAGGTGGTGGACCAGCTGACGGCGGGCACGATGATCTCATCGCCGGGCATCAGCCGCAGATCGTCATTTTTGGTATAGCGCAGCGCCGCCAGCATCAGCAGGTTGGCCGAAGAGCCGGAATTGACCATCACCGCATATTTGCTGCCAAAATAGGCCGCGAACTCTGCCTCAAAGGCGCGCACCTCGGGGCCCATGGAATACATGTCACTGTCGATGACACGCTGCAGCGCATCCTGTTCCGCCTGATCCCAGGAAGAGGTGGCGAGGGGGTAAATGGGGCTCATGCGTATCCGCTTTCCAAATAGTGACGATAGGTCTGTGCAATGCCGTCGCGCAGCGAGGTCGGAGCCTGCCAGCCCCAGTCCTGCTGCCGCGCGGGATCGCAGAGTTTCTGCTTCATCCCCACCGGCTTGCTCAGATCATGGCTGAAGTCACCGGTCCAGCCAATCACCTCGGCCACGGTGGCGTAATAGTCGTTGATGCTATGATCCTGGCCCAGGCCGATGTTCATGCTGCCCGGCAGGCGCTCCATATCGGCGGCGGCGCGCAGCACCGCATCGGCCAGATCCGCGGCAAACATGAACTCGCGCCGCGCCGTGCCATCGCCCCAGATCTCGACGCTGGTCTCGCCCGTTTTCTGCGCCTGATGCACCTTGTGGATGATGGCCGGCAGCAGATGTGACTGTTTGGGGTCAAATGTGTCATGCGCCCCATAAAGATTACAGGGGATCAGCGTCTTGTACTGGGCTGTGTCATCCTCGCGGCGGATATAGTCGCACAGGCGCAGCGCCATGATCTTGGCCAGGGCATAGCCCTCGTTGGTGGGTTCCAGCGGGCCGGTCAGCACCATGTCTTCGCGCAGGGGGTTTTCGGCGGCGCGAGGGTAGATGCAGGTCGAGGCCAGGTTGAGAAAGCGACGCACCCCGGCCCGGTAAGCGCCCATGATGATATTGCGCCCCATGGCGGTGTTTTCATCCAGGAAGGCCACCGGATTGGCCATATTGGCCTGGATGCCCCCCACCCGGCCTGCGGCATGCACCACCAGATCGGGCTGGTGTTTGGCAAGATAGCTCTCCACCGCTGCCGCATCGGTCAGATCCAGCTCGGCGCTGCGCGGCGCCAGAATGGTCCAGTCGGCCGCCCCGGCGTGCTCTTGGATATTGCGCCCCACCAGGCCGCCGCCCCCGGTCAGGAGCATGGTTGCCTTGCCGCCCTGTTCTGCGCTCATGGGATCAATCCTCACGCGCGACGGGTTCATTATAGCCGTGGTCCTTCAGCACCCGGGCGCGCTGCGCCGCCTTTAGATCTGCGGCGGCCATTTCGGCACACATTTCCTGCACGGTGATCTCTGGCACCCAGCCCAGCTTGGCCTTGGCCTTGGCGGGATCGCCCAGCAGGGTCTCCACCTCGGCGGGGCGGAAGTAGCGCGGATCAATGCGCAGCACCACATCGCCAACCCGCAGCGCCGGAGCCTTGTCGCCGGTGATCGCCGCCACGGTGGCGATCTCATCCAGGCCCGTGCCGCTGAACGCCAGGGTGATCCCCAGTTCCGCCGCCGACCATTCGATAAACTGGCGCACCGAATATTGCTTGCCCGTGGCGATGACAAAATCCTCTGGCGCGTCCTGCTGCAGCATCATCCACTGCATCCGCACATAGTCCTTGGCATGGCCCCAGTCGCGCAGCGCGTCGATATTGCCCATATAGAGGCAGGGCTCCAGCCCCTGGGCGATATTGGCCAGCCCGCGGGTGATCTTGCGGGTCACGAATGTCTCGCCGCGCCGGGGGCTCTCGTGGTTGAACAGGATGCCGTTGCAGGCATACATGCCATAGGCCTCGCGGTAGTTCACCGCGATCCAATAGGCATACATCTTGGCCACCGCATAGGGGCTGCGCGGGTGAAACGGCGTGGTCTCGCTCTGCGGCGTCTCCTGCACCAGACCATAGAGTTCCGAGGTGGAGGCCTGATAAAACCGGGTCTTGTTTTCCAGCTTCAAAAAGCGGATCGCCTCGAGCAGGCGCAGGGTGCCCATGGCATCCACATCGGCAGTATATTCCGGGCTCTCAAACGAGACCGCCACATGGGACTGGGCCCCCAGGTTATAGACCTCATCGGGTTCCACTTCCGACAGGATCCGCGTCAGGTTCGAACTGTCGGTCAGATCGCCGTAATGCAGCTTGAAGCGGGCATTGTCGGTATGGGGATCCTCATAGATGTGATCCACCCGCTGGGTGTTGAACGACGAGGCGCGGCGTTTGATCCCGTGTACCTCATAGCCTTTTTCCAGCAGGAACTCCGCCAGATAAGATCCGTCCTGGCCGGTTACACCGGTAATAAGCGCTCGTTTCATCCGCATTCCTTTTCTCCCTGTCCCCGGGACTCGCCCCCCTGGCGCGGAGGATATTGAGCCCTGTTTACCGGGGTACGATCCGGGTCGCCAGAGTGCAAGCCTTGCGCCGCCCCCCGACAGTTCCATTGCAGGCCCATTGCAGGCCCCACTACGGCCCCACTACGGCGCCACTACGACGCCGGTGCAAAGGCCCGTGAAGGCCCCAGTGATGCGCCTTTGATGAATTTTGCGATGGGGTTTGAAACTTTTAAGATGTGCCGCCATACTGGAAAACATGCAAAGGTTGCTTTTCTCAGGATTTTCCGCAGGCCGCCCATGATCTGTAAAAAGACACTGCATTTCCATATCGGGTCCCACAAGACCGCCACCACCACGCTGCAAAACGCATTGGCCGCCAATGAAGATCTGCTGGCGGGCGCCGGGCTGCTCTATCCCAAATCCGGGCGCTATTTCACCGGCCATCACCCGCTGGCGCTGCAGCTGCGCGACCCTGCGCTGCGGGATCAGCCGCTGGAGACCCTGGGCGACTGGCCCGCCCTGCTGCGCGAAATCCAGGCCAGCCCGGCAGATCATGTGCTGCTGAGTTCCGAAAACTTTGAATGGCTGCAGGATCTCTCGCGGCTGCAGGGGCTGAGCCGCCACTACCGGGTGCGGGTGCTGTTTTACATGCGCAGCCCGGCTGGCTATCTCGAGAGTTTCTACAACCAGTTGGTCAAGGATCTGAAAACCCGCGAGAGCCGCCCCCTGGAGAGCTATATCTGCGAACACGGGCTGTTCTTTCTCGACAATGACAGGCTGCTGCGCCGCTGGAGCGAGACCTTTGGCGCCCAGGCCCTGCAGGTGCGGCTCTATGACAGATCCGGCAGTGCCGAGACCCTGGTCAGCCGGTTTCTCAGCGCCCTGGGATGCCAGAGCCAGCCCCGGCTGCTGCTGCCACAGGAGGCAGCGCTGCAGAAGGTCTCCTTGCCGCCCGATGCGCTGGAATATCTGCGGCTGCGCAACCTCTACCGCGCCCCCAGCACGGGGCAGCACCGGATCACCATGAGCCTGGCGCAGATCGCCCAGGCTGGAACCGGGGCCGGAACTGGGGCTGGAATTGGGGCCGGGGCGCTGCAACGCACCCGTGCCGGGCTGCTGTCCCTGGCGGCGCAGCAAAACCTGATCCGGCGCTTTGCCGAGGGCAATCGGCGGGTGGCGCGGGCCTATCTGGGCGCCGACCGCGCACCGTTTGACCCCGATCAGGCCCGGGCCCACGCGGATTTTGACCAGCGGTTACCAGTGGGGGATGATGTGATGATTTCCCGGGTCGAAGCCCTGCTCAGCCGCTTTGCCAAAACCGCCCCCGCCCCGGCGGATGCGGTGGATCCGGCCCATTCAAGTCAGACCTGCCCAAATCAGGCCAGCTCCAATGCCAGCAGCACAGATTTCACCAGTTCTGATGTCGCCAGTCCTGACTTCGACATCCCTGATTTCACCAGTTCTGATCCCACCAGTTCTGATTTCACCAGTTCTGATTTCACCAGTTCTGATCCCACCAGTTCCGATGCCGCCACTCGCCCCCCTTCGGCGCTGCCCGCCCCCCCTCTTCAACCTCCAACAGGCTAGGGTACAACATGCATGTCGTGGTCCATATCGGCCCCTATAAAACCGGCTCCACCTCGATCCAGGCTTCGCTGCGCGCCAACCCAGAGGAGCTCTGGCGGCAGGGCTGCTACTATTTTGACGAACCCCATATGCCCGAGTTCGCGCTGCAGACCCTGGCGCTCACCGATGCCGAACAAATGACCCCGGATCTGCGCCACCGCTTTCCCAGCCTGGCCGCGGCCAAGGCCTGGAGCGAGGGCTGCTGGCAGCGCTTTGAGGCAGAGGTCCAGTGCCGCCGCCCGCCGCTCACCCTGATCTCCAGCGAACATTTCTCCGGGCTGAGTGATCCCAGGGTGCTGATCCAGCGGCTGCGGCGCAGTTTCTCGCGCATCACCGTGCTGGCCTATCTGCGCGACCCGGCGGATCTGTATTGCTCCACCCTGCAGCAGCGCATTCGCGGCAATGGCGACCGGCTCTCGGCCCTGCCCAGCCCGCTGAGCTTTTTCTACCCGGCGCGCAAGCAGCTGGAGCCGTTTCTCAATCTGGTGGGGGCTGAAAATATGCGGGTGCGCCGCTTTGGCAGCCCCGCCGCCACGGCTGCCGATACTGCCACCACACCCATTACCACACCCATTACCACTGGGCGCCACGATGTGGTGCAGGATTTCTTTGCCACCCTGTCCACCCTGGGCAGGCCGCTGTCGCTGCCCAGCCATCACGCCAATGAAACCCTGCCCGCCGCCGTCATCGCCTGGGTGCTGAGCCTCAATGAGACCCTGGATGACCAGGGACCCGGCGCGGCGCGGCATCTGCTGCTGGAGCGGCTGGAAATCACCCCCGAAGTGCAGGCGCTGCCAAAGCTGCGGTTTTCTGACCCCAGCCTGCCCGCCCTGATCCATGCCAATGCCCGCCCGGCCTGTGCCTGGCTCAATCAGACCTTTTTGCAGGGCCAGGAGCCGCTGCCGCTGGCCGCTGCAGACCTGCCCCGCCCCGACCGGTCGCCCCAGGCCCTTGCCGAGGCCCGCGCCGGCCTGCGCGACTGGCTGCTGGACCAGCTCACCCCCGAGGCCACCCAGGTGATCAGCCGTGCCATCGTCAGCCTGGAACCGCCCCACCTGGATCCAGACCGCCCAGACCCATCCGATCTGGCCCCATCCGATCTGGATCCACCGCCATGCCCCTGAACAGCCATCGCTATATCTTCATCATCACCTATGCCCGCTCGGGCTCAACCCTGTTGATGAGCCTGCTGAACCACTGCGATGGCGTCTGCATCCGGGGGGAAAACCGGGCCACGCTCTATCATCTCTACCGCGCCAGCGAAGGCCTGCGCGATACCTTCCGGCGCGGCCAAAGCGGCAGGCAGGAGGCCCGGGACCGGCCCTGGTTTGGCGCCCATGCGGTGCGCCCCGCCCGGTTTCGCCGCCAGCTGCTGGCCGCTTTTGTCTCTGAGGTGCTGGCCCCGCCACCCGGAACCAAGGTCACCGGCTGCAAGGAAATCCGCCATCATCATCCCTTTCGCGATGACGCGGATTTTGCCGCCTATATCGCCTTCCTGCTGGACAATTTCCCCGCCGCCCAGATTGTCTTTAACTGCCGCAATCTGGAGGCGGTCAGCCAGTCTGCCTGGCTGAAAAGCCGCCCCTACGCGCAGGTCGAAACCATGGTCAAAACCTGTGAGCGTCGCTTCAAGGCCGCACTGGCGCGCCATCCGGAGCAGTGTTTCTGGGTGGATTACGACGCCTGCATCGCCCGGCCCCAGCGCTACGCCGCGCTGTTTGCCTTTCTCAAGCTGCCCTATGCCGCCGACCAGATCGACCAGGTGCTGCGCAAACCCCTGGACCACCAGCCACAAAAATGACCCGCCCCCGCCTGCGCAGGCAGCCCCCCTGCCCCCTCAGAAGGGGTTTGAGGCGATATTTCAGACATTTTCCTGATGCTTTTTCCTGATGCTTTTTCCCGACACTTTCCTGGCGCTTTGCTGACTCTGCGGCCGCGCGCCTCGCCCCCTCTCGCCAGCACCGCGCCGCTGCTCTAGGATCAGTTCACCAGTGACCACAGCGCCAACAGGACCTCTTTTATGATGCAGCCCGCCCCCGCCCCACAGGATCCCGAAACGCCACAGGCCTCACAGGCCCCGCAGGCCTCGCAAACCGTCTTGGTGCATATTGGAAAATGTGGCGGCGCAACCCTGCGCGATGCCCTGGAGAGGAGCGACACCCGGATCGATAGCATCACCCATGTGCACCAGCCGCCCCTGGGACCACAGTATCGCTATTACATCACCCTGCGCTGCCCGATCGCCCGCGCCATCTCGGCCTTTTACTGGCGCCGCACACTGGTGCTCATCGAGGCGAGCCAGGAACACCGCCTCCCCGGAGAGGCGCAGATCCTGCGCCATTATGGCAGCCTGGATGCCCTGGCGCAGGCGCTGTATCACCCCGACGGCAGCCGCAATGCCCTGGCCCAGGGTCATTACCGTTCGATCCTTCATCTGAGCGAAGACATCGCCTTTTATCTGCGCGATCTTCTGGCCGTGAGCCAGCCCGATCAGATCCTCGGCATCTTGCAACAAGAAAGCCTGGGCGCGGATATGCTGCAGCATTTTGGCATCGAGAACCCCGGCCGGGTCAATGACAACCGCCACAACACCAGCGCCGAAGAGCGCCAGCTCAGCCCCAGGGGAGAGGCCAATCTGCGCCGTTTTCTGCAGGCGGATTTTGACTGCATCGCCAAGCTGCGCGACTGGGGCAAGCTGCCCGCAGACGCCCCGGCGCCGCTGTGACGGCAGCATGCTCAGGCAGGGTTTGCCCCTTCCCCACAGAGCGCGTGCTGCATCTCGATGAATTCCGGCTGCCAGCGCCAGTCCTCCATATGCAGCATGCCATAATCCACCGGCTGATGAGCGCTGTCATGTAGGTGCCGCGCCACCAGAAACCCCAGCCCCTCGATGCCCACCCGCTCCAATGACACCGCCTGCAGCAGCCAGGGACCAAAGCCCTTGGCCAGCATCACCAGAAAGGCAACCGCCGCCTGCTGGTAGCTCTCTTTCAGATCCTCCCGCAGGCCGGCATAGGACCAGGTCATGGTGTTGAGCAGCGATTCAACCACCGGCAGGATATCCGGCCAGGCCTCGCGCTCGGCCCGCAAAAACACCTGCCGGTACATGTTGAAACTGTAGAAATGGCGGCTGTCGCCCTGTTTGATGTCCTGGCCGCTGTGCTGGCGATAGTGATAGCTCACCCCAAAGACATGGGCCATTTCGCCGCCATGCTGGGCACAGAGCAGCTGGAAAATCTGGTCGTCAAAGGCGCGCACATGTTCGGGAAAGCGGATCTCCCGGTGATCCAGAAAATCGCGCCGGTAGATGCGCCGCCAGATGGTCGGCTGCCCCTGCATCATCTCCAGACTGGGGCGCAGGCAATAGGCGATCTCTCCCAGCCGGTGGCTTGGCCCGGTGGCAAAGCGCGCCGTCTCGTAGCTGGGCTGGCGCTGTTCAGCCCCGCCTTCTGCCCCCTGCTCCGCCGTTTCAAACAGCAAAAACTCCCCCTCGGTGATATTAAACCCGCCATAGCGGGCCAGCTCCAGCAGCTGCGCAAACAGCGCTGGATCCACCCGGTCATCGGCATCGACAAAGGCAATATGGCTGGCATTGGAATGGGCGCGGCCATAGTTGCGCGCCGAGGCGCAGCCACCATTGGGTTTTTGCAGCAGGGTCAGCCGCGGATGCTCCCCGTAGCGGGAGGCCACCAGATCGCCACTGCCATCGGTGGAGCCATCATCCACCACCAGCAGCCGGATTTCGGGGCTATCCTGCGCCAGCAAACTGTCGAGACACTCCGCGATGAAATCACGGCCATTATACAGCGCCACCACCACGTCCAGCCCGGCACGGCGCCCTGGCAGAGTGTCTTCATAGTCGCGCCGCAGCACATGGGGCCCATAGGGCAGGTAGATCTGGCGGCGACAGGGCGCCTCATCCGATCCCTGCCCCTGCGCCTGTCCCTGTCCCTGAGGGATCAGCTCGGCGCTGGGAACATGGCAAAACAACCGACCCGTCACAAAGCTGGTCGGCGCCCGCCGCAGCGCTGCGGCCAGGTCCCGCTCCACCCCCGGCGCCTCCAGCCGGAGCAGATCCGGGGCCAGGGCGGTCAACAGCGCCGGATCAAAGCCCGGGCTGCTGTGGGACCTGCCCCCCAGCGCAGCCCCTGCCGGCGCCAGACGGTCCTCCAGCCCCGGCAGGGCGCAAAACGGCACCGGCGCGGCCCGTTGCAGGGCTTGTGCCAGGGGGGCGGGCGGGTAGACGCCGGTTTTTTGCCAATTTAGAGCCTGATCTGCCGCCTCTGCCGGAACAGAGACCGGCGCGGCCAAGGGGTGAAAGCCGCCGTGAAAGCAGCTGATGTTTTTTAATTCACTGCGCCTGATTGTTGCCTCCAGCGCCTGATAACGCGCCGCATCGGCCTCTAGGCACAGCACCCGCCAGCCGGGAAAGGCGGCGGCAAAGGGCAGGGCAAACCAGCCCGCCCCGGCGCCAATGTCCAGACAGGTTCCCTGTTTTGGCAGCACCCGCGAGGCCAGGAACAGCTCATAGATCTGGCGCAGATCCTGCACCTGCGGGCGCAGCGCACCGGTTGGCGCCTCCCCCTCGCCGTGCAGGATCTCGACCTCCTGGCCAAAGCCGCGCAGATGCTCCACCTGCAATGCCCCGGCCCCCGCATTTTGCCCATCGCTCTGCCCGGCGGTTTGCCGCCCCCGTTGTGAGCCGGGCTGCGGCGCCCCCTCCGCCGAAGGGGATATCCAGAATTTCATTGCCAGGCTCCTTTCTGTCTCTGCTCAGCCTGTCGCAGGCCATCAAATCCCGGGCAATCACACCTCAGGCCATCAAGTGGTCTTGGGCGTAGCGCTGCAGCATCAGCCGCTCCCCCCGTGGGTCCGGCGTGTCAGGGCTGATGGTGAAAAACCGCACATCCACCTGCGCAAGCGCCGCCCTGAGGGCGGTGCGATAGGCCGTCAGCCGATGCCGCGCGATGCGCTCTTCGCACCATTTCAGCAGCCGCAGCGCCCCAATAGCCACCGCACCGCGAAAGCGCGGATTGGCAAACTCAGGGTGCCCCGCCAAAAGCTGGAACAGCACCCGCGTGGTGCCGATCACGTCAAAGCGGGTATCGCTGCTGCCCCCGGTCACCTGCGGTCTGCATTGACGGCGAAAATAGGTAAAGCTGCGGGCCGGCAGCACTGTCACCGAGCGGGCCTGGGCCACCGCCAGCGCGTGAAACAGGATGTCTTCAAAGAAGTGATCATTGGGAAAACACAGCCGGGCGCGGGCCAGCAGGCCGGCCGAGAGGAATTTATTCGCCGATTGCGGCTCAAAACTCACCGCCCAGGCCTTGGTTGCCGCCAGATCCCCCCCCGCGCCTGTGGGGTGATCCTTGGCCTCACGCTCAGCCCCCAGGGCGCTGACCTCATCCATGAAGGGGGTCAGCGCCCCCTGCGGCTGCGACAAGGCCCCGCGCACCAATAGCAGCTCAACCGGATCGGTTCGCAGCGCCGCCGCCACCTCGGCAAAGGCCCAGGGCGCGCGCAGGTCATCGCCATCCAGAAAGCAGATATAATCACCGCTGCAATGGCGCAGCCCGCGATTGCGCGCCGAGGACAGCCCGTCATTGGCCTGCTGCAGCAGGATAATCCGGGGGTCATTTTGCGCCTGCAGCACCGCGCGGGTCTCCTCTGTGGCGCCGTCATCAACCAGCACCAGCTCCAGATCCTCATGGCTCTGGTTCAGCACCGAGGCCACGGATTGCGCCAGCAAGGGGCCCTCGTTATAGGCGGTCATCACGCAGGAAAACTTCATCACATCCTCCTTTGACTTCTGGCTCAGGTCACCGCTGTCACGGCCAGATCGCTGACCTGCAGCGCCCCGTTGCGGGGCGGTAAAAACAGGTGCAGATCCACCGCCTGCGCCTGCGACAAGGCCCAGACGGGTGGGGCAATTTCGGCTCTAACCCAGGTGAAATCCGGCGATAGCGGCAGGGGGTCGGGCGCAAAGATGTCTTCAAATCCGTCCCGAAGATGCAGCCGCAGCGCCAGCCTGGCCTGGGGCGGCGGCTCCTGCTCTGGCGCATGTGCCAGTATATCGGCCAGTGAACTGGCCTGTGAGCTGACCTGTGTGCTGGCCTGTAAAACCTCCTGCGCATCCGTCTGAGCGGGCACCTGAGGCTCCAGCTGGAGCGCCAGCCGCAGGCGACAGTAAAACCGGCTGCTGTCGCGCCAGGCCCTATCGCTGCGCCCCTGCCCCGGCGCGCCGAGTTTAAGTCCCAGTTCCAGCCAGGCGGCCTGATCACTAACCTTGGAAAACCGCAGATCAAGCCCCCTGCCCCGGCGGGCTGAAACCAGCCCCTGCCCCGGATCCACCGCCGCATGCAGCCCTGCGCCCAGGCGGATATACTGCGCCCCCCGGCAAGCGGCAAAGCCGCGGCCCGCGCGCAGATCATAGCTCACAAACATCGCGCCTCCTGTCTCACCGCTCCCCGTTCAGATTTGCCAGATCGGGTTGCCAGATCGGGTTGCCAGGGCACATTCCGGCAGCATCCCCCGGCAATTTCCACCCCCATTTACAACCCTACAGTGCATTAGATCCGCACCATATTGCAAATGATTGATCTGCTTATGCCTGTTTCATCCGGTCAGGAATGTGACAGGCAAACCCGTAACAGGGATATGAGGCCGGGCCTGCGGCGCGTCCTGAGCGCGCTCTGTTGCCCCTAGAGCGGGGCGCTCCAGAAGGCCGGGATCGGCGCGGCGCTGGCTTTGGCCGCCAGAAAGCCACGGGCCACATCCAGGGCCTCGCGGATGGTGACATCCATATCAAGATAGCGGTAGGTGCCCAGACGGCCGACAAAGCTCACCCCCGGGGTGGCCTCGGCCAGCGCCACATATTCGGCCAGCAGGGCTTTTTCTTCCAGCTGGCGGATCGGATAATAGGGGATGTCACCGGGTTCGGCGTTGCGCGAAAACTCGCGGTAACAGACCGACGCCTCGTGGCGCTCCCAGGGGGCAAAATGTTTGTGTTCGGTGATCCGGGTATAGGGCACCGCCAGATCGCCATAATTCATCACCGCACAGCCCTGATAATCCCCCTCATAGGTGAATTTTTCAAAATCCAGGGTGCGATAGCCCAGGCGGCCCAGCTCATAGTCAAAATAGCCATCCAGCGGTCCGGAGTAGAAGACATGATCATAGTCCCGGGTCTGCTCCCGGCTGAAATCAGTCTCTAACATGACGGATATGCCAGGGTGATCCAGGATCCTTGTGATCATCTCGCTATAGCCCTGCTCGGGCATGCCCTGATATTTGTGAAAGAAATAATTGTCGTCATAGTTAAAGCGCAGCGGCAGACGTTTGAGGATCGAGGCGGGCAGCTGCGTCGGCGACATGCCCCATTGCTTGACCGTATAGCCCTTGAAAAAGGCCTCATACAGATCGCGCCCGACAAAGCGCAGCGCCTGTTCTTCAAAGCTTTGCGGATCCTCAATCGAGGTATCGGCCTGCTCGGTGGTGATAAAGGCCTGGGCCTCATCCGGGCGCATGGTTTTGCCAAAGAACTGATTGATGGTGTGCAGGTTCACCGGCAGCGAAAACACCTGACCACGCGCCGTGGTTTTCACCCGGTTCTTATAGGGCATGAAACGGGCAAACTGGTTTACATAGTCCCAGACCTCGGCGTCATCGGTGTGAAAGATATGTGGCCCGTAGACATGCAGCAGGACCCCGGTCTCCGGGTCGCGCCTGGTGTGGCAGTTGCCGCCGATGTGATCGCGGGAGTCCAGCACCTGGACCTGGTGGCCCGCCTCGGCCAGCTGCCGTCCGATCACCGCCCCCGAGAGCCCGGCCCCCACCATCAAGAATTTACCTGCCGCCATGATGTTGTTCTCCGTGATCGCGCGCTGTGCTCTGTGGCCTGTGCTCGGTGGCCTGTCCTCTGGGCTGCCCTTACCGGGAAAATGCCGCAGCGCCAACCGGTCGGCGGCTGAGACCTGCTGGCGCCTCTCCTGTGGCGTCATCCCGCCTATCATCCAACCGGTCACATGACCTGTCATCTGGCCGATCTGGACGATCTGGACGCCTTCTTGCGACCTGTCTCTTTGCGGCGGCGCGTGATCATCGCCTGCAGCAGCGGCGCGACATACTCTGCCATCAGCTGGTAGCTGTCGCCGGGCAGGCCCATCTCGGTCAGCGGCGTCGCAGGGTCCGGCAGCGGATCCAGAAACAGCGTCTCGCGGTCAAAGTAGCGGCGCGCCAGCGCCCGGTTGCCCCGGGCATATTTGGCCATGATCCCCCGCCGTTGCCCATGGGGGATCAACAGGGGTGTGCCCTGCTTCCCCTGCCCCTCCTGTGCCGCCCCCTGCTGCAACCGGGTCTGGCTGTCGATCTCGGCGCAGGCCGCCGTCAGCATGGCGCGGTATTTCTCGGGCGCGGCGTCCAGCGGCAGGCAGCGCATGAACTCTGAAACCTGTGGCGAAAAGCTGGGGTTCACCCGCGCCGGGCTGCTAAAATCCGCAGTCGGCTGCAGGCCGATACTGTCGCAGAACATCTGAACCGCGCCGCCCGGCGGCATCTGCCCCGGCTCATAGAGGGTCAGGATGACATTCTCACGGCCAAAGACCTTTTCCAGATGGCGCACGTAGCGGTCATAATGGATCCAGTGGAACTCCTCCCGCATCCGCAGGAATTCCTGCAAGGTGCAATGGCTCAGCCTTGGGTTCCACTGCCATTTGATGTTCTGCAGATACCAGCTTTCCAGCCAAAGATCCTGGCGGCGCAGGGAAAATACAACTTTTACGCTAAATTTATTCCTGAATTCAGCCAATAAGCTAATATCCTGCCTCATGCAGATGTCTTCGTCACTCAGCACAACGCTATGCAGATCCATATCATGGGCCTTGATCCTCTCCATCAGATCCGCCGAAACCTGCTGCGGGCTGCGCGCACCGTTAAAGAGCTGATTGATCATATGCACATGGCGGCGGGTCATAAAGGGGTAGAGAAAGCCCAGCTGTTTCAGAGCCGGGATATTGTCATGCAGATACTGCTGCACGGCAGAGGTCGCGGTGCGATGGGCGCCAATGTGGAAAATAAGACTGTGTTTCACCTCAGCAAGCCATCCCCGTTGCGCCCTTCCTAGCCCAGTCTGCCCCTGCTACGGCCCCCTGTTGCCGCGCCCCCGTGTACTGGCCCCTGTGTCCTGGCCCCCTGTGTACTGGCCGCGATGTCCTGACCGACCCTGCCGACCCTGCCGGAATGCTAGCCTCTTTCGCCAAGATCCCGCAACCCAAATGAGACGAGATAAAATGAAACTCCCGCTAAAATAGAAACCCTGCCACGCCATCCCCTCCCCCCAGAGCCGCTGGACATTTTGCCCGATGATCACACTGCAGACTATCATTGCCCCCGAGCAGGCCATCTGCAGCGAGCCTGACCTGTACTATCGTGCAACCGCCCCGGTCCGCACCGCACAGGGCAGGTTTACCCTGCCTGCGGGGGGGGAAATCACCTTTGATACCTATTTCAACCTGTTCAACCTCGGCACCTGGATGCGGGTCTGCGCCCTCACCGGACTATGTCTTGAACTCACCGCCACCGGGCGGCTTGAAATCCGCATCCATCACCTGCCCGGCCATGGCGGCAAGACCCTGATCTACCGCCACCGCCAGACCCTGTCGCGCGCGACCCCCTACCGGGTTGATCTTGCCACACTGCTGGCCGGGGAGGAGACCGGGCTGTTGGCCCTGGAGATCCTGGCGCAGGGGACAGAGGTCACGCTGCAGGACGCCCGCTTTGTCTGTCGCAATAGCCTGGGCAAGACCGTGGGCAGTACCCTGGGCAGTACTGTGCAAAAATTGCCGCGCCTGGCGATTTCCATCACCACCTATCAACGCGAGCGCAAGGTGCGCGATACCGTCGCCCGGCTGCAGCGCTTTCTGGCCGGGTTTGCCTTTGGCGATCAGATCCACGTGCAGGTCATCGACAACGGCCACAGCGCCAAAATCTCCAACAGCCGCCGCGTCAGCAGCTACAGCAATCCCAATTTTGGCGGCGCCGGCGGCTTTGCCCGCGGCCTGCTGGAAGCCCAGGACCGGGGCTTTAGCCATTGCCTGTTCATGGATGATGATGCCTCCTTTCAAATGGAGAACATCCGGCGCACCTATATGCTGCTGGCCCTGGCCCGGGATCCCGCAACCGCCCTGGCTGGTGCGATGATCAGCAACCGGCACAAATGGCAGATCTGGGAGAATGGCGCCTATTTTGACGGCTCCTGTCATCCGCTGTTCAATGGCACCGACCTGCGCCAGCCCGGTGCGGTGCAGCAGATGGAGCTGGCCAGCGATCAGCCCCGCCCCGCAACCTATTATGGCGGCTGGTGGTTCTTTGCCTTTCCCCTGGCGCGGCTGCGTCACCATCCGTTTCCCTTCTTTGTGCGCGGCGATGACATCAGTTTTTCCCTGGCCAATGACTTCTCCATTGTCACCCTCAACGGGGTGGTGTCTTTTCAGGATGACTTTGTTGAAAAAGAAAGCCCGCAGACGCTCTATCTCGATCTGCGCAATCACCTGCTGCACCATCTGATCTTTGCCCGGCTTGAACGCTCCGCGCTTGGCACCGCCCGCATCGCCTGCCGGTTCATGATGCGCTCGATGCTGCGCTGCAAATATGAAAGCGCCGCAGCCCAGCTGCTGGCCTGGCGGGATGTGATGCAGGGGCCGGGCTTTTTTGATCGCAACATCGACATGCAGGCGCGGCAGCGGGATATTTGCACCCTGATCCAGGCGGAGCGCTGGCAAGAGATCCGCCCGGCCGATCTGGTTGAGCGCCGCCGCTTCAGCCGCCTGCCCCGGCGGCTGCGCCACTATCTGGGCCTGCTGAGCCTCAATGGTCACCTGCTGCCCTTCTGGAACCGGTTTGCAGATCGGATGGTGCTGGAGATCAAGGATCGCGGCCTGGTCTTTCCCGCCTTTGGCGGCGCCCGGCTGACCTATCTCAACAGCGCCCGCAGCCGGGGCTATCGGCTGCGCCACTCCAAACGGCGCTTTTTCGCCCTGATCTGGCAGATGACCCTCACCCTGCTGCGCTGGCAGCGGCAGTATGGCGGGCTGAAACAGGCCTATCGGCGGGGCTATGACGAGATGACCACAAGGGCCTATTGGGAGGAGAAACTGCAGCGCAGCACCGCCAAGGTGGCCCCGGATACCCCGGATGCCCTGAATGTCAGAGGCGCGGCGGCAGGCACCGAACCAAAACCAGGGCTAAGAGCCGGGCGAAGAGCCGGGGAGTCTACGGGCCTGAGGAATGTGCCTCTGGCATCCGGGGCATCCGGGCAGGCCGCAGAGCCCCCAACCGGACCGCGTCGCGAGACCACGGCGGCCCCAACAACCGCTGCGGCCCTGGCAACTGCGGCGCCAAGACGCCTTAGCTCATAAGGTCTTCGTGCAGGGCAATGGCCTCATCCAGGTTGTCAAAATAATGCACCTTGCCATCCTCAAGAACCAGGCCTGAATCACAATACTGGCGCAGCTCGGCCATGCCGTGATTGACCATGATCGCCCCGGACTGGCGCATCCGCTCGGCAAAGACAGCGCGGCTTTTGCGGCGAAAGGCGGCATCGCCAACAGCCGTCACCTCATCCACCAGATAGGTATCAAACCTGATCCCCATCGAGGTGCCAAAGGTCAGCCGCGCCCGCATCCCCGAAGAATAGCTGCGCACCGGCATGTGAAAGAACTTGCCCAGCTCGGCAAAGCCTTCGACAAAATTCACCAGCTCTTTGGTATCCACCCCGTAGACCCGGGCCACAAAGCGGACGTTCTCTGCCCCGGTCAGCTGCCCGTGAAACGAGCCCCCCAGCCCCACCTGCCAGGAAATACTGCCATCCGAGATCACCCGCCCATGATCCGGGCGCATGGTGCCCGCGATGATCTGCAACAGGGTGGATTTTCCCGCGCCATTGCGCCCCAAAAGCGCCAGCGATCTGCCGGTGGGCAGGGTGAGGTTCAGATTGTCGATGACAACCCTGCGCTCCCCCTTGAGCAAGAAGCTCTTGGTCAGGTTCTCAAGCCGGATCATGGCCCCCATGCCTCCTGGATCGGTCTCAGCATCTGCTTTTGCGCCCTGCCTTAACTGCGGTCACGGATCGAATAGTAGATCAGCGACAGGATGGACCAGATCAGCAGCAGAAACAGCGCCGCCAGACCAACCAGGAGAAACCGCTTGGGGTATTCCGCCTCCTGCGCCAGGGTTGGCTTGATATAGGTGGCCAGATAGCGGCTTTGCCGGATCGCCTCGTCGCGGGCCAGGGCCAGCCCTGTCAACGCCGCGCGGTAGGCCTCTTCGGTATATTCGCGGTCCACCGTCAGCCGTTCAAATTCGGAAATCAGCGAGGGGTAATCCTCACCAACAGCGCCGGTATCGGTATTGGTCGAGGTAAAGGTCTGACGTTCGATGTCGATGCGCTCGCGGATCACGTCAATCAGCTGCTGGGCCTGTTTCAGACGCGGATCCCCCGCCGCCACGGTGCCGCGCAGCAGATCAAATTCAATCAGGGAGGTCGCCAGTTGCTGCTGCAGGTTGTTCATCACCCCCATGCGCCCCTGAATATCGGCCTTGGGGTCGACGATCCTGGTGCGGGTGCGAAACTGGGTCAGCGCCTGGCGCGCCGCCTTCAGCTCTTCCACCGCCTCATCCAGATCCGCCTGGGCATAGCCAATGGCATCCGAGCGGGCCTGTTCGTTCAGCGCATTGATGCGGATCTGGCTTTCCCGAACAATGGCCGCAGTGATGGCCTGGGCCGTTTCCGGATCAAAGGCCTGGGCCCGGACCTCGATCAGCCCCGAACTGCTGTCAAAGGAGATGCCAATGATGCGGTGCCAATACCAGCTCATCTCTTCCTGCGTCGCATCGGGCCAGATTGCAAAGGCCCAGTCGCTGGGCCAGTGCTGGCTGTAATGGGCCCGCAGGTCGATCTGGCTGTCCACGGCCTGGATCATTTCCTGGCTCTGGATGAATTCAAACAGGATATCGCTGTCCGAAGCTGCCGAGCTGCCGGTAAAGCTGGCCAGACCGCCCAGCAGATCGCTGGCGGCACTGGTGCTTTCCTGACTGCGGACAGTAAACCCGGTGGTGGACTGGAATTGATCTTGGGCCAAGACCACCAGATAAAAAACCACCGCGGCAACCGGCAGCAGAACCAGCGCGACAAAGCTGGCAATCAGCCCCCAGTGCCGCCGATGCATTCTGGCCGGCCCTGCCAATGAAAAACTCTGTTGATGCAGTTTTTCTTCGGCATTTATTCTTTGCTGATTGGAAAACGCCAAAGAGGCCTCGGCCTCTTTCACCCGCTTGCGCAGGTGCAGCAATTGCTTCTCGACCGGCCATTCCTCATTCTGAGCCGCCGCTGGAGTCGCCAGTGGGCCCGACGGGGAGGCCACCGGCTGGACCGCTTGGACCGCCGGTTGACCGGGGGCGGAGGCTGCAGATTGCACCGGTTTTGGTGTGTCGGCCTCTGCCGGCTTGACGGCATTGCCCGTTTTGTTCGCTCCGGTTGCAGTCATCGGATCCTATTGACCCTCATCCATATTACGCCCGTCCATGCTGCACCCATTTGCTTTCCTATCAGACCCCATCAAATCCCAGCCTGAAAATTCAGGCGCTTTTGCCCTGCTGCTTTTGCCCGGCCTCTGCACCGACAGTCTGCACCAGCACAAAGCGGTCAGAGAGGTTTGTAATTGCCTACATTCTGGCGCATAGTATCGCCTGCCAGCCCGTCCTTCACAACCACAGATTCCCGCAGGGAGCCATATGCCAGATCGCCCCTCTACCGCTGTGCCATCTGACGGCACGGCCGCCCCCTCCGGGACCACATCCGCCCGCCTCAGCAACGCCCAGATGCCGCGCCTCAAGAACACCCGCAGCTTTGCCCCCCTGCGCACGATCACCGCCCTGATCCTGCGCGAGATGGCCACCCGCTATGCCCGCACCCCCGGGGGCTATATCTGGGCGATAATGGAACCCCTGGCCGCCATCATCTTTCTCTCGATCGGGTTTTCGCTGGTGATCCGCAGCCCGGCCCTGGGCAATAGTTTCCTGCTGTTCTACGCCACCGCCTATATGCCCTTTGATCTCTATAACTGCATTGCAAACACAGTGGCGCGGGCGGTTGGGTTTTCCAAACCCCTGCTGCTCTTTCCCGCCGTCACCTGGCTGGATGCCGTGCTGGCGCGGTTTTTCCTCAACAGCCTGACCTCGATCCTGGTCTCGGTGATCCTGCTCACCGGCATTCTGGCCCTGACCGAGAACCGCACCGTCGTCTCGCTGCCTGAAATCATCGAGGCGATCTCGGCAACCATGTTGCTGGGTCTCGGGATTGGCACCCTGAACTGCGCCCTGATGGGGCTGTTTCCAATCTGGGAGCTGGTCTGGTCGATCCTCACCCGGCCGCTGTTTCTCGCCTCAGGCATCTTCTTTCTCTATGATGACATGCCCGGTTTTGCCCGCGAGATCCTGTGGTACAATCCGCTTATCCATGTCATCGGCCTGGCCCGGGTCGGCTTTTATCCGACCTATAATCCCACCTATGTGAATCTGCCCTATGTGATCCTGGTCAGCCTGATCCTGCTGACCCTGGGTCTGCTGCTGATGAGGCGCTATCACCGCAATATCCTGAACACCTGAGCCCCGGATTTCAGGGGGGGATTTCAGGAGAGGATTTCAGGGGCAGGGATTTCAGGCGGCCTTCAGCCCGGCTTTTCCGTCCTGGCAAGGTCCAGCACCGAGGCATGTGTCACCCGCCGCTCACGCCGCAGCCCATCCCAGATGGCGCGGCTGATCAGCCGCAAAAAGGCGCGTCTTTCGCCCGGATGCAGCCGCAGCTTTGACAGCCATTTGGGCACAATCACCAAAAGCACCGGCCAGAACAGCCAGCCCGCCGCCAACCGGTACAGCATCAGCAGATTGCGGTGATAATAATAGACCTTCCACAGCGGAATAAACCGGCCGCGCTGCGCCCCCTCGGCGCCATCCTTGGCCACAAAGGTGCTGAGATCATGTTCAAAGCGCACCGCAGGTTCAAAGCCGATGCGCCCCCCCGCCTTGGTCAGCTCCAGCGTATAAAGACCGTCATCGCCGTAGATAAACAGATCCGGGTCCGGATAGCCCTGACGGCGCACCGCCGCGGCGGAGATAAAAAATCCAACAAAGGAGGTGACATCAATCTGCATCCCCGCCCCCTCATAATCCGAAGGCTGCACATGAAAGCCCGAGCGCCCACCGCCAAAGAGCGTGCGCAGGAATTCGCGGCGATGCCAAAAGGGATTGCGCGAGGGGCGGTTCATCTCGCAGATGCCGCCGGTCGGAAAATAGACCGCCGCCGCCACCGCATCCCAGCCCTGCTGCGAAGGGTCCTGTGCAGCCTGGTGCATCGCCAGCCCATGAAAGCAGGCCAGGCCATCCGGGGTGGGACGCCCATCGTCATCCATCAGCACCAGCCAGTCGGGATCATGGCGCTCCATGGCGCGGCGCATGCCCATCTCAAAGCCCCCGGCGCCGCCGCGATTTGCGGCACTGCTGACGATATCCAACCGGGGCTCGCTCTGCGCGGCCTGCCAGCCCTGCAGCCAGGCGCCGGTGCCATCGGTCGAGGCATTGTCGACCACCACCACCGCAGCCAGCTCCTGCGCCGGGCTCTGCAGCAGCCGCGCCAAAGTCGCCTGCAATTTGTCCAGCCGATTATAAGTCACCACCACAGCCACCAGGCGCAGCGGTGCCACCGGCGAGAGGGCCGGCGAGGGGACTGGCGAGGGGACTGGCGGGAGGACCGGGGAGGGGACAGTCTGCGAGGTCATTGTGATCTTTCCTAGAGGACACAGGTGGCACAGAGCCCCAAAGCCCTGTCCCTGCGACGGGCCCGGCGACAGACCCTGCTCCGTTTCATCCGCCCAAAACTCATACTTGGCGCGTCATGTCAAATCCCAGCAGCCACCCGCGGCACCTCATTTTGGTATAAACCCCCAGCCTGACAGCTGGTTCAAACGCCCGGTTCAAAAACCACTGAAACCCCCCAAATGTTTCGCGCGCGAAACATTTGAGATCGCTGGAACAGACCCCAATTGGGGCATTAGACATAAAAAGGGCACGCCGCGGCGTGCCCTTTTTTACAGATTTGATATCGCTTGCAGGCGGATTTAGCGCTGCTTCAGCCAGGTCTTCAAGGCCTCCAGCAGCTCTGCATCCACAGCCTCGCCGCTCAGCTCGATCCGTTTTGCCCCGGGTTGAAAGCCAATGCGCAGCCCTGCCGTCAGCTGGGTGCTGACACGTTCCTGAGCGCCAATCTCAACAGAACTCGGGCGAACTCGGGGCGCCGCGCTCGCCGGGGTGGCCACAGGTGTTGCCCCGGCAACCTGAGACTCTAAGGGTGCGGTTAGAGCCGCATCCTGAGGGGCTTTACACGCGGCCAGCGCGGCGTTTAAAACCAGCAGCTCCTCTGCCGCAGTGGGGCGCTCTGCCGCCTGCAGGGCCGTCTTGAGCCGCGCCGCAAACCCCGGTTCCTCGCCGATCTGGCGCACCAGGGCCAGCCCCAGTTTTTCACTGATGGCGGTGGGAAAGTACAGCACCGCATCCAGCGCCTCAACCAGGGTGACAAAACTGCCAATCTTGGAGCGCTTGGCACGCGGCGCATTGGCAAACAGCCCCTGCAGCGCTTTTTTCTGACTGGGGAAGACCCCCTCCTTCAACGCCCGTACCGCGATGCGGGCGCGCTCATAATGGGACAGGTTGACCCGGATTTCATTCTCTTCCACCATCGCCACATAGGCGGCCTCGGCGCTGTCGGGCCGGATCACCAGGGCTTTGACCCTGGCAAACCTGGGCTCTGAAGTCTCGGCGTAGAGCCTGCGCAGGGCAGAGAGCCGCCGCCAGCCCGAGATCAGCCCCCAGCCACTGCCGTCGATCCGCCCCTGCAGCGGCACCACCTCGATCGGGGTCTGCTGCCCGCGCGCCCGCAAAGACCCCATCAGGGCCTCCATCTCGTCTTCGTCCTGGGCAATGCGGTCGCGGACCAGATGGGTCTCGTCGATCTGATCTAGGGCAATCTCTTCGATCATCAACCCGCGCGCCCGCGCCTGCTGCAGCACCTGGCTGACCTCCTGCAGCGCCGCCTCGGTCGAGGCCGCGCCTGCCACCTGGGCAATGGGGGCGGCGCTGGCAGTCGGCATCGGCAGCGGGCCTGCCAGGGCGGATTTGCTCTCTGGTGCGCCAGAGAGATAGGTGTTTTGTGCCGGGGAAAGCCGTTTGCGTTTTGCCATCTGCTGATCTCCTCATCGCGCCAACCCTGCGCGCTTCATCTTGTTAGAGCCTTAGGCCGGCGTGCGCTGCTGTTGCATCTCGCCAGATATCTCACCTGGCATTTCACCGGGCACCTGCTCTGCCATCTCCGCCTCGCGCTCCAGCTCCGCCCGCCGCCAGACCCCCAGCAGCAGGCGTTTGAAGGCCGCATAGGTGGCGTCAAATGTTTCGCGCCCGCGCGCATAGGTCTCGCGGTTGAAATCGCGGTAATCGGCCTCGTAGATGCCCGAGACCTGTTCGCCGGCCTGCCCGATCAGAGCGGTGAAATCCTGCTTATGCGGGCTGAGCACCGGCCCCATATAGGCCTGCATCACCCCGGCCAGCTCGCCCTGCTGGGCGCTGTCATAGCGGGTGATGACCGCGCGCACCGCATCCCATTCAAACCCCATCTCGGGCCGCCCCAGGGCGCGGGCTGCCAGGTTCTCGCCCTCCTCGATCGAGGCAAAGGTGGAATGCAGCATGTCAAAAAACCGCCCCGTGCTGTCGAACTCCAGGAACGAAGCCCCCACCGGCACCAGCAGGATATCCGAGGCCGCCAAACCGTTGATGGTCAGATAGCCAAGGGCGGGCGGCGTGTCGATAAAGACCACGTCATAGTCATCCAGCACCCCGTCGGCCTCGAGCCGGTCGGTGAGCGCATCCCAGAGCTTCCAGGAGCGCGCCGCCATGCGCCAGACCGGGATCTGGAACTCGGCCCAGTACAGATTCAGCTGGGCGCCAATGAGATCGATATTGGGCCAATGGGTGCCCTGAATGACATCCCCCGCGGTCATCTCCATGGCGGCGGAAAGCGTTTCATCCAGCGGCTGTGGCGCCTCACCGCGATCCAGGCGGCGCTGGTTGTCGGCGCGCAGATGATCGCCATAGTGGCGCGCCAAAAGCGGAAAGGCGGTTTGCCACTCGTCCTCGACCCGGCCGCCAAAGATCGAGGTCATCGACCCCTGGCTGTCCAGATCAATCACCAGCACCTTGTAGCCATCCAGCGCCGCCGACATCGCCAGATGCGCCGCCGTCGAGGTCTTGCCAACCCCGCCTTTGAAATTGGCCACCGAAACCAGTTTGGCCGGCAGGCCCTTGGGCCGGTAGGGGGTGTAGTCTTTGGATTTTGACCCCTGGGCGGCAAAATGCGCCCGCAGCAGCAGCACCTCGTCCAGGGTGAACCATTTGGCGCCGCCCTCGGTTTCAGACCGGCCCTGGGGCAGCGTCGGGTTGGCCTTGAGCACCCGCCGGAAATGCGCCTGGGCGACGGGGATCAGGTAGCGGGTGATTTCCCAGGTGGAGAACAGGCGCAGCTCTTTGCGCCCCTGTTCGTTCATGCCGCGGCTGGACAGATCCGCCCGGCCCCGGGCGCAGCCCTCGGCAATGGCGGCAAAACCGGATGTGCCGGTGGGAGCGTCGAGCTCTGCCAGGGCGGCATCGGGATCAATGTTGAAATAGGGGGGCAGCCCGGAGCCTGCCTTGTGGATATCTCGTGCCATGATGCTGTGCCGCCTCTACCCGTTTGCTGCCAGTCCTGCTGCGGAATGTTCTGCGCTTCCGCCTCTCAGGAGGGACATGTATCGTCTTTACAGGCTGATATCAGAAAAGGCGGCACATGGGAAGATTATGCGCAGGCCTTTTTCTTTTTCTAAGCAAATCAAGCCTCTGCACGAGGGGAAAGAGGTGGCTTTGGGGGGCGAAAATTTTTCTACCCTGTTATTTATGAGTTATATTATAGTTATAGGAGACCGGAGGCTGGCGCAAAGCCCTTTTTTCATTGGTGTTTTGAGCGCATTTTTTTAACGCGGTGACTCTGAAACCCCGTTGAACTGACTCCAAACCCCCGAAGCTGCGATTCCGGAACCCCGTTGAGAATCCTTGTGGATAACTCTAGGGTGGGCGTAATCAAAACCACGAAAACGAGTCACCCGGGAGTCTGGCAGGTCAGACCCAATAACCTGGGGGCAGCAGGCAGAGCGGGCGGGGCAGTTATGGCGGCGGCAGGCGGAGCATATCCAGCTGAAGCGCAGGGGAGCGCAGCGGGGCGTTTTTTCCTCTGCGATATCTTTGATGCGATTCCCAAAAACGATCTGGCCTCGATGGAACATCCGCTGTTTTCCCTGGCGACACGGCCGGACCGGCGCATTTTGAACTATCAGCACAATGGCGCCGAGATCACCGTGGTGCCATCGGTCAAAGGCCTGGCGACGATCCATGACAAGGATATCCTGATCTTCTGTATCAGCCAGCTGATGGCGGCGCAGAATGCCGGGCGGCAATTGTCGCGTACCCTGCATCTCAAGGCGCATGATCTGCTGATTGCCACCAACCGCGAGACCTCTGGCGATGCCTATCGGCGCCTGCGCGAGAGCTTTGAGCGTCTGGCGGGCACCCGTATCACCACCAATATCGTCACCGGCGGCGAAGAGGTGACCACGGGTTTTGGCCTGATCGAGAGCTGGGAGATCGTGCGCAAGGCTCCCGGTTCCAAAAAGGGGGCGGGGCGCATGGTCAATGTGGCGGTGACCCTGTCGGACTGGCTGTTTCGCGCGGTGCTGTCAAAATCGGTGCTGACGCTGAGCCGGGATTACTTTCGTCTGCGCAAACCGCTGGAGCGGCGCATCTATGAGCTGACACGCAAACACTGTGGCCGCCAAAGCGCCTGGACCATTTCGGTGGAAACGCTGCTGAAGAAATCCGGTTCTGCCAGTCCGCGGCGGGTGTTTCGCAAGATGATCCGCGACATGATCGCGGCGCAGCCGCTGCCGGACTACGCCATGGAAGAGCTGCCCGGTGATTTGATCCGGTTTAGCCAGAAACATGTGGTAACAGAGCCTGGACATGCGGATGCGCCGATTTTGAAAGCGACCACGCTGGAGCGCGCCCGCGATCTGATACCGGGCGCGGATGTCTACGCGCTGGAGGCCGAGTGGCGTGCCATGTGGGCCCGATCCGGACGGCCCCGGCTGCGCCAGGCTGATGCGGCCTTTTTGGGCTGGGTCAAAAAACGCGGCGCGGAGTGAGCCGCCGCCAGTAAAGCGCAGGGGCTTTGACGTGCGGGGGGCTTTGCCCCCTCGCGCCAAGGCGCTCACCCCCAGGATATTTTGAGCCAAATGAAAGCGCGCCGCCTCTTCATTTGGCCTTAAATACCCCCGCCGGAGGCCATCAAATGTTTCGCGTGCGAAACATTTGATTAGATCCTGATTTGTTTGCCGGCGGGAACCAGGGCGTTGATCTGGGCGATATGCTCTGGCAGGCAATGGCTGAGGAAATCGTAATGCTGCAGCACATGGGCGCGGGCAGCGGGACCCAGGTGGGCGTACTCCCTAGGATTGGTCACGACATCCACCACCTGATCCGCAAGCGCGCGCGGGTCAAAGAAATCAACCAGCATGCCGGTCTCCCCATGGGTGACTGCCTCGCGCACCGGGGCCACATCCGCAGCCACCACGGTGGCCTGCATGGACATTGCCTCGAGCAGTGACCAACTGAGCACAAAGGGCATGGTCAGATAGATATGGCAGCGACTGATGCGGAGGATGCGGCAGAGATCGTCGTAGGGCACCTTGCCGAGGAAATGCACCCGGCTCCAATCCACGCTGTCGCCGAGTTCTGCTTCCATTTCGCCGCGCAGCCCCTGGGGGTGGCTGCTCTCGACGCCATAGGAGGTCTCGTTGCCGCCGATCATCAGCACCCGCGCCCTGGGGAGGCTGGTCAGGATCTCGGGCAGGGCGCGCATCATGATGTGAAAGCCGCGGGCGCGTTCCATATTGCGGGCCACATAGGTGATGACCTCGTCGTTGCGGGTCAGCGGCTGGTCCACCCGGCCCAACCCAATCGAGGCCTTGGCATCCGGCAGCAACCGGTCGCAGCGAATACCATCGTGGCAGGTATACATGCGGTGATGGAAGGACTGCGGAAAACGGTCGCGTTGCCACTGGGTGGGGGTATGGCCCTGATCGACCGCTTCGATGCTGGCATAGGGGACGGTATTGCGGGCCTGGGCAAAAAAGCCTGCCTGATCATTGATCGGGTGTTCCGGGTCAAAGCCAACCAAGCCGCCAGAGGTGCGGTAGAAATATTCAAAAAACCCGATCACCGGCACATCCGGCCAGACCTCTTTCATAAACAGCAATTCGCCCCAGCCGGTATGGCCGATGATGATGTCGGGCTTAAAGCCCTGGTCGCGGTCCAATCGGCGGGCCGCCAGGGCGGCGCCAAGCCCGGCCCCTGCGGCACTCTCCCAGTCCTTTGAAAGCCCGTAGGCGTCTTTGGCCGCTTGGTGGTGGGGCCTGTAGGTCACGGTTGTGACTCCGGGCAGCTGCAGCCCCCGGCGCTGGGTGAGAAAGAGGATTTCATGACCGCCCTGTTTGACCAGCCAGGTGAGCAGCTCGCGATATTGGCCGGGCATGTTTTGATGGACAAAAAGGAATTTCATGATGGGGCTATACCTTGGAAAACCACTGGGAAAATCTCTGGCCTCATGCTTGCCGGGGAATGGGGCAGGGTGCAAGTCGGCAGGGGATTTGCAGGGGGCGATGGATCCGGCCTTGCCATGGTTGGGACATGGTTGTGTCATGGCGAGGCCGGCTTCTATGGTGAAACACATCGGCGTGTCTTTTGCGCCGTGCCGATGTGTTTGCCCCCAGGGGCAGGGGGCTGCGGGGAGGGGACTGGACGAGGTGACGGGATAAGACATGCAGGTTGAAGAGACGGGATTGCCGGGGGTGAAGATCCTGGTGCCGCAACGGTTTGGCGATGCGCGCGGGTTTTTTAGCGAATGCTGGAGCCGGCAGCGGCTGGCGGAGCAGGGGATTGATCTGGATTTTGTGCAGGACAATCATTCGCTGTCGATGCAGCGGGGGACGCTGCGCGGGCTGCATTTTCAGGCGCCGCCCCATGCCCAGGCCAAATTGGTGCGCTGTGGCCGCGGCGCGCTGTTTGATGTGGCGGTGGATATCCGCCGGGGCTCGCCGACCTATGGCACATGGTTCGGCATCGAGCTGACGGCGGAGAACGGCAAGCAACTGCTGGTGCCGGCGGGGTTTCTGCATGGCTTTATCACCCGGGCGCCCGAGACCGAGATCCTGTATAAATGCAGCGACTATTACGCGCCCGACTGCGATGGGGCGGTGGCCTGGGACAGCTGTGGCGTTGACTGGGGCTTTGACGGCCCGCCGCTGCTGTCGGAGAAGGACGCAGCGGCCCCGGCGCTGGCGGATTTTGACAGCCCCTTTGTCTGGGAGGGCGCTGCGTGATGAAAATTCTGGTGACCGGTGGCGCCGGGTTTATCGGCTCGGCGGTGGTGCGGCGCGCCATTGGCGATGGCCATCAGGTGGTCAATCTGGATGCGCTGACCTATGCCGCCTGTCTGGAGAATGTGGCCGCGGTGGCGGATCACCCTAACTATGCCTTTGAGCAGGCGGATATTCGCGACCGCGCAGCGCTGGAGCGGATCTTTGCCGCCCATGCCCCGGATGTGGTGATGCATCTGGCCGCCGAGAGCCATGTGGACCGTTCGATTGACGGCCCCGGCGATTTTATCGAGACCAATATCACCGGCACCTTCAACATGCTGGAGGCGGCGCGCAAATACTGGGTTGAGGCAGGCCGCCCAGAGGCGTTTCGCTTTCATCATATCTCGACCGATGAGGTCTATGGCTCGCTGCCCAGCGACCCAGGCGTGCAGTTCACCGAAGAGACCGCTTACGATCCGCGCTCGCCCTATTCCGCCAGCAAGGCAGCCTCTGACCATCTGGTGCGCGCCTGGGCCGAGACCTATGGGCTGCCGGTGGTGCTGACCAATTGTTCCAACAACTATGGTCCCTTCCATTTCCCGGAAAAGCTGGTGCCGGTGGTGATCCTCAACGCGCTGGCGGGCAAACCGCTGCCGATCTATGGCGACGGATCAAACGTGCGCGACTGGCTCTATGTGGAGGATCATGCCGCAGCACTGCTGTTGGTGCTGCAAAAGGGCCAGCTGGGACGCAGTTATAATATAGGCGGTGAAAATGAATGTTCCAATCTGGAACTGGTGCAGCATCTCTGCGCCATTCTGGATGAGACACGCCCGCGCGAGGATGGGCAGTCCTACGCCGCGCAAATCACCTTTGTCACGGATCGCCCCGGTCATGATGCGCGCTATGCAATTGATCCCTCGCGCATCCGCGCCGAGCTGGGCTGGCGGCCAAGTGTGACGGTCGAGGAAGGTCTGGCAAAAACCGTGCAATGGTATCTGGAAAATGAGAGCTGGTGGCGCGCGCTGCAGAGCCGTGACGGCGTCGGGCAGCGCTTGGGGACGGGACAGTAACGGCTTTCCGGGCTGGAAAGCCGGCCTCCGGCGGAGGTATTTGCAGCAAGATGAAAACAGGGCGCAGGACATGAACATTCTGGTGTTTGGAAAAACCGGTCAGTTGGCCCAGGAGCTGTCGCGGCTGGAGGGGGTGACCTGTCTGGGGCGGGATCATGCGGAGTTCAGCGATCCGGCCGCAGCGGCGGCGCAGGTCGCGGGCGCAGGCATTGATGCGGTGATCATTGCCGCCGCCTATACGGCGGTCGACAGGGCCGAGAGCGAAGAGCGCCTGGCCACAACCATCAATGGCGCAACACCGGGGGCCATCGCGCAGGCCTGTGCGGCCCATGGGCTGCCGCTGGTCTATATCTCCACCGATTATGTCTTTGACGGCAGCGGCGAGACCCCCTGGCAGCCCGGCGACGCGCCCGCGCCGGTGAATGCCTATGGCCGCAGCAAGCTGGCCGGGGAAGCGGCGGTGGGGGCGGCCGGCGGGGTCACTGCCATTTTGCGCACATCCTGGGTGGTGTCGGCCCATGGCAATAATTTTGTCAAAACCATGCTGCGTCTGGGTGCGGAGCGCGATCAGCTGAGTATTGTCGCCGATCAGATTGGCGCGCCCACCCCGGCGCGCGCCATTGCCGCCGCCTGTCTTGAAATGGCGCGACAGCTGGCAGAGGATCCGGGCAAATCCGGCATCTATCATCTGCAGGGCGCGCCCGAGGTCAGCTGGGCCGGGTTTGCGGCGGAGATTTTTGCCCAGGCTGATGTGGCCTGCGCGGTTGCAGGCATCCCGAGCTCCGCCTATCCAACCCCGGCGCCGCGACCGCTGAACTCACGGCTGGATTGCACCACATTAGAGACTGTTTTTAACATTGCGCAGCCCGATTGGCGGGTTGGGCTGGCAGATATTTTGCACGATTTGGGAGCGAGGCCATGATGGCACGAAAAGGCATTATTCTGGCAGGCGGATCCGGCACCCGGCTGTATCCGATCACCATGGGCGTCTCAAAACAGCTGCTGCCGATCTATGACAAGCCGATGATCTATTATCCCCTGTCGGTGCTGATGCTGGCAGGGATCCGCGAGATCTGTGTGATCACCACGCCGCAGGATCAGGCGCAGTTCAAACGCACCTTAGGGGATGGCCGCCAATGGGGGATTGATCTCACCTATGTGGTGCAGCCCGCGCCCGATGGTCTGGCCCAGGCCTTTATTCTGGCCGAGAGCTTTCTGGCGGGGGCCCCGTCGGCGCTGGTGCTGGGGGATAATATCTTCTTTGGTCATGGCCTGCCCAAACTGCTGGCGGCGGCGGATGCGCAGGGCACAGGCGGCACCGTCTTTGGCTATCACGTGGCCGATCCCGAACGCTATGGCGTGGTGGATTTTGACGATGCGGGGCGCGCCCGGCAGATTATTGAAAAGCCCGAGGTGGCCCCTTCGAACTATGCGGTGACGGGGCTGTATTTCCTTGATGGCACTGCGCCTGCGCGGGCCCGCGCGGTCCGGCCTTCGGCGCGCGGCGAGCTGGAGATCACCGATCTGCTGCAGATGTATCTGGACGAAGAGGCCCTGCGGGTCGAGACCATGGGCCGGGGCTATGCCTGGCTGGACACCGGCACCCATGGCTCGCTGCTGGAGGCGGGGAACTTTGTGCGCACCCTGCAGGAGCGCCAGGGGCTGCAGACCGGCTGCCCGGAAGAGATTGCCTTTGATCAGGGCTGGATCGACCGCGCCGGGCTCAAGGCGCGGGCGGCTCTGTTTGCCAAAAATGACTATGGCCACTATCTGGAGGGCCTGCTGCGATAGGCCGCGGATCTGCATCTGGGCCTGCATCTGGAGGCCACAGCTTGTGGCCGCTTGGCCTGGGCGCCACATATCTTGACAAATGCGTCAGAAAGCCGTGGGTTTTGGGCGTAAATCCTCTATGGTGGCGGACAGAAAATCAGGGGCGCGGGGCTGCAGAATCTGTGAAGGATTCGGGGGCAGGCCTGCCAGAAGTATAAAGAGCAACTCATGACACAGCGCGCAGAGATGCAGCCGGTGATACACCCGGTGATGCCACTGGTGGGACAGCCGGCGCGGATCGGTTTTTTCTGGAGTCTGCGTCTCTGGATCGGGGCGGCGGCGCTGCTGCTGCTGGTCTTGGTGCAGCCGCTGCGCGCCCAGGTGACGCTGGATCTGCGCGATGCGGATCTGCGCAACTTTGTCGAAATTGTCTCCGAGGCCACCGGCCGCAGCTTTGTGCTGGATCCCGACGTGCGCGGCACCGTGACGGTGCTGGCGCCGGATCAGATGTCGCCGCAGGATCTGTTTGAGGTCTTCCTTTCGGTGCTGGAGCTGAACCGGCTGACCCTGATCGAAGGGGCGGGGGCGGATCGCATCGTGCCGATGAATGTGGCGCGCGAGCTGTCATCGGGCGGCAGCGCCGGCTTGCCCAGCGGCTTTGAGACCCGGGTGATCCCGGTAAAAGAAGTGCCGCTGCAGGAGGTGATCGAGGTGGTGCGGCCGCTCCTGCCGGCCGAGGCGGTGATGACCCCGGTGCCCGGCGCCAAGCGGCTGATCATTTCCGACCGCAGTGCCAATCTCAATCGGATTACCCGCTTGATCAAACGGCTGGACCAGCCCCGGGCCGCCCCCCCGATCGAGATCCTGCGACTGCAAAACGCCGATGCGGCTGAGGTCTTGCAGGTGGTGCAATCCATGGACCTGATCCCCGAGGGCTCTTCGGTGAGCGTTGACCGGCGGTCAAACGCGCTGCTGATCTCCGGCTCCGAGGCGCTGCGTCACCGGGTGCGGCTTCTGGTGGATGAGCTGGACACCCAGCGCGATACCGTGGTGTCGCGGGCGGTGGCGCTGAACTACGCCGATGCGGCGGCGATTTCGGATGTGGTGATGCGCACCCTGAACAGTGATGGCGGTTCCGGCACCCGGGCGGCGGTGCGCATCGTGCCAGAGCTGCAGACCAATACGCTGCTGGTTTCGGCACCACAGGAGCGCATTGACGAGATCGTGCAGATGGTGCGCTATCTGGATCAGCGCCCCACCCAGGTGCTGGTCGAGGCGGTGATTTTTGAAATGTCGGTGGAGGGCCTGTCGGATCTGTCGGTGCAGTTTGGCGCGGTCTTGAACAATGCGCTGGTGGGCGGCGCCCAGTTTGATCTGCCGGGGCGCTCCAGCCTGACCAATCTGATTTCCTCGGTCTCCAATGGCGGCGCCGCAACACTGGGATCGGGCGGTGTCTTTGGCGGCGCCAAACGCAATGCCGGCGGCGATGGTATTGTCGGGCTGATCACCGCCATTGCCTCGGTGAATTCCACCCGGCTGTTGTCGACGCCCTCGATCCTGACCCTGAACAACCAGGAGGCCGAGATCGTGGTGGCGCAGAATGTGCCCTTTGTCACCGGCAGCTATTCCACCGTCAGCGATGGCAGCTCGGTTGATAATCCGTTCCAGACCATCGAACGCCAGGATATTGGCCTGACCCTGAATGTAACGCCGCAGATCAATGCTGACCGTACCGTGCGCATGGTGATCAAGCAGGAAGTCTCGAACCTGACCAATTCCACCGCCGCTTCCGGCGGCGAGATCACCTCGCCGGTCGCTGTCGACCACGGCGCTGGTCAGCGATGGCAATGTGATCATGCTGGGCGGGTTGTTGGAAAATGGCTCGGGCGGGGTCAATCAAAAGGTGCCGGGCCTGGCAGAGCTGCCCCTGATTGGCGGGCTGTTCCGGGGCAAGAGCAGCAATAGCAATCAGCGGGTGCTGTTGGTGCTGTTGCGCCCACAGGTGGTGTCAACCGAGGCCGAGGCCCAGCGGATCAGCCGCCAGCTCAGCCGCAAGGCCCAGGATGTGAGCGCCGCCATTGCCCCGGTCGACAATGGCCGCTTTCCCTATAACGGCCAAAGCGGGCTGCCCTTTGACGGGGCGGATCTGAACCAGCCCTTTGATGCCGGTTTTATTGATGATGTGGCCCAGCAGCGAAATTTCCCGCCGCTGCCCAGCAGGCTTCGGTTTGGCAGTGGAAACTAGGCTTCCCTTTGCCTTTGCCCGCGACCAGCAGGTGCTGCTGGACGGGGCCTGCCTGATTGCCGGGCCCGGGGTGACCCAGCTGGGGCTGCGCGAGGCACAGCGCCGGCTGGGGATCGCGCCGGATCTGCAGGTGCAAGCGCTGGAGCAGGAGGGATTCGAGACCGCCCTGGCGCGGGTCTACCGCGAGGGGAGCACGGCGCCGCAGGAGAGCTTGAGCTTTGATCTGGAAGAGCAGGCCTTTGCCCGCCGTCAGCGCGACCTGCTGGACGAGCCGGGCGATGCGCCGGTGATCACCCTGGTCAATCAGCTCTTGGCGCGGGCGGTGCAAAGCGGGGCCTCGGATCTGCATATCGAACCCCATGAGGGCGGGCTGCGGGTGCGCATGCGCATTGACGGTTTCCTGCAAGAGGTGATGGACCGTGCCGATGTGCCGGTGAAACGCATCGTGTCGCGGCTGAAGGTCATGGCCGGGCTGGATATCGCCGAGACCCGGCTGCCGCAGGATGGCCGTATCCCGCTGGCTCTGGCGGGGCGGCAGATCGACACCCGCGTCAGCTCCCTGCCGGGGCATTACGGCGAACGCATCGTGCTCAGGATCCTGGACCGGTCAACCGGGCTGCGGCCGCTGCAGGATCTGGGGCTGTCGGTGCAACAACAGGCACTTCTCAAGCGGCTGTCCGGCTTTCCCAATGGCATCATCCTGGCCACCGGCCCCACCGGCGCCGGCAAGACCACGACGCTTTATTCGCTGCTGCAACTGGCGGATCGGGCCGAGCGCAATATCGTCACGGTGGAAGACCCCATCGAATATGATCTGCCCGGCATCAGCCAAAGCCAGATCAACGCCGAGATCGGCATGAGCTTTGCCGCCGGCTTGCGCGCCACCCTGCGGCAGGATCCGGATGTCATTCTGGTGGGCGAGATCCGTGATCCGGAAACCGCCCAGACGGCGGCCCAGGCGGCGCTCACCGGGCATCTGGTGTTTTCCTCGCTGCATGCCAACAGCTCGGTTGGGGCCATCGTGCGGCTGCGCGACCTGGGGCTGGATAATTTCCTGATCGCCGCCACCCTGCGCGGGGTGATTGCCCAGCGTCTGCTGCGCCGACTGTGTCACAGCTGCCGCCAACCCCAAGCTCCCGGCGCCGAGGAGGCGGCCCTGTTCCAGCGCCACGGGCTGGCGGTGCCCGAGCAGATCCAGGCCCCGGTGGGCTGCGCCAGCTGTGGCGGCAGTGGCCATGCCGGGCGGGTTGGCATTTTTGAAATGGCCGAGGTGACGCCACAGATCACCGCGGCGATTGATCGCGGCGCCACCGAGGCCGAGTTGAAAGATCTGGCGCTGCGCGCTGGCGAGACGCTGATTGGCCAGGGGCTGCTGGCGGTGGCGCTGGGAGAGGTCAGCCTGCCAGAGGCCCTGCGTGTGGTTGGGGATGTGGCGTGAAGGCCTATCGCTATATCGCCTATACCACAGGGGGGCGGCGGCGCAGCGGCACGGTTGTGGCCGAAACCGAAGCCGATGCCAGCCGCCAGCTGTCGGCGCAGGATCTGTTTGTCGCCGAGCTGAGCCAGACCCGGGGCAAGCCGGGTTCCAACAAGCCAAATGCCAACCCGTCCAGCCCCAGCCGGCCCAGCCCCAACCCGTCCAGTCAAGAGCATCTGACGGATGGCCCGCCGCCGGACAAAAGCGCGGGGAACGTCTCTGTGCTGAGTGGCTGGCGGCACCGGCTGAGCCCGGATCTGCAGGTGGTCTTTACCCGGCAGATGGCGGTGATGCTGGGGGCTGAGCTGCCAGTGGATGCGGCATTGGAAGCGGTGCGCAGCGGCGGCCATCCCAGCCTGGACGCGGTGGCCGCCGAGGTCCGCGCGGCGCTGCTGGATGGTGCCAGCCTGTCCGATGCGCTGGCCCAGGCCGGCGCGGGCTTTGCCCCCTATTATCTGGCGGCGCTGCGCGCAGGCGAGGCGGCCGGTGAGCTGGCCTCGGTTTTCAACGCGCTGGCGGACCATCTGGAACAGCTGGGCTCTGACAAGGCGCAGATTGCCACCGCGCTGATCTATCCCGGCTTTGTGGCGGCGGTCTCGCTTTTGGTCTGCGCGATCCTGATGGTCAATGTCGCCCCCGAGATTGTCGCCATGTTTGAACTCTCCGGCCGGCCGCTGCCGCCCCTGACCCGCCGGGTTCTGGCGCTGTCGGATCTGATCCGCGACAATGCCTGGCTGATTGGCGCCGGGCTGCTGGCGCTGGCGGTGTTTCTGGCGCTGGTGCCGCGCCTGCCGCGCCTGCGCCAGCGCCGCGACCAGTTGTTGCTGCGCCTGCCGGTGGTGGGCCGCCTGATGCGGCTGTCGGCCGCGGTGCAATATCTGCGCACCCTGGCGCTGGTGCTGGGCGCGCGTCATGCGGTGCTCAGCGCCACCGACAGCGCCGTCGAGGTGCTGGAAGTGGCACAGTTTCAAAGCGAAGGCCGGGCGGTGACCCGCGCGGTGCAGCAGGGCGAAAGCCTGTCCTCGGCCCTGGCGCAGCTGTCTTTTTTGCCAGCGGTGGCACGTCAGCTGATTGCGGCCGGCGAGGTCTCGGTCCGCCTGGCGGCGATGAGCGGCCGCGCCGCCGCCCTGGTGGAACATCGGCTTTCAACCGAACGCAGGCACATTGCCACCTTGTTAGAGCCTGCTTTGATGATGCTGGTGGGGGTCTTGGTGCTGGTGATTGTGCTGGCGGTGCTGTTGCCGATCTTTGATTTGCAGGCGGTGGTTGCGGGCTGATCAGCGGGCGGCGGATCGCTTTGCACCTTCAAGGCCCCTCAATCCTCAAACCCCAGCAATTCGGGCGCATCCCCCTGGCGCGAGATCCACAGCCCCTGGCCATCAATCCGCATCACCTCGATCCCCTCGCGCAGATGATCGCCCTGGCGCACCAGCTGTTCGCCACTGGGATGGGCGACAATGGCCCAGGTGGCCTGCCCGGCCTGCACCCGACCTTTGAGCACATAGCCGAGACTCTCGATCGGGGGCCGCGCCGGTTTTGGCGGCTGTGGCTCGGGCTGGCGTTGCACCGGCGGGCTGGCGGGCCTGGGCGGTTGCTTTTCCCCAAAGAGCGGCGGCCACTGCCGCCGGGCGCGGGGCTGCGGCGGTTGCGGCTGCGCCGCCTGCTGCTGCGCCGGGGTCAGCTGGACCTGCTGCTGCGCCGGGGTCGACAGCACCAGCCAGAGCTGATGCCCGGCCAGCGCCGCCAGAGCCAGGGCGGCAAGGGTCAAGAGGGGGGCAATCAGGCGCATGGCTCTCCTTGCGGGATGGTTGGGGCGGCTGCATTTAGGCGCATATGGGTCACAGGTCCGGGGGCGCTGCGGGCTGGTGGAGACCCCAGATAGACGGGCTGCGCCGAACATGGTAAATTTCTGTAATGATTTAAACAGGAAAAGAGCAAGCAATGCAGGCGATATCTTTTGCAAAACGCGGCGTTTTGGGCGGACTGGTTCTCTGCGGCGGGCTGCTCTTGGGGAGCTGCGGTGAAAGCACTGGCGCCGGGGGCACGGCGGGCAGCGGTTTCCAGTCCAAATATGCGGTGGCGCGCAATGCTTTGGAAAGCGGCGACTATGGCCGCGCCAAACGCAGCTATCAGCGTTTGATCGCCACAGCAGGCCCGCTGGCACCGCGTTTGCAGCTGGAATATGCCCATGCGGAGCTGCGCGCCGGCAACTACGGCGCGGCGGCGCAGATCGCCGGTGACCTGGCCAAGAGCCAAAGCGGCGAGGCCCGCAGCGCGGCTCTGGCGGTGCAGGGCACCGCACAGCATGAACAGGGCCTGGCCCTGCTGGCCAAGGGCGATGTCGATTCCGGCAAGGCGCTGCTTGCTCAGGCGCGGGCGGCTCTGGATGAGGTGTTGAAATCCTCGACGGATATGGATCCTTTGGGCTCGATGGCCGGGCGGCGGGCACAGATCGGGGCCAGCCTGCAAAAGCTGTGATCACAGCTTTGATCACAGGGCTGAAGGGCCCGGCTCAGGCCTGCCCCCAGTTCGTTCCAGTTCGCTCCAGTCAGCCGCCAGTTAGCGCAAGACGGGCTGTTCAAGTCGGGCCGCCCCAGACGGGCCGCCCCAGACGGGCCGCTCAAGACGGGGCAGGGTCCTAGGGATCCTGCGGGCTGAGGCTGATCCAGGCAGCAACGCGGCCCGAAATGTGATCTGAGCCGCCCTCCGCGCCGCCGTCACCCTGCAGCGCTTCCAGCCGGAAACTGTCAATCCGGTAGCCCCAACCGGGATGTGCCGCGCTGAGCCAAGCCCCAAGCTGGGCAAAATCAACCTGGTCAAAGCGCAGATCAATCCTGCCATCGCCTTGGGTGGACAGGCTGGTCAGTGCCGGGCGCAGCCGCGCCGCGATCAAGCCACGCTCGACCCCGCTGGTGCCAATGGGCGCCTGTGGCACCGGATCAAAGGCCCGGGTTAGGCTCTGTTTTTCGACAATACGGTCTGCAATCCACAGCTCCAGCGCCTGGGCCTCGCCAAGCTGCGCCTCGGCGCGCAGGCGACGCGCGTGCAGCGGCATCAACAGGCCAAAGCCAAGCCCCAGCAGGATCACCAGCAGGGCTGTACCCAGCAAGAGCCGTTCCCGCGCACTGCGCGTGAGCAGAAAATCAATCAGCTGTCCGGTCATTGCTGCACCTCTGGCTGGATCTCTGGCCGGATCTCTGGTTGCGCCTGCTGGGGGGGCTGGGGCGCTGGCGGGGCAAGGCCTGTGATCACAAACTCGGCCTGCACGCCGCTTTTGGCCTCATCCACCCGGGACTCGGTCAATGTGCTGCGCAGCCCCGCTTGGTGCAGCGCCGCGTCCAGCTGGTCTGCGGCGGCAAAATCCTTGAGCCGCAGGGCCAGCACCAGCCCCTCTCCGGTTCGATAGCTGAGCAGTTCGGCGCGCAGATCCGCCGCGCTGACCACCTCGGCCAGACGGGCGGCAAGATCCAGCGGATCCACCTGATCCTGGGCGGCGGCGCTGCCCTGGCGGCGCGCGCTCAGGGCGCGGCTGATCTGCAACCGGGCATCCAGCACCGGGCCATCGGGGATAAAATGGGTTTTTGCCAATGCCTGATTCTGCGCCCGCTGGGTGGTGAGCGCGGCTTCAAGCCGGGAGAGCTGAACCAGCTCCCCGGCGGCCCAGAGACCCGCGGCAAGGCAGCCTGCCAGCAAGGGCCAGCGCCAGGGCAGCACGGCCCTGGCCAATTGTGCCCGCGCCGCCATCGGATTGTGGCGCAGGTCGCAGGCCAGCTCGCCATGGGCAAAGACCCGGGGCAGCGGCAGGCCAAGAGTGGTTGCCGCTTTGGCGCTGTGGATCAGGGCAATGTCATGGGCGCGGGCCAGGGCTTCGATCTCTGCCAGGATTTCACCCCGGATCTGAGCCTGGATTTCACCCTGGGCAGGGTCATCTGCCTTGGCAGCTTTGATCCAGAGGATGGCCTGGGGCCGGGCGCGCTCTGCGGGGGCGGCGGCCAGCGCCTGACGCAGCATCGCCAGGGCAAGGGCGGGCTGGGCGCTAAAGCCATCCTCGGGACCCAGCCGCGCCATCAGCAGCGGGCTGGTGGGCTGGGCGCTGGGGCTATCGTGCTCGGCGGTGGGATCAGCCGCGGGGACCTGCGCCAGCGCCAGTGTCCAGAGCCCTGCCACCGTTGGCAGGGTGAGGTAATCCGGCAGCACCGCCCGGCAGGAGAGCGCTTGCAGGCGCTGCAGGTAGGGGGTGTCGCCCACCAGAACCTGGGTCCATTGTTTGCCCACCTGTTTTTGTGTCGGCTTTTGCCCTGATGGCGCCTGGAGCAGAAAGGGTCGCAGGCTCAGGCTGTCGGGGCTCAGCCCGGTGCGATCGGCCAATTGCCGGCGCGCCACCTGTTCCCGGGCCTGGCCGCGCAGCCCCGGCGGCAGATCAAGACGCAGCAGCGGGATCTGGCTGCCGGGCACCGTGACCACCGCGCCCGGTGGTGGGGCGGTCTTGCTCAGCCGCAGGATCGGGCCAGTGGTTGAGCCAGTGGTTTGGCCAGGGGTTGGGCTGGGGGATGAGCCGGGGCCTGCCGCTGTGGATGTCCGGGAGAGGAGGCGCATTACTGAAGGGTCCTGGCGGCGGTCATGGGGGGTGTTGGATCTCTTGTGGTGTGGCGCAGCATGTCGATAGCAGCCCCAAAGCGCAATGTCGCCTTTTTCCTGCGCCGCAACCGGTTTATGGCGCGCCGCGCATCCCGGGACGGGACCCGACCCACCGGTATCAGAGGCAGCCCGTATCAGGCAGCTTGGATCAGGGGCGGCTGGTCACCTGCCAGATCAAGTCGGGACGGCGCCCGGCGCTGCGGCGGTGCAGCAGGCTCACCCGGCTGGCCATACGCCCGTCCAGCCGGGCCTGGCTGTCGACGCGAAACCACTGCGAGCTGACAGAGATCTGCTCCGGCCCCACTCTATCGGGCGGGCTGTCGCCCTCGGGGCTGCTCGCAGGGGGCTCTTGGGGGGTGTCTTCGGCCTGTTGCAGCCGCGCGGCGGTGAGAAAGTCTTCAACCGAGGCAAAGCCTTGCCGGTCGCGCTGGCGCAGCAGCCGGGCCAGCACGGCGCTGGACAGATCCGGCAGAAAGCTCGCCAGGACTTCGGGGCGGGCGGTGTTCACATTCAACCGGCTGTCGCCGGGCAGGGCGGTGATCAGGGGCCGCAGGCGGGCATAGGCACGGGGCGACAGCCCCGGCAGATCCGCCAGCTGATCGGCGCTCAGCAGCGGGCCGCCCACCGGGTCCAGTGGCGGATCCCGTTGCAGCCAGCGCTGCCGGTCTGCCAGCTCTGCGCCCGGGGTGACAAAGCGACGGATGTCATCGGCGATCCGGGGCGGCAGCCCGAGGCGCGCCAGCAAAAGCACAAAGGCCTCCTGCGCCAGGGGGCTGTCGGCCTGGCTGAGCCAGTTGACGTTAAAGCGCCCCTGCAGATCCTGGATCTGGCCGACAACGTCGCCGCGCGCCAGCGCCAGCGGCGGGCGCGGTTTGGCCCAGGCCTCGCGCAGGTGATCGCTGCTGCCACTGTCGCGGGCCAGCTGGCTGAGCGCCAGCGCATCAAAGCCATCCAGCGAGAGGCTGAGCTGATCGGCCAAGAGCCCCGCCTCCAGTCGGCTGCGCCCCTGCTCGGCACGGCTGAGCAACAGGGTGGCCACCGCCGCCAGCGCCGCCACCAGAACCAGGGCATTGACCAGAACAAACCCCTGATCCCTGGTCCCTTGATTTCTGGCCCCCTGATCCTTGGCCGGTGCTGGTCTTGTTCTGTTCATCTGGCTCATTTCAGGCTCTCCACAAGGGAGATTTTGCCAAAATGCCCGGTGACCAGGGTCAGCTCGACCGCCAGGGGCAGGGTGTCGGAATAGACTTCGACCGCCCCGGCAGTGCTGTCGTCGTCGGCGGCCCCACCGGTGATCGACCCGATACCCGAACCGGGGTCCTGGGCGGGGGCAGTGCCCTCGACCCAGCCGGTCTGCGGCCAGTAGCTGCGCAGATGCAGCGCCGTGATGCCGCCTAGCGCCGCCCCGAGGTGGGGCCCGGTCTGCAGCCGTGATCTGGGATCGGCGGGGATCAGGCTGGGCCAGAAACTGCGGCTCAGCTGGCCGTTCTGCAGCCGCCATTCGACCCGCCCGGTTTTGAGGCCGGTTTTCAGGCCCGGGGGCTGAGATCCAAGGGCGCCGTTACGCCCGGTGTCAAACTGGGCGAGACCGCCGCGCGACAGCGCCAGCACCGTGACCTCGCCACGGCGCCAAAAGCGCAGCGCGGCCTGGGGCGCGGCGCGCTCGGGTGGGTAGAACAGCATCGGCACCAGGGCGCTGAGGTCCGCCCGCAGCAGGCTGGTCACCTCGGCCAGGGCGGCGGTCTGGCTGGAGCGGCTGGTGAGGCCATCGCGCATGCGGATCATTCCGGTGAGCGCCTGTGCGCCCATCACTGCCACCAGGGCAAAAATCGCCATGGCCAGGACCAGCTCGATCAGGCTGAGCCCCCGATCCGAGGCTGCGGCCTGGGGGCTGGTCTGGTTGTTGGGGGCCTGGCTTTCGGGGGCCTGGGGACTGGGCGTTTGTGGGCGCGTCATTGGCGCGGCTCCGGTGCCAGATACAGCACCAGCTGCGCGCCTTCGCCACTGTCGGCGCGGGCGGTGACGCGGGTCCTGATCAGCCCGCCAGCGGTGATCTCCTGGTGGGTTTCAAGACGAAAGCGCTGCCCGCCTAAGGCAACCTCGGCTGGCAGCGCCGGGCCAGTCCCGGCATAGAGTTGCAGTTCCTCGGCGCGGTTGCGGGCGGCAAGCCGGGCCAGCAGGCGCGGGGTCTCGCCGCCGATGGCCAGACGGGATTGATCCGTGGCCCGCAGCGCCGCCAGGCTGCCAAGCGTCAGCACCAGAATGGCCAGGGCCAGCTCCAGCAGGGTAAAGCCCCGGCTGGCTTGCGCCGGGTGCCGAGGCTCTGCGCTGCGGTGCGATCTCAGGAGCTGTCGCATATCAGCCCTGTCCGGCCATCGCTGCGGCAGCTGGCCTGCCGTGCTCCGCTGTGTCCCTGGCGAATGGACCCGGAGCGCGGCGCAAAGCGGATGCGAAAGGCAGAGCTGCGGCCATCGGCGAGAAACTGAATATCAGGCCTGCCACTGCTGGCGGCGGCGCTGCCCTGCGAATGCAGCGGTATAAACTGCACCCGCCCCTGCCAGCGCTGCTGCCGGGGCGAGATCTGCCAGGCCTGGTCCTGCCCCAAAGCCGGATCATAGCCCCCCTGGCCGACCTGATTGCTGGCCTGACGGCTGGCCAGCCGCAGCCCTTCGGGTTCGATGATCAGGCCACGGCTGCTCTGACCGGTGATGGCCAATTGGCGCATCTGCTCGAACTGGCGTTGAAACAGCGCCATGTCCTGCGTCGCCGGGGTGCTGCCGCGCGGCAGCGCCAGGGTGGCGCCCAGAGCCAGAACCGACAGCACCGCAATCGAGACCAGCAGTTCAATCAGGGTAAACCCGGCGTCGTTACGGTCTGAATCAGGCTCTAATTCAGGGTCCATGAGCCAATATCCCGATTGACGCCCTCGCCGCCTGCACTGCCATCGGCGCCATAGCTGAAGACGTCAAACTCTTCGTGCACACCAGGCGAGAGATATTGGTAGGGCTGGCCCCAGGGGTCCATCGGCTGGCGGTCCATATAGCCGCCTTCGGCCCAGTTGGCGGGTTGCGGATCGCTGCTGGGACGGCTGACCAGCGCCTGCAGCCCCTGCTCGGTTGTGGGGTAGCGGAAATTGTCCAGCCGGTAGAGCTTCACGGCGCTGACCACCGAGGCGATATCGGCCTTGGCGCGGGCGGCGCGGGCCTGATCGGGACGGTCGATCACCCGGGGCACCACCACCAGCGCCAGCACCGACAGGATCACCACCACCACCATCAGCTCCAGCAGGGAAAACCCGGCATCCTTGGCCGAATTCTGCGGCGGAGTTTGCTCAGCAGAGCGGCGGCGCAGAGACGCCAGGAGGGAAGACGACACTATTGACATGGAAGACTTTCATTTGCTTGCCCGCATGATAAGGGAGGGGGCAGAGGCTTGTCCATCACCCGCCTGACAGATCAGGGAAATAGCCTGCCCAAGCGCGGTGTCCGTTCAGGCGAGGGCCGCAGGAGAGGGAGACACCCATGTTCTGGCCTGACTTCTGGCCTGACTTCTGGCCAAACCAGGCGGCGCCGGTTGGCGATGCTCTGCCTTTTGCCGCGGGGCTGTTTTTGCTGCTGCTGGCCCCGGCTCTGGGGTCGTTTCTGGGGGTGCTGGTGGACCGTTTGCCGCGCGGCGAGGATGTGCTTTGGGCGCCCTCGCGCTGCCGCAGCTGTGCCCAGCGGTTGCAGATCCGCGATCTGCTGCCAATCCTGTCCTTTGTCTGGATGCGGGGGCGCTGTCGCTCTTGCGGCGCCGCCATTCCGCCCTGGAGCCTCTATCTGGAGATCATCGCCACCGGCTGCGCGGTGCTGGCTTTGGCCGCCGGGGGCAGTGGTGTGACGGTGCTGATGTCCTGCCTGTTCCTGTGGGGCCTGCTGGCGCTGGCGCTCTGCGATCTGCTGTGGCTGCGGCTGCCGGATCCGCTGACGCTGAGCCTGGCTGGGGTGGTGCTGATCTGGGCCTGGCTCGGTGGTCGCCAGGATCTGGGGCTGGCGCTGCTGGGCGCAGGGCTGGGCAGCACCAGCTTTCTGGCGCTGCGCCTGGGCTATCAAAAACTGCGCCACCGCGAGGGGCTGGGGCTGGGAGATGTCAAGCTGATGGTGGGGCTGGGCGGGTTTGCCGGCCCCTTTGATCTGCCACTGCTGGTGCTGGTGGCGGCGCTGCTGGCACTGGTCAAACCCCTGGCTAAACTCCTGATCGGTGGCCTGGCCAGCCTGCTGCTATCAGAGCGCGGCAGGGAGCGCCAAGCCGCAGAGATTGGTCAACAGGCGCTGCCCTTTGGGACGGCGCTCTGCGCTGCGGCGGCGCTGCTGTGGCTGGCGCGGGCTTTGGGCGGGCTGCCGTTCTAAGAGAGGGCAGACTAAGAGAGAGCAGGTCAAAAGATCTGGCCAAAAGATCTGGGCGCCTGCGCGCCAGACTATTTGATCTTGCCCGGCGCCCGCCTTAGGGTCCGGCGAGGCTTTACCACAGGCCGTACTTCTGGCCTTGTCCTTTGGCCGCGTCGCAGGTTTTGTATCACAGGCCAGTAGCACTGGCGGGATCAGCGGCTTTTGTTCAGATCTATTCAAACGTGAGACCCATGGTGATTTCCAACTCCTTCTGGCGCCTTTTCAGCACCACCCTGATCCCCGTCTTGGCGCCGCTGGCGCTGATGGCAACAGAGCCCACCGCCCCGCCTGCGGCCCAGGGCTCACAGGGATCACAGGTGGCCCAGGGATCACAGAGCGCGCAGGTGGCCCAGAGCGCGCCCGCCGCGCCGAGCATGAGTGAGGTTGAAGCCGCCTGGGCGCGCGGCGATTTTGTCTTTGTGCGTCAGGGGCTGAAACATCTGGCCGAGAACGGCACCAACATGCAGGCCCAGTATCGCTATGGCCGGGTGCTGATGGAGGGGCGCGGCGGGCCGCAGGATCTGATGGCGGCGCGCGACTGGCTGGAACGGGCGGCGGCGCAGAACCAGGCGTCGGCAGCGGTGCTTTTGGCGCGGCTCTACCTGAGTGCAGCCCCCGGTGGCCCTGCCCGCAACCCCGAGCGCGCCGCCGTGGTGCTGCGCTCTGCTGCGGTGCGCGGCCATGGCGAAGCGCAGTATTACCTCGGCCTGCTCTACCGCTCTGGAGAGGGGGTGCGGGCGGATCCGGTGGAATCCCTGACCTGGATGCAGGCGGCGGCGGAAAACGGCAATGTCGAAGCCCAGTTTGAGCTCAGCCGCGCCTATGCAGAGGGGCTTGGCACCGCAGTTGACAGCGCCCTGGCGCTGGTCTGGCTGCAACAGGCGGCAGAGGCGGGACATAACGAGGCGCAGTATTGGCTGGCCTTTGCGCTGGACAGTGGCCGGGGGGTGCTGCGCAACCGCGCGGCCGGGCTGAACTGGCTGCTGCGCGCCGCCGAGGGGGGCTTTTTGCGCGCCCAGGTGGCGCTGGGGAAGAAATACCTCACAGGCGAGGGGGCGCCGGTCAACCCCCATGAGGCGTTGCGCTGGCTCTCGCTTGGGGTGGCGGCCGATGATCTGGACGCCAAGGTGGCGCTGGGTCTGGCCCTCATGGGCGGTCAGGGGATTGCCGCGAATTTGGCGCAGGCCAGGCAGCTGTTGAGCGAGGCGGCGGCCGAAGGTGTGTCACAGGCGAGCTTTGCCCTGGGCCAGATCGCAGAGCAGCAAGAGGCGGGATTTGGCGAGGCCGTCAAGATGTATCGCCAGGCGGTGGATCAGGGCAGTGACGCGGCGGCGCGGCGGCTGGGGGTGCTGGCCATTGACGGTCAGCTGGAAGGCCTGATGGCGCCGCATCGTATGGTGGCTTG
>NZ_AXBF01000008.1 GCF_000473205.1 Pseudophaeobacter arcticus DSM 23566
CCATTTTCCTTCACATACCACTTCACGAAGCCGATGAACGATCCCTCAGGGTTCTCAGGGACTTCATTTTGCCCGCCAGCATATCACGCCATTGGTCTTCCAAGGCATATGTGTCCCAGCCTTCTGCGTGCTTCTTAGCGGCATTATGGATGCCTTCTCTCAGCTTGACGTGGCTGATTTGGCTAGGTGCAGGGGCAAAGGCTTTGGTGAAGGACGCCTTTGGGCGAATTGTAACCAGATCGTTGTTTAGCTCGAAGGTGTAGTCTGGGATGTGGCCATGTTCGAGATTGTCATCGATGATCTTGGTGAGCATTCGTCGGAACTCAGGCAGCGTAGACGCAGACCCCGTGATCTCGTGGAGCGTTGCCACCCGGTATTGAAACTTGCGTTGCTGACCACAGGACTTGCGTGCGATTTCGTACAAGCGGCGTTCGAGCGGCTTGCGCAGCCGGAAATAGTCTCGTGATATCATCAGGATGTCGCCGCCCCGTTCCCGGATCGCGTTGAAAACCCAATCCGACAAAGTGATTTCGACTTCGAGCATCCGACCATCACGGGTTTCTTTGATCGTTTCAGCGGACTCTATGAAGCTAAAGATTTTCCAGACTTCCTTGCCCCCTGTCGTAATGTCCGTTTCAATCTGCGTGCCTTGCAGACGCGCGAGGGCGGCTTGCAGTAGCCGATAGCCTTCTCCACTTGTTTTTCTGTTTGTTGTCTTGAGCAGATCATGAGCGCGAAAACGCATTTTGCGATCAATCTTTCGCCCCTCGTTCAGGGCTGCCATGCATTGAGAGATGCAGTAGATCAAAACATCTCGATCATGGACAGTCGCCGCTCCATCTGAGCCGGGCTTGATTCTGAGGAAATTCCCGTTTCGCTCATACTCACGAATCCTGTAGTCTGGTTTGGTGGAAAGCGTGAATAGTGGATGCACCATGGACGCGGTATCCACCTTCGGCATCGCGTCAAAGATATCACAGACAAAAAAGTCCGGCTCCGGGTGCCGATCCGGTAGGAGCGGAGAAAGGTCGCGTGTGTCTGATGTGGCGAGATTCGTCATTTCACACATGATTACATGAGCAACAGGGAAATATTTCCATTTATTTACATACACCTAAGGACTTCCCAGAATCTGGTAACACAGTATATAAACACAACAACAGCTTCGCTACGCTCACCAAAGAACAAGGTGGATCGTGCCAAGCACTCGAATGTCGCATCGCTGAGTAGATGCCTGAGCCATTCAAGAACCTTGCATCAAGGACAAGCCGCCTGCAGCGGTGCTGCGCACCCTTGACGCAGAACCTTGAACGTCTCCGAGACGGCATCAGCGATAGCGGCTCCGAAGAACAGGCACTCAAGATCAACCCTTCCCGCATAAATGCGGAGGTTCCATCCAGACCAAGAGGGCAGGATGGACTTACTACCCAATGATCTGGGGTAGGCACAGGGGTTAGAAATTTCAGAAATCAGGCACGCCGCACAGTTTGCGTACTGACTTTGAATAAGCTGGCAATCTCTCGAAGAGGACGGTTTTCCTCATCTCTCATACGGATCACTTCTGCCTTTTGATCAGGTGTCAAAGCTGGAGGACGGCCACCGATACGGCCCCGTTTCCGCGCAGCTTCCAATCCTTCACGGGTACGCTCGGCAATCCGGCGGCGTTCAAAATGGGCGATGGAGGCGAAGACGTGGAAAATCAGCTCACCTGCGGGTGTGGTCGTGTCGATATCCTCAGCCAAAGATCGAAATCCCGCGCCACGCTCTTTGATAGCTTCTACGATGTCCAAAAGATCGCGCAGGGAACGAGCAAGACGGTCGTATTTCGTCACCACCACCACATCGCCATCGCGAAGTTGGTCCAGCATCTTATCCAGCTCTAGACGTTCGGCCTTGGCTCCGCTTACTCTCTCAGAGAACAGGCGTTCTGCCCCCGCCGCCGTCAGCGCGTCGGTCTGAGCGTCAAGGTTTTGGTCTGTGGTTGAAACGCGAGCATATCCGATGATCATGCCCCATGATGACAAAAACCTTCCAAAACCCCAAACGTTTTGTCACAGGTTTTTGGAACGGCTAACAGCTTGATTGTTCGTGCGGAGATTGAGCGTGACAAAAACGACCGTTTTTGGTCAGTAAGTATTGGCAGGGGGGTATTGGTCCTTACTGATAAATCGATCTCCAAATCAAACGTGTGATGAAGCAAAGCAGCCGCACTTCGAGTCGTCTAAGTTTGAAGACTGGGCCAAAGCCTCAGATTCGAAGCTGTACACGATGGTTCGGGCGCGCATCAGAAACTGATCGGAAAACAGAGTGTTTTTGAATGCTTTCACACAAACCTCATGGCCTTTTTGACACTGGAGGTAACGACCATGATTGTGATTAAACGGAAAGCCAATAGTTCAATAATCTAATAAAATATTTATTATCAATCGGTTAATTGGTGGGCGCAAAAAGTGCACCCGCAAAAAAGCAAAGTGCACCTGACTGTATGCCAAAAGTGATGCACATTGGGTGCATCACCGGTTTGATGCCTTCGCCGGTGGAGCGTATCACGGACCCGTAAGCAAGGCATTCAAGTCAGAGGTGTCTGATATGGACTCTTATACTTGGGGGTATCTTCCTCGTAATCTTCGCATACGTGCTCCTCCTTAGCAATCACGTAGGTTACTAATTGTGGTGGGGGCCATACGGCCTCCTCCCTTTTCGTTTATCGTAAATGAGGCGTAAAATGGAGCACAATCATTTTAAGGCGTTATCGCCAACCGCAGATACTAAAAAAATAGCATCTGCGGTGCGAGCTTGCATTAAAATTCTTCAAAAACATCGCATTAGCTTGGCCAAGATAGCGAACCTAGTCTCAGACGCAAGCTCTGGAAAATACGACCTAAATGAAAATACTCTGAAATCATTCATGCAGCGGGGTGACAGAGATGCTCATCGCAGTGAGACGCTAGAAGCTTTATACAACTACCTAAGAGAGCAATATTACAAGTTTGAAGCGCCAGTGAGAGCCGAGATGGCTGGTCATTTTGATGATCTTGCGCCTGGATACGATCTAAATGGCGAAACTCGCAAAACCTTCGAAAGAGCAATGGAGCATGTGTTTGGCGGATTGTTGCTAAATTGGGTAGGTACCACTCCAGAAGCGATCAAGAAGTATCAGTTTGGCCTCAGCTCAGATTACTACATGTTTCGGAAATCCGTCCGCAGTTCAAAACATATCGTTCGTTCAGAAGTCAAAATTGAGCAAATATCTATCAAGGATTTAAGTGTTACCCACCGGCACTATGATAGAAACGAAGACATACGCGTTTCATCTGGTTTCATGGTTCCAGCAGAATTCAACCATTTTGCTGTTATGAATGTTGAAAACGGAGCATCAATCGAGTTCATTGCGTTAAAGAAGCCGATAACAGAAATCTTCAAACGCCTCATAGGCTTCATTATTTCAATCAACTCAAATGGTGTGTTGGTATGCGCACGGACCGTATTGATTAAGAAAGAATACCTATCATTTGAGCCCCCTATCCGGTTTCTAGAGAAAAAATATTCATCTGACGAAGAACTTGCCCGCACACTTCGCTATCTCGATGACGATCAAGCAATGACAATACCAGACAGGACGAAAGAGCTCTATGAGGACTTAGGTGAAGCCTAGTCGACCCGGGTTACCTGCCCTGGTCATTGTTTTGATTACCAAAACCTGTGTGAGACTAGAGCGGAAGTTGGCGGACCCCAAGTCCACTTGCAAGGATCGCTGGCGACAGGTTCTGGCGGAAGCCGAAAAGGTCAGTCGCAAGCACCTTCTGACACTGGAGCCGGGGATTTCAGAGCCTCAGACTGATCAGATGGAGGCGTCCAGCCTTCAGCTCGTGGTCCCTGCCCCTGTTCACGGCAGCTAGACGGGCGCGCAGCGCGGCTGGCTTTGGTCGGTTGGTGATTTCATTGGTGAAGTTCGAGCGCGGCAGGGATAGTTGCAAGTTAGATAACAGATAACAGTTACCTTCTGCGCCCATCTATTTCTGCCGTATCGGGAATGTTGATCCCACCAGCCCGTAAACATTCATACAGCAGCTCTTTCTGGGTCACCCCACGCTTCTGAGCTTCGGTAAAAAAGGCTTCTTTGATTGGCTTTGGAACATTCGTGAATGAAAACTGCACACGAGGCGCGTCTTTGAGGGCTGATGACTTCGCCTTGCTCACACTTGGTAAGGGCGCTGATAATTCCTTGAGTTTCCGGGCGTTGTCATCGCCATCAAGATCGTCATCAAGATTTACACTGACTTTGGCCATGACCCACTCCTGTAGAAACTGATCAAACCCCTGCCCTGCAAGTCAGCCAAGACTGATTTTGCAGACCGCCGGGCAGATCCCTGTGGAGACTGGCCCGTTGAGGTCATTTCCTTAAACCCGGTACGGTGCGCGCACATAGCATTGAGGCGCGGCACGTTCTGGGCGTCCAACGCATCAGTGATAGCCTGTGTAATGTTGGTGTGAGTGTCCACGTCCATCATGACAACCAAGGCAGGTATCTCTTTCTCCATGGTTTCGGCAACGCTTTGGACATGGGAGAATGTCCGCTTTGCCCCTTTGGCATCCGCTTCATTAGCTTTCGAAGGTATAAGGATCAGGTTTGCGGCGGCGATTGCATGCATCGACATCGCAGACTTGAAGCCTGCGGTGTCCACAAAAATTGCGTCGTAGGCAGGATCAGCTCTCTTCAAAGCTTTCACCGTGGGGATGAGTTTTTCGTCATCCTCTTCGAAGAGCCAATCAAGACTAGTCTGATCCTTCTTAGCCCAGGCTTCCAGATGCCTTTGCGGGTCGGTGTCGATCACCGCAACCTTTGCGCCGTCCTCAACCATCAGACTTGCAATAGCTGTCAAAAGGGTTGTTTTCCCGGCACCGCCTTTTTCCTGCACTACGCTGATAACTTGCGTCATGATCTGCTCTCTTTTTTGCGCACCTTACCCCTTAATACATAACAGTCAACACATAACCAATAAGCCATAACACATAACTAGTATTAGTTATCTATTATGGAGCCTTCCCTTTGCGCTCATACCATTTGCGGCAGAAGCCCACAAAAGCTCCATCAGGGTGGCGCGGTGGTTCACTCATCCACATGCGCCATTCCTGTTCAAGAAAATAGACATCCCACGTTGGAGCAGCATCACGCGCTTGTTCGTATGCCACTGAGGACAGACGGACCGAGATATCTGAAGTTACGGCAGGGCTACCGCCATAAACATCCAAAAACTCGGGTTTTGGCGAGACTTCCAGCACGTCATGCAAAAGCGTGAAACTGTAGTCCGGCATATGGGACTGGTCCGCATCGGCCTTGCAAATTGCCTTTACCAGCCGCTTGAACTCCTTTGACGTAGACGTAGAGCCGGTCTTGTGTTGCAGCTTATCGAGGCCGATGCGCCAGACTTCTTGCTTTCCACAGTGCTTGCGGGCCAACTCATACAGCCGCCGTTCCAGAGGCTTTCGAAGTTGGAAATATGCTTTGTGCAGCGTCAAAACATTTTTGTTTTCAATGGCTTTCACCAGCCAGTTACCCATTTCAAGTTCTACGCTGAGAAGACGGCCCGTGGTGTCTTCCTTGACGATCTTTGCGTCAGTAATGAACGAAATTGAGCGCCATTCACCTACACCATGGTCATGGATGTTCGTCTCAATCTGGGTGAATTGAAGACGGGTGAGGGCCCGGCGCAAGGTTGCGTATGCCTGTCCAGTCGTGTGCCGGTTAGTTGCCTTTAGCAAATCATGGGCAGAGATGCGGACACGGCGTCCGATTTCCTGCCCTTCATTCTTTGCTGCCATAAGCTGACTTAGGACATAGATCAGAATATCCCTGTCGAAGACGTTAGCCCGGCCTTCTTCTGCCGCTGGCGTGATCTTCACTTTGACATTGCCCTGTTCATATTCGAAAGCGGCCATGTCTTTCTTGACCGACAGCGAGAACAATGGATGCTCCATTGAAGCCCTGTCGCTTTTGGGGGTGGCATCTAGGATGTCGCACACGAACAGATCAGGCTCAGTATGCCTCTGTGGAAGCAATGCTGTTCTTTTACGAGGCCGTGCCATTATTCGATAGTCTACCCACCACTATTCGACAGTCTGCCCACCAGACGCGAATGTTCTTCGATAGTCTACACACCTTTCTTCGATAGTCTACCCACCTTTCTTCGATACTCTACACACCCATAGTCCAAAATAGGCAGAATTTCAAAAGTAATATCAGCGGGTTAGGAAGTCACCGATTCCCGTAACACCTTTAGTAACACATATATAACACCACTGATCAGTTGGAGCTTCACTCAAACGCCTGCTCATTAGAGGGTAACGAGGGAATCTGCTTAGAAATGAACAAGGCAGCAATCGCAGTATTTAGTGGATAGGACCACGTTCCCGATGGATATGGTTTGGACCTGTCGCGGTTTGATACCGCTCCTTTGATAGCATTTACTGCACCAAAGGAGACTGACTATGGGACTGAAACGGACGGACGAACTCCGTAAGGATGCGGTGCGCATTGCACTGACCAGTGGACTGAAGCGCAAACAGGTGGCTGATGATTTGGGTGTCGGTATGTCGACACTGAATAAGTGGATCACAGCACATCGAGACACGGATGTGGTGTCGCAAGAGGATTTGGACCTCGCAAAAGAGAATGACCGGCTTCGACGTGAGATCCGGCTCCTCAAGGAGGAGAGGGAAATTCTAAAAAAGGCCACCCAGTTCTTCGCGGGCCTAAAGCAATGAAGTTTAGGTTTATCGAAGAACACAGGTCCGACTTTCCAACCAATCGTCTTTGCGATGTCGTCGGCGTTAGCACGCGCGGATTGCGGGCGTTCCGCAGCCGTCCGGCCAGTCGCAGGCAGCGGTCCGATCTGGTGACGCTGGCACATATCAAGGAACAATCTCGTCTCAGCTTGGGCAGCTACGGCAGGCCACGGATGACGGAAGAACTGAAGGAAATCGGCTTGGACGTCGGACATCGCCGGGTTGGCAGATTGATGCGCCAGAATGGTATATCCGTCGTCAGAACCCGTAAACACAAGGTCACCACAGACAGCGATCACAAGTTCAACATTGCGCCGAACCTGCTGGATCGTGACTTCACCGCCAACGCGCCGAACCAGAAATGGGCCGGTGACATCAGCTATGTTTGGACCCAAGAGGGTTGGCTTTATCTTGCGGTGATCCTGGACCTGCATTCACGCCGTGTCATTGGCTGGGCGGTCAGCAATCGGATGAAGCGGGACTTGGCGATCCGTGCGTTGGAAATGGCCATTGCGTTCAGAACACCGCCCAGAGGCTGCATCCACCACACGGATCGCGGGTCGCAATACTGTTCTCATGACTATCAGAAAATCCTGCGCCAGCACGGGTTCAAGGTATCGATGTCTGGCAAAGGTAATTGCTACGATAATGCGGCTGTTGAGACGTTCTTCAAGACGATCAAGGCAGAGCTGATCTGGCGGCATCCTTGGGAGATGCGACGCAAGGCTGAGATGGCAATCTTCGAATACATAAACGGCTTTTACAATCCGCGCCGCCGACACTCAGCATTGGGTTGGAAAAGCCCGGTCGCTTTCGAACGCAAGGTGGCTTAAACGAGCACTTGGGGCGGCACGAAAGCGGGACAGGTCCAGGAAGAACGGATTTTGCAAGAGCTTCAACGGACGAATGAGAGACGAATTGCTGAACGGCGAAATCTTCTACTCGCTACGTGAAGCCCAAATCATCATTGAAAGATGGAGGAGCCATTACAACACCAAACGACCCCATAGTGCATTGGGCTACCGCCCACCTGCGCCAGAGGCCATCGTTCCGATGGACCAAAGGCCAATCATGCACTAACTTTCAAGTTGGACCACTCAAGTAGGGCTGCTCAACGACGAATTCCCACATACAATAATGTACAATCTTAACTTCGATATCTTTAACTTCTTGCATAGATGTCCTCGTAGCGGAGTATGTCATCCTCTCCGACATAAGCACCAGTTTGTACCTCGATCACTACCATTGGTATTTTTCCGGGGTTTTCCATTCGATGTACACAACCCAGTGGCAAATAGACGGACTGGTTCTCAGTCACCAGCCTGACCTCTTCGTCAATGGTAACCTTTGCAGTGCCTTCCACCACGATCCAGTGTTCGGATCGATGGAAATGACTTTGCAGGGACAAGCTAGCGCCCGGATGGACGAGAATGCGTTTCACTTGAAAACGGTTGCCCACAACAAGACTTTCAAACCAGCCCCAAGGGCGGTGATCTTTGGGGAAAGCCGTAGCCTGGGCCGCGCCTTTTTCTTTTAGCGCAGCAACGGCCAGCTTTACGTCCTGGGCGCGGGATTTGTCTGCCACCAGAACCGCGTCATTCATTGCAACTGCGATGATCCCCTCAAGGCCAATACCAACGACCTCAAGCCCTTCACTTTCGGATCTCAGCAGCGTGTCATGGCAGTCGATCGCAGTGGCACGACTGCTTGCCACCACGCCGTTTTCATCCGGGCCTGCTTCACGCCAGACAGCATCCCAGCCGCCCAGATCGGACCAAGCCGCATCAAAGGGCACCACAGATAGGTTATCCGCTCGCTCCATCACTGCATAATCGACAGAGATATCTGGCGCATTTGACCAGGGTTCAGGGGCCAGTCGTAAGAAGCCCAGATCGGTCTGTGCCTGATCCAGGGCGGCCTGCACCGGTGCGATCAAATCAGGTGCATGGGTCTGAAACGCGGCGATGATATCTTTTGCCGCAAAGAGAAAGATACCCGCGTTCCATTTGAAATTACCTGCTGCCAGCATCTCGGTGGCACGGGGCAGGTCCGGTTTTTCGACGAACTGCTTTAGGCGCACCGGATCACCCGCAGCATCCGGCATCTCTGCCAGTTCCAGATAGCCATAGGCAGTTTCAGGGTGGGTCGGAGTAATCCCAAAGGTTACCAACTGACCCTCACCAACGGCTTGCATCCCATGGACTAGGGCCGTGTGAAACGCCTCGACATCGGGCACAACGTGATCTGAAGGCGCCACCAGCAGAACCGCATCGGGGTTTTCACTATGGATACGAAGAGCGGCCGCCAGCACAGCTGGCGCTGTATTGCGCCCTTCCGGCTCAATCAAAATGGCGCCGGGGTCAATCCCCACCGCCTGCAGCTGTTCGGTCACGATAAAGCGAAAGTTTGAATTCGTCAGCACCAATGGGGCTGCAAATGAGACGCCATTGCCCTGCCCTGCAAGCCGTTTTGCAGAGGCCTGAAACAGGGTTTCCTCGCCCATCAAAGGGACAAATTGCTTGGGGTAGCTCTTGCGCGACAGAGGCCACAAGCGGGTGCCAGAGCCCCCGCAAAGAAGAATGGGGATAATTGGGGTCACAGGAAATACTCTATGAAACAGAAATTACAATGATATCGTTGGTAACGAAGCTTCGGATGTGAGGCAAGGAAGAGGAACAATTTGTCACTAATATTTCGCCTTTAGGGCGAAACTAGCGTGAAAATTCAGCAAAGGCTTTTTATCGGCATGGGGCTTGAGTTACCGCCCGCCTTTCAGTCATATTTTTATTCGCATCCGTGATGCTTGCAGCCTTACCATATCCAGTGGTCCGAATAGGGCATTAGTGCAGCGTAGATATAAAGGCGGGTTCCGTGCCTTGTGTCAGGTAAACCGCAGATAATATGCCCGTTGCATAGGCCCCGGTATCAATAGAAATTCGACCTCGAGATACGGTGGGCTTGTCTTGGATCACATGCCCATACGCAACCCACACGCCATCTTTGCGGAGCACCCTGTCAAAGTCGGGATGTCCCCATATCAGATCGTTGGGGGTCTGATATTCTGGCGCCACAGAAGGGTTTGCCCCGGCATGAGATACCAGAACATTCCCGGAGAGGTAGCTGGGCGAGAGCCTGTTCACAAACTCGACCAGCTCTGTTCCCATCTTAGCCAGCAGCGCGTCGCGGCACTCTGTCAGTGCTTTAGGTGTGGCTCCGGGGTGCACGCCGGCAATGCGAAAGGACGCGAGGGTTTGTAAGCCGCCATACTGGAGCCATCGGGGACCGTGACGCTCCGGATCCTCAAGAAATCGAAGCAGCATGTCTTCATGATTGCCACGCAGGCAAATCAAGTCCTGCTGCTCACACAGAAAACGCAGGACTTCTGCGCTGTCTTCCCCCCGGTCGATATAGTCTCCAACCAGGATCACCTGCGCATCAGAGGGCAGCTTTGCCAGCAGCCTGTGCAACAGATCTGCACATCCGTGTACGTCGCCGATGATGGCCAGGGGCCGGTCGGGGCAAGGCTGCGAAAAGCCAACAGTACCACGCAGTTTCTGCAATAAATTGGAAAGCACGCGTCTACCTCAACCCTTGCGTCCATCACAGACAAAATACCTCTCAGGGAGGCTCCTTGTGCTTTGTTTTAAATACGCGTTACGGGTAAGCCGTGCAACAGGTCGAAAACGGTCCGTCAACTGGATTGCGTTCCTGCTTAGGCGCAGGACTGGACGCCCATTTTGATCAGTTCAGTGCCTTTCATCTTGTAGACACCGGAAATCTGGTGGCGACCTTTCCGCATGAACCAATCCTTCAATGGTGCTGGATAGTAATCTGCCATCACCTTCGAAAAGTAATCAAACTGCTGTGGATCCAGTCGACGACCGCTTTTGGAGGGGCCGTGAAACCCAAAGGTTGTGTTGGGATCGACACAGGTGCCAGACAGGCCAATGTACATGGTGCAGGTGGAATAGCAGACCTTCCCGCGGATCTGCACCCGGGTGCCATTGCGCTGCAGATTGCCCAGCTCGATCAGGCGATCATGCAGATATCCGCCCCGGTCATTGCCAACGACATAGGGCGCGCGTTGGGCGGCATTGGCTGTGTGCATAGGCATAAGCAGCGTTGATACTGCCAAAGTCGCCACCGTGGCAAACTTGCGCAGTCCAGTGATCGAAAGTGCGGAATTCAGGAACGACATGGTCAGATCTCCGATGCAAAAAAAGCTTCGAAGACTGGATAGGAAAGCCGCAGGCCGCGCTTAGGCTGATCTTGTGGCGCAAATGCGGAGCTTACCGCTAGTTTTTTGGGAAGTAATATTAAATTATATTAATAGTTTAGCGACTGGGTATCTTTTTCCTATATCTTGGGCATGTGGAACGTCAGTTGTCTGACCAGCTGGAAGCTCAGTCCAGATCTTCCAGCACAGACCCACCCGGAACAGAGTCCCCCAATCCTGGGAACTGATCCTGTTGATATCCGGGTTTTGCGATTTCTTCCGTTGAGCCATCGATGCGTGCCTTGCGTCCGGCTTTTGGGCGCTGAAGTTCCGCATAGGCCTGTTTACGCGCGTCGATATCCTTCATACCCCAACCAACGATCACACCAGTGACCCGGCGTCCAGTCTTGGTTGGGGCCACTGTGACGTTGAAATAGGCAAGGGCATTGATCTCCAGTAGGGCAGGTTTGATCGCATATTGATTGAGATTGCCAAAGGTTTTCAACTTGCCCTCCTCCACCCCGATAAGTTCGCGAAAGTCCTCGAGAGTGAAAGACTCCATAATCACATGTTTCAGCCGCACCCGACGCGAAACGGCTTCATAAAGCGCCAGCGCGTATTTAGAAGAGAAGGCTTTGAGCACCTCAAGTTCTAGTTTGGCAAAAACACGGGAGTCCTTGAGTAAGACCGCAAGCTCGGGCGGGATAGAATATTTCAGAGTGCCATGGGCTCGTTTGGGGTCGGCAAGGTTGTTCCAACCCAAAAGCTGCACCCGATCCGTAGAGCCGTCCTCTCGCGCGATGCTCACCACTGTGCGCATCAGGGATTCAATCGACTGGGTCAGCCGATCGTTACTGTCATGGGTATCGCGTAAGTCGGAGAGCGCAATCTCAAACCGCCGCCCTTCTTCCCCAAGCTCAGGGCCAAACGCTTGTTGCAGTAGGATATTATATAATCTGCGATCTGCCAGGGTAAGGCCAGAAGCCCCTTTGATTTCAATAAGCTCAGAGGGTTTGATCATTTCCCCCATGGCGGGCTGGAGGGTGAGTGTACGGTGTGCATCCGAAAAATTAGTATTTGGGCGGTTTGTATGACTCATAGCAATTCTCTTAGCTCCTGGCTCTGCGAATTCTAAGATAACTTCTTGGCTAGGGGCAAGATGTGCAGTTATCCACAGGGTGAAAGGAGGATAGAGACACAAACCGCCCAATATCTAATTTCAAACCGCCCAATTCCTAAGGTGAAACCGCCCCAAAACTAATCCATAACCGCCCAATCCCTAGTCTGAAGCCGCCCAAATACTAATATTCATCACGATTTTTCATCTAATAACAGGTGCTTACCCTCTATGAAGTTAGAAGAAAAAGAAGGAGAAGAAAAAGAAGGGGATCTATATGTAAGATCCTTAACAACACAGTCAAATGTCATAAGAATTCGAACCTTTGTACAAGTCTTAGATATCATGCTAAGACATTGCTTTCAAATAACCTTCATATGACACTGAACACCTTAAAACTGTTGCTAGGTAAGCTACCCCATAAAGACGGAACACTGAGGTAAGCTGCAGTTTGTTCTCTACTGATCCTAAATAGGAAAGAGATCAGGAATGTCGAAACAACCTGACCCGATCAAAAAGTGCCAAGAGTAGCTTAAATTACGCCAAAATCTGTCTAAGGGTTGAGACGGATAACTCAGTTACCATACGTGTTGGCTCATCAATCAGCCCATCCCGTTTCAGATAGCCAACTGGCTTTCGCCAGGCCCTCGCTCGACCTCATCAAGTAAGGTCCCCAGGAGATTGATCAATCTCTGAATATCAGTACCAGTGTGATGCATACCCCCCCCTATAAAATTGCGCGCGAATAAATCCGATTACCCACGCCGGTTTCAGGACTGAAAGGTGTAGACTTTTAGAGCCCCCCTCCCTGGTCGGCGCGCTGTTTCTTGATGCCGTGATAGCTCTTGCAAAGCGACTGCAGCGCGCCAAACCAGCGCAACCTATAATCGTCCCGGTGCGGCACCACATTCCTCAATCATGGCAAGATTCTTTGTTCAAACGAGCAAGCAATTTCAGAAGTGGGTGTCCTTTGATGACATCGGTTTGATCAAGGTGGTCATGGTCGCATGATGGCCACCATGCTGGCAGGTATTGCGCAGTTCGAGCGTGATCTGTTGAGCGAGCGGGTAAAATATGGTCTGGTTACTGCTCGGGCGCGCGGCAAGAAGCTTGGGCGCCAGCCAGGCCAACGACCAAAATCTGATAAGCTCGCCCCACAGGTTATCGAAGCCGTGGCGAGTGGAAGGTCATACCGCTGGATCGCACGAGACCTAGGCCTCAGTAAAAACACCGTCACTGAAATCATGAAGCGGCATCGCCAGCGGTCCTCGTGAGTAGGTGAGATCTCTTTTGTAAGCATGAACTCCGCCAATACCTTCAAACCGGGGTAGGTTTGTGCGCATTTCGTACAAAAGCGTGTGCGAAACACTACGCTATGATGATGAACTGCGGCACTTGGGTCTTTTCCTCCAATTTCCCGGAGGAGAACAAAAAGGTATCCCCGCCGGTTTTGGGGAATAAGGTAGGGTTTTGAATGCCCCCGCCCCCTGAGGTGGGGTTTATAAAGGTGTCATTTTTTAGGAGTAAGTGTGAGAGAAGCGCCCAAAGGTTGTGCGTTGTGCGAGGGGGATAGTTTGAAGTATGACAGCGCCGCGGCCCCCTATTTTATTGAAAAACTTAGTTTAGTTGCCGAAAACTGATGGTTTTCTCTTGTTGATCTCGATGCGGACTCGCGTTAACTAAGACTCAAGAATTTGAAGAAAATTTTATTAGATTTGGCTAGGAAGTGAATCTAGGTAAGTAATTTTTGCCCTGTTTTCAGGTGTTTTGGGTATCGGTTTAATTTTATCTTAAGGTTGAGAGTATGCAGCATTCAGTTCCCTTCCATCAGCGTTTAAACGATTACGCCTCCGCAGTTGACATCGTTCCTCAACCAGTAGGGATTTATCACGCCTTTGGAAAAAGGGCATTTGATCTGGTGCTTGCCTTTATTTTACTGCCTGTTCTAACGCCAATCATTCTTGGGTTGTGGGCTTATTCCCGTCGAGATGGCGCACCTGGGTTCTTTGGGCACGCCCGTATTGGCCAGAATGGGGAGGTTTTCAAATGTTGGAAGGTACGCAGTATGGTTGCAGATGCCGAATCCCGACTTGAAGCCTATCTGAAGGCCAATCCAGAAGCGGCGGCAGAATGGGCCAGGGATCACAAACTCACAAATGACCCAAGGATTACCCGGTTTGGACAGTTCATACGTAAGACAAGCCTCGATGAGTTGCCCCAAATCTGGAATGTGCTCAAAGGCGAGATGAGCTTTGTCGGACCGCGCCCGGTGGTAACAAAAGAGCTGGAAAAATATGGCCAAGATCTGCCCTCTTATCTAGCGCAAAAGCCCGGTATCACAGGGCTATGGCAGGTCTCGGGTCGCAATGACGTTAGCTACTGTGAACGAGTACAAATGGATGTGGACTACCTTGAAAAACGCAGTTTTCTCATGGATTTGAAAATCATCGGAAAAACCGCGTTTTCCGTTCTCGGGCGTACCGGCCGCTGAGGGGCTCGTAACACGAACTGGACCATGGTACGTTTTTATAGTTATTTCTACAGGCTATCCGTGCTGCTAGGTGCGGGTAGCCTATCCATTTTGAAGGTCCCTTTTGACAAATGAAGCAATCTCCTTTGACCAACGTTGCACAGATCCACCGGCGTCAGGCTCCTGAAACTGACACGCCAGAGGACGATGTCATTGACATTGGGGCTCTCATTGCAACTCTTTGGCGCGGAAAATGGATTGTGCTACTCACGACCCTGATTGCGATCATCCTGGGTGGGTATTACGCCTATGTGGCAGCGACGCCGCTTTACACCTCCAGTGCGGTGGTGATGCTGGAAACAGATCAGAAAAGTATCGTGGACCTTGAAAGCGTCGTGGGCGGTCTGACTGGGGATAGTACTGAGGTCAACTCAGAGCTCGAAGTGTTGAAATCCCGCGGCCTGATGGGGAAGGTCGTCGACCAACTCGATCTGGTCTCGGACCCTGAATTCAACGATGTCCTTCAACTGCCCTCTGCTATTGTTGGGCTGAAGGATCAGGTTAAGGCCTTGTTGGGGGTAACAGATGCTCCGGCAGATTTCTCGGATAGCCTTCAGGAAAAAATCACTCGGGATAGTGTGATCTCTGCACTTCTGGAACGTGTTGCAGTACGAAATGTACCATTGAGCTTAGTTTTTCAGGTGACCGTGACCACTGAGGCTTCCGTCAAATCCGCACTGATCGCGGATACAATTGTGGATCTCTATATCCTCAATCAGATCGAGGTTAAATTTGACGCAACTGAGCAGGCAACCACCTGGCTAACGGACAGGGTTGCCGAACTGCAGGTCCAGCTCGAAGTAGCAGAGGCTAAGGTCACTGAGTTCAATGGCTCTACGGCCTTGATTTCACCGGAGGTCCTGCAGGCCCAGGAAGTTCAGCTAAAAGATCTGCGGGAGCGGATCTTGCTGGCCAAAGCCTCAGAAGGGGCGGCGCTCGCCCGGTACAATGATTTGAAAGCAGCGGAAGGACGTACAGCGCAGGCGGAGCTGAGTGGGGATCCACAATTGCAGCGGCTGTTGCGCCAGATCGACACGCAGCCTACTGCTGCCTCCTCCTTTGATACCACTTTTCAGCGGCTGCTGTCCCGGGCTGGACTTGAAGCCCGCCGTGCGACGCAACAGGTTGCATCGTTGGAGCTGTCTGAGCGTGGCCTTTCCGAGCAAGTCGCGCAGCAAAACACGGATCTAATTACCTTGCAGCAGCTGACCCGTGAAGCCGAAGCGAACCGTTTGCTGTACGAGTATTTCCTTACCCGCCTGAAAGAAACCTCTGCGCAGGAAGGGATCCAGAAAGCAGACAGCCGGATGCTGTCTCAGGCTGTGGTGCCGCAGAAGCCTTCAGAGCCAAAGAAACCCCTGATCCTCGCTATGAGCGGTATTCTGGGTCTGATGCTGGGCACCGGACTTGTACTTCTGGCAGAGGCCCGCCGCAGCGGGTTCCGGTCCAGTAAGGATCTTGAGCAACGTACCGGATATAGCGTTCTGGGACAAATCCCCACCTTCCCGGCCAATGGGCCGCGCAAGATTTTGCAATACCTTTCTGATAAACCCTCTTCTGCAACCGCAGAGGCCGTGCGCAATCTGCGTACCTCTATCTTGCTGTCCAATGTGGATACCCCGCCTCAGGTGATCATGATGACCTCGTCGTTGCCGGGAGAAGGAAAGACCACCAACTCGCTTGCACTAGCGCAGAACTTTACCGGAGTAGGCAAGAAGGTTCTACTAATTGAGGGGGACCTCAGACGCCTGACTTTGACGGCACAGTTACAGGGCAAGCCGTTAAAAGGTATCGTCTCGGTATTGACGGGTGATGCCACCTTGGAAGAGGCCGTGTTTCGCGATGAGCTGGTCGGATGTGATGTTTTGGCCGGCGAAAAAACGTCAACAAATGCTGCGGATCTCTTTGCCTCAGAAAAGTTTCGTAAGCTGATCGAAGATCTGCGCGAGATTTATGATGTGATCCTGATCGACACGCCGCCCGTGCTTTTGGTCTCGGATGCGCGTTTGATTGCCCGCCACGTGGATGCCGCTCTTTTGACGATCAAGTGGGACACGACGTCTGATCAGGATGTGATGGAATCTTTGCGCTTGTTCCATACAGACAGCTTGCGCCTGTCGGGCCTGGTTTTGGGGCAGATCAATGCGCGTCGGATGAAGTCCTATGGCTATAGCTACGGCAACTACGGCTCAGCCTATTATTCAAACTAACGATACCTACCATCCTGGGATAGGTTCAGGAATGAGGCTGTATGGACAACAAAGGCGCGCCCGATCCGGACGCGCCTTTGTTCTTACTTAGATCTTTAATTCGTGCTGGTGGTGCTGGTCGTCGATGGTGTCGAGCCACCACTGCCTGCAGCTGCAACACCTGCTGCTGCAGCGACGGCACCCAAGGCTGGCGCAACAAGCGGCACAAAACCAGTAACCCCGGCAGCCGCAGCGGCTCCCGCAGCTCCGGCGCCTGCACCCGCTCCGGCGCCTGCACCCGCTCCGGCGCCCGCACCCGCTCCGGCGCCCGCACCCGCTCCGGTGCCCGCACCCGCTCCGGTGCTCGGGACAGTGACCTGCGCTGAAAGAGAGGTTGCAGTTAGAGCAAGGGCCAAAATGGTAATTCTGATCATTAGAAATACTCCTAAACACATTCCCGCAAAGACTATCATACTTGGTTGATGCTGAGAATGTTAGATTATGCAACAGACAGTGAATTAAGCCCATGGAGAGCCGCATTTCTGGCGTTATTATTTTACATCAGGGCTACTGTTGCCTGTCTTGACGCCGTTTGAGAAGAAAGGCCTACGGATGAGGCAGTTATTGTGAGTTTTAGCACGCACTGCAGACAGAATCACATGATGCAAAAACAACCCATACAGGCGCGAACTTTCAACAATCCGGGCGACACGGGGTGGTCGTTCATCTAGTAAAAACGTGAGTTAACAAAATAGATTAAATCCAGTGAAGCTTTTTACCGCCAAATGCTTAGTGAGCCTATGCCTCTCTGTGTCTGCAGTGAGCTTATCAACAGCAACGGCTCAGACGATTTCCAACTATGGGACACCTGGCCTTCTGGAGATCCCCACGGCAGAGATGTTCGAGGATGGCACTCTCGCGTTTACTGGTAGCATGCTTGACGGTACCCTACGTACAACCATGACCTTTCAGATGCTTCCTTGGGTGCATGGCAGTTTTCGTTACGCGGTGATTGACGGATTTGATGGTGCAATTGGTAATCGGTATGACCGTAGCTTTGACATCCATTTTCAGCTTCGCGAAGAAAGCAGTCGCGCGCCGGCCGTTGCCCTGGGCCTCAGGGATTTTGGCGGGACCGGGATTTATGCGTCAGAATACTTAGTCGCGACTAAAACCATCCAGGAGCGCTTTAAACTCACAGCTGGGATTGGCTGGGGCAGGATCGCAGGGCGCGGCAGCTTCAGCAATCCTCTAGGGCATTTCTTCGAAAGATTTAATACAAGACCAGGCTCTGGTGCCGGTGGTATTGGAACTACTGGACAGTTAGATTTTGGGAACTGGTTCCGCGGAGATGCTGCACTGTTTGGTGGTGTTAGCTGGCGTTACAGTGATCGCCTCACTTTTATGGCTGAATACTCTCCTGATCTATACCCGAGAGAAACTCAAAATATCGGATTTGAGGCGCGATCACCTCTGAACGTTGGCGTCCAGTATAGATTCAAAAACGGTGCGCAGCTCACTGGATCTTATCTTTATGGGTCCACCCTTGGTTTCAGCTACACCTACTTTATAGACCCCAAAAAGAGCGTAGCCCCGGGCGGCCAAGGCGCTTCGCCGCCTCCTTTGTTACCAGTTGACCGAGTGGCCCTAGCGAGTTGGAATCTTGACGATGACACTGGTAGACCAGCGCAAAAACAGGCGGTTTTACGGCAACAGCTGAACGAGCAGGGGCTGCGGCTGGTTTCTTTGGAGCGGCATGGCGAAACCGTCAGTATCGGCGTGGAAAATGGCACCTATGGCCAGGCGGCGCAGGCGGTTGGGCGCGCAGCGCGTGTTCTGGCCAACACCCAGGAGCCAGAGGTCGAAGCCTTTGATATCGCGATAGTCAGCAATGGGGTGCCTCTCAGCTCGGTGCGCATTAACCGTGCCGATCTTTATGAGTTGGAGTACGATCCAGACGGGGCTTGGCGCAGCTTTGCCCGTGCGGAGGTTTCCAATGCGGTGCCGCTTTTTGAAGGCCATCTGACCGAGGGCGCTTTTCCTGATTTCAAGTATCGTATCGGCCCCTATTTTCAGGCGTCTTTCTTTGATCCTGACTCGCCGTTGCGGTATGAAATTGGCGCGACACTGGGCGCGGACTATACTCTGCGCCCAGGCTTTAGCTTGTCCGGTTCGGTCCGTATGCCTTTGGCTGGCAACCTGGACACTGTAACGCGAGTGTCTAATTCTGTTTTGCCTAAGGTCCGGTCGAATTGGGGGCGCTACGCAAAAGAATCCGACCTACGGCTAGAACACCTGACCGCAGAACATATCTGGCAGCCGGGTCGCGATCTCTATGCCCGCGCTACCTTTGGCTATCTTGAAACCATGTATGGTGGGCTTTCTGCTGAGCTGCTCTGGTTCCCGATCAACAGCCGTCTGGCGGTTGGGGGTGAATTGAACTACGTCAAACAGCGCGATTTTGATGTTCTCTTTGGGTTCCAGGACTATTCCGTCGCGACTGGTCACATCTCAGCTTACTACGACTTGCCCGGCGACTACCATGCGCAGGTGGATGTGGGTCGGTATCTCGCCGGTGATTACGGGGCGACCCTCTCTGTGGATCGAGAGTTCAACAATGGTTTTAAGGTTGGTGCGTTTTTCACTCTGACCGATGTTGGCTTTAGCGACTTTGGCGAGGGCTCCTTTGACAAAGGTATTCGGCTTGAAATTCCCGTTTCCTGGCTCACTGGTCGTCCCACGCGTAACAAGCTAGGGCAGGTGATCCGGCCGGTTCTGCGCGATGGTGGCGCACGGCTTAATGTGCGCAACCGCCTTTATGGCTTTACCCGCGAAGCGCGCAGCCAACAGTTGGCCAAAGGCTGGGGGCGGTTCCTGCGATGATCCGGCGCCTTTTCCCCTTTGTCTTGCTTAGCCTGCTGGTTGCCTGCGGTGATGCAAAGGACGATTTTGATCTCTTGCGCGGCTCTCTGAACCGCGATGCGCCGCGGTTTCATCCGCGCGCCAATGCACTGGCCTCGGTGCGCCCGATCCCCCCCCGCCTGGAGGTGGGCTTTCCCAGCCGTGATCTCTCTGGGGTCATGCTGCTGGAAACCCAGCGCGCCGGCACTGAAACTTGGCTAACGGCGGATGGCGCCACCATCACGCTAAAGGGCGGCATGCTGACATCTGCCAAGGGTTTTGGCTCTGGACTTTCCGGCTCCGACATCGACCAGAGCCTGGAACTGGTGCAGGCGGGGCAAGCCGGAACCGCCGAGCGGTTCCACAGTTTTCTGAATGGCAATGACGAGATCGAGCTGCATGCCTACCGGTGCGAAATCACCCCACAGGGCCGCGCGGAGATTTTTGTCCAAGGTTTGGCGATTTCGGCTCTGAAGATGGAAGAGGACTGTTTTGGAGCCGATCAGGTTTTCAGCAACACCTATTGGCTGCGCCCCAATAGCCCTGAGATTATCCAGTCTTCGCAGTGGACTGGTGACTTTCTCGGCAACCTCTTTATGAAGAGGGTACCAGAGTGAATTTGAGATTTTTAGTGATTGGAGACAGCATCGTGCGCCCATTGACCCTTGCTTGTAGCGCCCTTGCCCTAGCCGGGATCTTGGCGGGATGTTCTACAATCTATCGCAGCCCTTCTGTCAAAGCCGGTGTGTCTGACACCGGAAAGGTCCGTGTAGTGGCAATGACGCCAGAAACGGTTCTGGTGGCTAACCGCGCGTCATATCAGCCTAAAACGTTGCCTGTGGTCTTTGGTTTGTCGGCTGGATCCGGTGCCGGCGCGTCCCCGCGCGGAATTGGTACACTGCCTGCGGCCCCCTCGACCCAGGATGGTGTGCGTAATACGCTGCGCCTGGATCCCCCACCTCCTGTCACCAATAGTCCCTATACCATCGGCGTGGGCGATGTTGTCGTACTCTCGACCCCGTCTACCCAGGGCACCGTGGGCGAGCTATCCGGGCTTTTGGCCGCGCAGAATAGTCGCAATGGCTATACCGTTCAGGATGATGGCTCGATCAATATCCCGGATGTGGGCCGCGTACGTCTTGCCGGCCTCACGGTGGACGAGGGCGAAGCGCTCTTGTTCCAGCGCCTAGTCGAAAGCCAGCTGGATCCGACATTCAGCCTTGAAGTCTCAGAATTTAACTCTCGCCGCGTCTCGGTAGGCGGGGCTGTCGGACAGCCAGGTGTTATGCCGATCACGCTCACACCGTTGACTTTGGGCGAAGCCCTCTCCAGCGCGGGCTCAGTCTCCGTTGGGGATATTGATGTGAGTTCTGTGCGCATATACCGCGAAGGGCAGATGTACCAAATCCCGCTGGAAGATCTCTATTCCCGCTCAGACCTGCAAAACCTGCATTTGGTCGCCGGAGATTCAGTCTTTGTGGATACTGATTACGATCTCAATCGTGCTGAACGGTATTTTGTCCAGCAGATTCAACGGGTGCAGACAACTGTTTCTGGCCGTGAAATCGCGCTGGATGAGCTGACAGCTGCCATTACCCTGCGTCGCGCAGACCTGAATGAGCGACGCGATAACTTCACCCGGACTCTCGATCTCGACGGGGTTGATCGCGACTATGTCTACCTGAGCGGCGAAGTACGCACCCAAGGCCGCTACACGCTGCCGTTTAACCGCAAGGCGGTGCTGGCGGATGCCCTGTTCGATACCGGCGGCGGCATCGCAAAGGAAACCGGCGATGCATCGGAGGTCTATGTACTGCGGGCCTCAGATGATCTGCGCGAATTTGGTGCTGTGACTGCTTGGCACCTTGACGTGCGCAATGCTGCAAACCTCGCGATGGCATCCAAGTTTGAACTGCGGCCAGATGACATTGTGTTTATCGCTGAAAATCCTGTGACCCGTTGGGGGCGTACGATAGATCAGATTACGCCGTCACTGATTACTGCACCAATCAATGCGCTTGGGGATTGATTGGTGCAGACTGCATCAATTACATGAGGAAGAGCTGCGAAGGGCAAGAGTATTTTTCTAAACTAAGCTGAGTACCCCCAGTCGCGCAATGTAAAAGCCGCCGTACGGGCTTTTTACGGCAGTGCAAGAGATTTTGCAGAAAGACATTGAAATGCTCAATGGAATAATAGGCAGAAACCCATACCGAAAAAGTGCTGGTTTGGGTTCTGTTGTAAAAAAAATTGCCCAGTTTATCGTTGGATCGAGCGAATTATTTCTTGTTCTCAACGTTCCTCTTTATAGAGCTTGGCTGAGACGCCGTATCTCGCGACCCCTTGATTTACTGGTGATCGGAGCTCAGAAATCAGGGACTACATGGGTGCATGCGCAACTTCAAGATCTCTGTCTCGCCAATGTGGCAGGAACCAAGGAATGCCATCATTTTGATCGTGGACGCATGTGGTCAATACGGCGGTACATAACTCAATATGCCGATGCCAAGGACGATCTGCCGCTGGTAGAGGTGGCTCCCGATTATGGACCGATGCCGCGCTGGCGCATCGCGGCAATTAGATCCTTGTTTCCCAATCTGCGTATCGCCTTCATCGCGCGCAACCCGATACAACGGGCTTGGTCAGGAACCCGCATGGAAACCGCCTTTGATCGCGGTTGGACCCTCGATGACGTTCCTGTCCGAGATCTCGTACATCATTTGCTACTGGGGCGGTCTCGCCGCTATTCGGACTACGCCACCCAAATGGAAACTTGGGAGGCTGTATTTGGAGCACATCGCGTGCGACTATATCCGTTCGAGCATATATCGGAAAACCCGGAATACATACTGAAAGATCTCCTAGATCATGCCGGTGGCCCGGTCCCGGATACCATAGAGGGTTTGACCCCAGAAGTTTTCCCCGGCAAGAAAACTGCCCTACCCGAAGCCGTCAAAACCCTTCTGATCCGCTATTATGGTCGCGAGATTGACCGTTTTGAGGCGTTTTTGGGTTCCGACGCTGACACGAATACCTGGCGACCCATTTTGGACAAGTGGCGGCGAGAGGCTGGCGACCTGATCTTGCCGCCCGAAAAAGAGCGGACATTGCTCTTCCTGTGCGGGTTCTCCCCCAATCCAAAGGCAAATTCCTCCGGGCAGAAACTCGCTTATGCCAAGATCGTGGCTCTCGCAGAGCGGTTCAAGGCAGTCAGTATCATCTACTTCGTGAACGATCTTGATGCGTTGGACTCATTTGAAGATGTGTGGCCCGCAAATGTCGCGGTAGCAGCGGTGATCCGCGTGCACAGGAACGATCAGATCAAGGGCCTATTGAAAACACCGGTACAGCCCATTTTTGCTTCAGCCCGGCGTATGGCCGGTCATGGTACACTTGAAACGTTGCTTAAGGATCCGAAATTCACTGATTTCTACGCAGATTTCACCCAAGGCCTCGCTGCTCTGTCCCCTGTAGACTTCCCGCTCTTCACGTTTCGGCAACATGATGTGGTATCAAAACTCTATGACCGGCAAGCTAGCCAACTGGACTGGAAACAAGCCTGGTTCTACGAATTTCAAAGCCGACGCGCCCAAGCTTGGCAGCTGCTTGCTTGGGATCGGGTGATGCGCCTCCGCACCTTGTCGCCGGATGACGCACGTGACATCAAGGCCCTCTTCCCTAGACAGGAGGCCGAAGCGGAGGCCGTGCGGGGCACCATTAATACTGAAGGAATGCTGCGCACTGCCGACAGTATCGTGCCAGGACGCATTGCGTTCTGGGGTAACATGGCCCGGCATGAAAATGTCGATGCCGTTATCCATTTCACGCAAAACATACTGCCACGCGTTCGCGAAGAGGTGCCACTGGCGCATTTATGGATTGTGGGAGCACACCCCACTCAGGACGTTCTGGCCCTGGAGGGTGAGTATGTTCACGTCACTGGCTTCATAGAGGATCCGGTGGAAATCTTCACCAGCCTAGATGTTGCCATCGCTCCTCTGCGGCTTGGATCTGGGGTCAAGATCAAAGTGTTCGAGACCATTGATGCTGGAATACCCACGGTGGTGTCGCCCGTGGGAGGTGAGGGGATCGAAGACCATCCCTTGCTGCATGTAGCACAGAGCGATGAGGACTTCGTTATTTCTGTTGCCGAGATACTGAAAAAATCCACAGATCCGGAGAGCATGAGTCGCAGAATACCACACCAGAAGTTAAGGTGAAATGGCGACTTATCGGCGTGTGATGTGGACAGAATGACACCGAGAAACTAGAGTGAAAGGAACCAGTATTCATATACAAAATACGATAAATTCCATTCGAACGATGAAATATAGAAAAGTTGTTATTTGACCAATTTACCTGCCCATGCCGAGAGTACCTATGCCCTCATTGACCCTAACGGGGTTAAGCCACCTTGGCGGTGATCTCGATATCCACGCCATACTGACGGGGTTATCGTCTTTTTTTTAACAGTGCGGTCTTTTCTGCAATTTTCGGATCTCTGTCCCACTCTATCAGGCCCCCGCGATTGCCATCTAGGAGACACGTCATGATTTATGATCAGCAGAAAACAGCGGTTTTGACAACGCTATATAAGTCGGATCGACTCGACTACATGGACGTCGCTATATCTTCAATAGAATTACAGGCCGGACTTGAGGGGCACCCACGCATCTATCTGTGCTGTGACGGACCCTTGCCGACCACCCATAATGCTTGGCTGCAAGACAACGCTGACAGGTTCTACCGCATCATTAGAAACGAGCGGAACATGGGACTCAGAACCGCCCTCAATCGGCTAATAGACATTTTGGAAGACGAGGCTTTCGTCTTCCGCATGGATGGCGATGACGTAAGTGACCCTGATCGCTTCATCACGCAGATCCGGTACATGCAGGCACATCCCGATATCGCCTTGGTCGGATGTCAAGCGCGTGACATAGACGAAGCGGGCATGGAAATTGGGCTACGGAACTTTCCACAGACTGCAGCAGCCTGTTCAGATGCGTTGATCAAACTCAATCCGGTTCTACATCCGACATTCTGCATGCGTGGTAACCTGCTTAGGGACAGCGCCATCCGGTATCCGGATGCCTATCTGTCAGAAGACCTTGCTTTCCTCGTGCTCTTGGCGGAACGAGGATATCTTTTCGCCAATGTACCTGAGCGGCTGTTCAACTGGCGCTTAGATGCTTCGTTTTTCGCGCGCCGCCGGTCACTGTGGAGAGGCCTAACTGAGCTACACTGGTACACTCGCGCTGTACGCGCCAAACGAGGATTTCTGAGCACCGCTTATCTCTATCCAATTGCCCGGCTGGGCTTGCGGATGATGCCAATCGCTGCACAGAGCTGGATCTATCGTAGTGCGCTACGCAATAAAATATCTGGGGGGGGGCAAGGCTGATTATGCGCCTGTTGTACCAGATCTTCATCGTGACCCTGCCATTTTGCGCAATGATCAAACCTGGACTACTGGGTAATTTCGACGCCAACCTCAGCCTCTTTCCCTTTCTAGTCTTGGCTATGCTATTGCTTCTGGATCGCTCTATCCTGAACGTACTGCAGCGCCACGGCCCCGAAGGTGCACTGGTGCGCATGATCGCAATTCTGTTCGTAATCGCCGGGGGGATGACCGTCTTTCACGGTGCCTTCCTGTCGGCGGTAGGGGCCTCTGCTTACGATACTAACCCATTGCGTAAGTCAATCGTGACAAGTATTGTCCCGATATTCCTTATCTTACTTATTTGTACGGCTGTGGTGATCGGAGAAAAGATGTCTCCCAGAGCCTTGCAACGTAGCATTGAGTTAGCTTTTGGCGCCTTCTTCGCTTACACTTTACTGCAAGTGGCCTCGAGCATTGTGGCCAACCCGTTTTATTCATCGCTCTGGCCGGTCTTCGAAGGCTCGCGCGATAATCTTGGCGTATCATATATCGAACGCTTTGGTCGGATCAACGGAACGACCATGGAACCCTCAGAATTTTCCAAACTCCTGTGTATTTTATTCCTGCCTTGGTTCGTCTATCCGGTCGAAGGAAGTATGCTTCTCAAGCGTGTATTGCTGGTCCTCGCGCTTGGTATGGCCTCGATGGCGCTCACAGGAATTTTCTTGGTGATTGTGGCGTTCTTCCTGATCACCTTATCCAACCGGGTGAAAGGTTGGAAGCGGCGTATGTTGATCGTTATTGGTCTTGTGGCCATGGTGTCGCTGATAGTGGCTGGAGATGTACTCTTTGCACAGATACTATCACGCCTCACTGCACTAAATGCAGACCCCTCAGCCATCATCCGCTTCTTTTACAATTATACCGCCGCTCAAATCGTGCTAGAGAACCCTATATTTGGCATCGGATGGTCAAATGAGATCTATTACTTCCCCCAAAGAGTGGTGGAGATTTCGTTCCTCTGGGAAGTGCGCAACGATTTGCTAACAGGCAATGCCCTGACTGCTAAGAGTCTGTTCTTACGCCTCTCAATGTACCTTGGCATTCCGTTGATGATTGTGCTCATTCTAACTATCATGATGAGCCTAAGAAAAACGCGGGGCGTCTTGCCAGATCGAGATGTGGCACGGGCGCGGATGACCTTCGTACTGCTAGGTACCTCCGCAATCATCGATGGTGGAATTATCACTTCATTTTACATGTGGTGTGCACCGGGGTTATGCCTCGGCGTTCTCATGCGGCAGCGCCGGATTAGGGAGCGAATCGCTCAGACCCAACGGCGGGTCCAAGCGGTAATATCTCCAGAACCAGTGAAATAGGCACACAAAATGGGTTTTCTACGTATCGTTCTGAGTTCCCTTGCATTACGAGTAATGGCCGCAACGGCGACCTACCTGTGCGTGTTTTTCTTAGGCCGCTGGTTAGGTCCCGAAGATTTCGGGCGCTTCGCGACCGTTTTAAGCTCAGTGCTCTTTATTATGACAGTGATTGCACTTGGCGTGCCGATGGGGTTTCTGCGCACCACGGGTGAGCTACGAGCCACTGACCGCCTGGATCTGTTGCAGAAGGTGATCCGGCGGGCTTCGCGCCTGCCTTTACGCCTGTCTCTAGTGCTTTCTCTTCTAGGAGTTTTCTACTCTGTTGCAATGGTCTGGTTTGAACCGGAGGTAAGGTTTTTCGAACGTCCCCTTGCTCTCATAGCTAGCTTCATGCTGTTGCCATTTTTCCTGATGGCTGAATTGAACGCATCGATCTTGCGAGGCTTCGATCGTATCGCTTTTGCCCTTGGTCCCCGCGATGTGCTCTGGCGTCTGTCCTTGCTCCCCATTGGTTATTGCGTTTCTCAGACGTTCGCGCCCGGAACACAGTTTTTTCCTCTCCTGCTCGTATCCATACCAGTTCTAGGGGGGCTCGTCGCTATGCAGCATCACCTGATCAAATCGGAGTTAGCCCAAATCACTGAAACAACAGTTCCTTCTGAGGAATCCTCGTACGACGTAGCACTCTGGAGTAAGATACGGCCCGTGATGCGCCGTCTATGGGTCACCAATATTACCGCGATCGGAATCAGTAACCTCGACGTCATCGCCATCGCAATATTCTTCTCAGAAGAGAGCGCCGGCCCCTATTTTCTGGCATCTCGAACGGCGAGTCTTGTATCATTCACCCAGAACGCTGTTGTTGTCGCACTTGGGCCTAGACTGTCTGCCTCGCATTTTTCTGGAAATTTCGACCGCCTGCGCTCGGACTTGGCGCTCGGAGCAACTCTGGCTTTCGTGCCTGCTTCAATAAGCTTTGGTATCCTAGCGCTTTACGGCGATGTTGTTCTCGAATTGGTAGGTGAGAATTTCGTACCCTTTTATCCTATTCTTCTGATTCTTGCCGGAGGTCACTTTTTTCGAGCAATTACAGGAGCTAGCGGGCTTTTACTCAATATGACCGGCCATGAGGTACTTAGCGTGAAGATTTCTGTTCTCGCGCTTTTCATAGCCATCGTGACAATCGGTCTGGGGGGGTACTTTTATGGCGTAACCGGAGTGGCCATTGGAGTGGCCGTGACCATGGTCGCCACGGAACTTACTGTGTACATTAGCAGCCGAATTGTCACGGGCTATGACGCAACACTGATCGGTTCAGTCGGCCAGTTGATAGGTGGTCGCGGGATTTCGGACCAGTAGCTAAGGTGGATCGACTTGTTGAGCAGCCCCACTTGAGTGGTCCATTTCCAAAGTTTAGAAATCGGCGGTCTTTGGGGGCTGTTGGCCCCGTCGGAAGGTTTGTGCGTAGGATCCAGTTGGACCTGTCCCGCTTTCGTGCCGCCCCAAGTGCTCGTTTACGTTTCCTTCCGTTCCCACCCTCGTATAGCAGGTGTATGCGCGGCTCGTTTGATGACGCGCAGGGGGCATCCCGCGACAAAGATCGCAGGCGGGATCGCGATGATGGGCAAGAGCGGTAGAGGACAATTTTCTCATAATAGTTATCCGATTAGTTAACTGTTAACATTACAGGTAACAGTTAACTAATCGGATAACGGTTGACTGATGGTGTTCGACTATGAGATGATTATTGTGCCAAGTCTTTTTAGTATAACAAAAACATCGAGCAGATATGCCAGTCATTACATTCTTTCAAACAAAAGGCGGCACTGGTAAAACCACATCCGCCTTCTTGCTTGCTGAGCTTCTTGGCAAGGGTAATTCCGTCACGGTTATTGAAGCCGATCAGAATGAACCCTTTAAAGAATGGGTTCAAGCTGGAGGCAATGAACATGGGTTTGAGATCGTTCCGGCCTTTGAAGAGGACGAAATTGTTCAGGCGATTCACGCAGCAACCCTGCGTAGCGCGTTCGTAATCGTGGATTGTGAAGGGAGCGCAAATCTCACGGCAGCGCGTGCGGCGTCTGTTTCGGATTTGGTTATCGTCACGACGAACGGTAAGCCTTTGGACCAACGACATGCAGGGAAAGCGATTAAGTATGTGCGTGAAGTTGGCCGCAAGCTCAACCGTGATATCCCGATCCGCGTGTTATTGACCATGCAGCCCGCCGTGGCCCGGTCACGGACACTCAAACAGGCTGAGGAAGATATGCGTGAGCATGGGATTGAGGTCTTCAACACTCAACTCATCATGCGTGATGCTTTTGCTGCGATTTTTGGCTACTGTACTACGCTCTTCAACCTCGATCCGAAAAAGGTGAACGACCCATCCAAGGCTTACTTCAATGCTAAAGTGTATGCACTTGAAGTCGCTCGTACTCTTAAGTCTCTTGAGGCAGATACTTGTGGAGTTGAGCCAAACGTCCGGGAGGCCGTCTGATGACAAATGAAGGCGGCATCCGTAGCGCATTTGATGATGAAGATGGCGATGATCTACTCGCCAGTTTCTCTCCAAAGCCAGCAATTACTCCACCACCAGCACAAGATGTTAAGACTGTTCAAGCGGTTGAGAAAGTTGCCGAAAAGCGGGGGTTCCAGAAACGCGCAAAGCCCAAAAAGGGCACGATGCGCCGTTCACAGTTCTATCAGACAGGTCGCAATGCGCAGATAGCTATGAAGGGTAGGGCAGAAGATAAGGAGCGTATTGTCGCCATTTGTGATCGGCAAGATTGGGTGCAGGGGCAGCTCATCCAGTATGCGCTTGATGCTTTGCAAGAGAAGCTGGCTGATCCAGAAGACCCGTTTTGGTCAGATCGTAGCTTTGAGGGTGTCGACTAGAATCGCCCGCCACGCGCGCTG
>NZ_KI421507.1:0-2837 GCF_000473205.1 Pseudophaeobacter arcticus DSM 23566
GATCTGATGAAGGTGACGCGCCGGTCGGCGGAGGATGGCAAGCCGATCCTGCCGATGCCAGCGGGGCATGATCTGGTGCGGCTGGGGGATGACCCAGAAAAAATGCAGCTGACGCCGGTGCAGATCTTTGCGGTGGGGCAGGTGGCGCGGATTTATCAGTTGCCGCCGGTGTTTTTGCAGGAGCTGAGCAAGGGCAATTACAACAATATCGAGCATCAGGATTTGCACCTGGTCAAACATACCCTGCGGCGCTGGGTTGAGAAGTTTGAGCAGGAGCTGACGCTGAAGATCTTTGGGCGCGGCTCCAGGCGCTATGTGAAGCTGGATCTGGACGGCATCATGCGGGGCGATTTTAAGACCCGGATCGAGGCGATTGTGAAGGCGGTGCAGAACGCGCTTTTGACCCCAAATGAGGGGCGGGAAATGATGAACAAACCGCCACTGGCGGGGGGCAATACCCTGTTTATTCAGGGTGCCACGGTGCCGCTGGAGATGGCGGGCACGGCCTTCAACAAGAATGCGCCCCCGGCGGATGATGGCGACGGCCATAGCGTGGATGGTGACAGCGACAGGCCTGCCGAAGAGCCAGACGAGACCACAGAGACAACCGAAACCAAATAACAGGAGGTCGCGATGAGCGAGCTGCAACGTGAGGTGCGCTATTGCGCCCTCGCGCCCGTTGAGCTGCGTGAGGCTGCGGGCGACCAGATCAATGTGACCGGCTATGCCGCTGTCTTTGGCGAGGCGGCGGAGATTGGCCCGCTGGACAGCTGGGGCTGGTCGGAGGTGGTGGAACGCGGTGCCTTCAGCGCGGCACTACAGCGCGGTGATGACGTGACATTCCTGATCAATCACCGGGATCTGCCGCTGGCGCGCACCACATCCGGCACGCTGACGCTGACGGAAGATGAGCGGGGTTTGCGGGTGGATACGGCGCTGGATGCCAGTGACCCGGATGTGATGCGGATCCTGCCCAAGATGCGGCGCGGCGATTTGTCAAAAATGAGCTTTGCCTTTGAGGCCGAGAAAGAGAGCTGGGATGAAACCGGCGCTCACGCGGTGCGCAGCATTCAGTCGGTGCGCCTGTTTGATGTCTCGATCGTCACGGACCCGGCCTATGAGGGCACTGCAATCGGCCTGCGCTCAAAACAGTTGGCACTTGGCGGCAGCGGCGATCTGCACCGCCGCCAGATGCAGATGCGGATGCGACTGGCCAGCGGCAGCTGAGCGCGCATTCCACCGCCCAGATAGATCTCGCGCCTCGGGCAGGCGCCTGTTTGTACACCCAATCCCCCAAACCCAATCTCAACATCAAAGGATGATCCTATGAGCAAGATCAAGGAACTGCGCGAACGCGCCAAGACAATCGAAACCGAAGCACGCTCTATCTTGGACAGCGTGACGGACAAAACGCCCAAGGCGGAGGCTGAGGCGGCGCATCAGAAATTTGACACCATGATGGATGAGCGCGACAGCGTGGTGGCGCAGGCCGATCGCGAAGAGCGCGCCTATAAGGCGGCGCAGCAGGAAGAGCGGCGCCGCGAGGACCAGGAGCGCGAAGCGCGTGAAGCGCAGCGCCCCGGTCAGGAAGAGCGCCAGCACAACCCGGCGCAGGCGGTTGGCGATGAATACCGCGAGGCCTTCCGCCAGTATCTTGCCAATGGGGCGGATATGTCTGAACTGGACCGCGAAGCGCGCGAGGCCCTGCGGGCGGGGGCGCAGGAGATCCGGGCGCAGAATACTGGCACCGGCGCGCAGGGGGGATTTTTGGTGCCCACCACGCTGGCCAATACCATCAATATCGCCGCTGCCGCCCATGGCCCGATGATGGATGGGACGATTGCCACCGAGATCAATCTGGCCAATGGCGCGCCCTTTGATATGCCGATGGTGGACGATACCGACGCCGAAATGGACCCGCACGCGGAGGGCGAAGAGGGGGTGGATGATGACAGCGGCGACATCGTCATCGGCAAGACGCAGCTGCTGGCCCATGTGATGAAAACGCCCTGGATTAAATGGTCCTTTGAGCTGGCACAGGATTCCAGCTTTGGCTTTGAGGCGCTGCTGGGTCAGCTGATCGGGGAGCGCATCGGGCGCACCGGCAACAGGTGGCTGACGGTGGGCAGTGGCACCAATGAACCACTTGGGTTTGTGACTGGCGCGCCGGTTGGCCATGCGGCGGGATCGGCGGCGGCGCTGACCTTTGATGACATCATTGATCTGGAGCATTCGGTGGATCCGGCCTATCGCACCGGTCCCAAGGTGCGGTTCCAGATGCATGATGGGACGGTCAAGGCGCTGCGCAAGATCAAGGATGCCAATGGCCGCTATCTCTGGTCGGATGGCGACGTGACCAAAGGGGTGACGCCGTCGTTGAATGGCAAGCCGGTGTCGTTCAACCAGGCGATGGCGAAGATTGGCGCTTCGGCCAAGCCGATCGCCTTCGGGGACTACTCGCAATATTATGTGCGCAAGGTGGGCAATCCGCTGATTGGTGTGGCGCGCGAGAAGTTCTTTCCGAACCTTGGGATTATGGGGGTGCATCGCATTGACGGCGCGCCGGGGCAGACCAAGGCCATCAAGACGCTGCAGATGGCGGCCTGATCTGCCAGCCTGATTTGCCAGCCTTCAGGCTGTGTTGAGGCGGTCCCTTTGGGGGCCGCTTTTCTGTTTCTTATTCCCGAGGGTGACCCCATGAAAATCAAAATCACAACCAGCTGCGGCAGTGTTGCCCGCAGCTTTACCGCCGGTACCGAGCCAACCGTTGCTGATGATGTGGGCCAGGATCTGATCAGGGCAGGTTACGCCGAGCTGCTTGACCCTGAGGCGCAGCC